>JBMCCQ010000009.1:0-22892 GCA_048618745.1 Candidatus Nanoarchaeia archaeon
CAAACTATTGGAAAAAGCCAAAATATCACTCCCCAATATTAAAAACAGTTTCTACATCCTTGTCTTCCCGGCCTGAAAGATTAACAACAACAGAACTCTCATCAAGCTCATCCTTCATTTTTTGCAGATAAGCAACAGCGTGGCTGCTTTCTAACGCCGGAATTATTCCTCTTTCCTGCTCAAAAGATGAAAGGCGCCTAAGGCTTCCTTGTCAGTTATTGTGACGTTCTCAAGCCTCTGTGTTTTTTGAGCATGCTTGGCTCAGGGCCAACCCCTGGATAATCAAGGCCTGATGCAATGCTATAAACATCTGCAGGCACTCCATTTTCATTTAAGAGGACATAACACTTAAAGCCATGAATAGTTCCGGGCTCTCCCAATGTTAAAGAGGCTGCGTGTTTACCAGTCTCAAGGCCAAATCCCGCGGGTTCCACTGCAATCTTTTTCACATCCTCATCGACAAAATCACTAAAAAGCCCCATTGCATTACTGCCGCAACCAACACAAGCAACTAAACAATCAGGGAGCCTTCCTTGAATTTGTTTTATCTGCTGCTTTGTCTCTTTACCAATAATGCCTAAAATCCCGCACCATTGTAGGATAAGGGAGGGGGCCTACAACGCTTCCCAGAAGCTAATATACATGGGAGTTTTCCACAAGATGCTTTAGGGCTTCTCTTTTAAGGTTAACTTTAAAACCAAGAAAATTAATAGGCTCTTTTGCATAATAAAAGGGGCTTTGTCTTCCTACATAATTTTGCGGCAGTTGCCCAAACTCATTCTGAAACTCTTTTATATCCTTAATTTCCTCGTAGTTTTCTGCTATTTCATTCAGGCTTTCCCTTAAACCCTCCGGAATATATGTCCGCCTAATTCATCGAAATATTTACTCATGTCTAAGACCTCGTAGTTTTTTGTAAAAGATAATTGCTTTAATCTGTTTAACCCTGAATGTATTAAATCCGCCAGAAACCCCTTAGACGCTTGAATATAGTAAAATCTAGAATAAATTTATGCACTCCACAGCAAATCAATTTTTGGTTGCATGTTAACAAAGGGCCAATTAAAATTATTTAAAGCTTTCTTAGTTTATGGCCTATTATGAAATTCTTATCCAGTGTTGGCTATATGTAAGCAGGTGAATAAGCTGATTTTTTAGGTTTAATTGGCCCTGCAACATCCTTAACACGGTCATAGAGTTTCTTATAGAGTGGCTTTCTGTAAATTTCATTCTCTTTAAGGAAATCATTAACAGCTTCTCTGATTGCACCTTTCTTTATTACTCTTTGTGCAACATTTCTATCAAAGAGCGACCCAAAAAGCGGCACCATTGTGTGTAATGCCTTTGATCCAGCATATTCAGCGACACCCTTAAGGTCTTTGGATTTAGAAAAATATTTCAACATTGATGGTGCTTCAACCAAAGTCTTGCCTGTAACTAACCCATACTTTAAGGGTGCATAAATTTCGCCAGGAATACCATTCCATAAATTATATGCATCATACAAAACAGAACCGGCGCCAGTAGTCTTACCCAGTTTTACACCAAGATTATTTAAGTTGTCCTGATATTTGCTAATACTGTTATTAAGCTTTTCACTAAGATTTTCGTAAAGCTTTTGTTTTTCATCCGGACTCTTGCCCTCAAATAGCCTTTTTTTTTCATCATCACTAAGATAATGGCTAAGTGCATATTTTTGCATATTATCAACTGTTTGAGGAACACTAAAATAATCCTTTACACCTCTTAGATTTTCCCTGACTTTTGAAACAATATCCTCAAGACTCATTTTAAACCTCGATCCTTTCGGTAATTTTGTTTGCAACAGATTCATAATCCACTACTCCCAAAAATTTTGAACCCTCTGTTATCGGACAAGTATAAAGCTTTCTTTCAAGCATTATTTTCATTGCAAATTCAGCTTTTTGATTCACATCACAACTCTCCACCTCATTATTCATAATGTCTTTGACAAATAATGAATGAGGGTCATAACCTTCTGCAACAACCTTTGATGTAATATCAACCGGAGACACAATTCCGATAAGGCTGTAGTCATCGTCGACAACATATAAATGTCTACGATGATTGTCTCTTAAAATTTTTGCAGCCTCAACAATAGGCATGTCCTTTTTGCATACAAGGGCATCATGTATTTTCAAATCTTTTATCATTTTTCGTATCCTCCGCGCTTGTAATCATTTGTATATTTTCCTTCTGAATCCTTTTTCAGACCCTTTAGCCAGCTAGTCAAAAAGGCCCTTCTGCTTATTTTTTGTCCGCTTTTACCAAGGTTAACTATATATTCAAGAGATTTTCCTAATTTATTGGCAATATACATAGCCCCTGCTGAAACTATTCCTGCACCTGCTAGGGGGGTTGCCTTTTCAAATCTGAAACCGTCTTTATAGGCTTCTATGTATTTTTGGTAGTTATCTCCCAGTTCCTCTTGAAGCTGACTGTCAATATTTTTCATTTCTTCAGAAATAATCTCATTTATTCCTTCTTCAGAGATTTTTTTCCTGATTTTAGTCTGAGCAGCATGAGCAATTATATAGTCATTCATAAGTTTCTCAAGTTTTTCCTGGTCAGGATTTTGGTATGCATCTTCAAGTTTTTCTTCCAATCCCCTAATTACATTAAGTAAATCTTCTTTTCCCTTATGCAAATCAAGGTAAGCATCAATGTATTCAGAATCTTTAATATGCTTTCTTCCCTTAATTTTTTCAACAGAACTCCTCATTATCTCATATATTTCCATATGGGTTTTATGCGTGGTGGAATTTTTTAATTTTTGATAAGTATCTTTATCAATTAAATCTTCATAAACCTCAACTTCCATAGATTCAAGGTCATTTCCAGCACGTCTGAATGTCTCAAAAAGAGAATGCCTGTCTTTATAGACTTCCTGGAACTTCTCCATTAACCTGTCAGAGATATCAATTTCTTTTTGAATTGCTTCCAGCCTAGTTTCATAACCTATTCTTTGAGTAATTTTATTTACAGTATCCTTTGTAAGATTCTTTACACTCTCTCCCACATTTAGGCCAAGGTCTGTTGCTTTACCCAGATATCTTGCAGGCTCCCATATCCACTTTTTATATGCACCAAGGGCTGCCAATGTGCCTAATGCCACAAAAGCTCTCCTTGAGTACTTACCTATCTTATCCAAATCTCTTTTTTCATGAGATTTTATCTCTTCAAACGTGGGTTTTCCGCCTTCCGGGTCAGGCTTTATAAGATATGTTTTGCCGTCTTCAGCATGAACAATTGTGGGCTTAGTTATTTTCCCCAGATTATCCCTATCATTATAACTATTTGCACCTTTTTCCTCATCAGATTTGCCCATTACAAATTTATAGGAAGAAATACTTTATAATTTTTTCTTTTATTTTATACCATTTTTTAGAAATATCCATAAAATGCCCATAATAAATGCAAATGATTTACATAAAATTATGCTAATAATCTTAATGAGTAAACCAGAAACTCATCGTCTCTTTATCATCAAGACGGCAGAATCCAAACCTTTCAAACTGCACTACTTCATCTACTTTTACATTAACAATTTCTTTTTCTGCAAACCCTTCAACTACTTGTTTGTCAGGCATCATAATACTGGCTTTAATCAATTCATCATCGCAGGGGAGCCAGTGCACAACCCTTTTCCCTTTCTGCTTGTAATCCTCAAGCTCATGCGAATAAAACTCATAACCTTCCTTTGTTTTTGTAAAGTTAAAGCCGTCCATGAGTCTTACAATATCCCCCTCCTCTAAATCCTCCACATCTTCTTTGCATAAGTAAAACTCATCAGTTGTATGAAACTTCCGATAACCCTTGCTTAAGTCCTCTGGATGCCGCCTCAATTCAAAATTTGCCTCGGGTGCATTCTTTATTTTTACCAAAACCGGGTCGCGGACAAAAAAGTATCTCATGGCATTCTTATCAAGAAGCCTTTTATTATGCATTACCAGGTCATCCCATGTAATTGTTGACTCAGATTTTGTTATCCCTGTGCTGATTACAAAATTTTTTATTGCCTCTGGCTGAAACCCGCGTCTTTTTAACGCTACAATTGTAGTTAAGGTTGGGTCGTCCCAGCCGACAAGCTCACCGCTTTTTATTTTTTCTCTTATTATCCTGCCTGAGCTTAAAACTCCTTCCATATTAAAGCGGGCAAATTCATCAATTACAGTCACAGGAAGACCGCAGGCTTTTTGAATCCACTGCTGAAGTTCACGCCTCATTTCAAACTCTTTACTCCTTAACCTATGAGTAATATTTGTTATGCCGTCAGCAATTGCAGTCTGGAAGTCATAAGTAGGCCAGACTTTGTATTTGTCTCCCTGCCTTGCATGCGGTGTTTTGTTTATCCTGAAGATAGAAGGGTCCCGCATTGTGCTGTTTTTGTGCTGCAGGTCAATTTTCAGGCGCAGAATCACTTCTCCCTGTTCATATGAAGAAAAATCCTTCCAAATTTTGAGGTTTTTTTCTGGGCTTTGCTTTCTGCACTCGCATTCCAGGCCCTTTTGCCTGCCTTCTTTTATTTTATCCCCCTCGCAAAAACACATATACGCCTTGTCATCCTTAATCAGTTTTTGTGCATATTTATAATAATCCTCCATAAAGTCAGAGGCATAATAAAGCTCGTCCCATTTTGCATTAAGCCATCCGAAATTTTCTTTCATAATATCATAGAATTCACTTTCAACCAATTCAGGATTTGTGTCTTCAAACCTCAAAGAAAATGCTCCGTTGTACTCCTTTGCAAGAAAATAATTTATCAGGTATGCCTTCGCGTGTCCTATATGAGGATATTTCTCCACACCAGGCGGAAAAGCAGTACGGACTTTTGCATCCTTTGGAATCTTTAAATAACCGAAAAGGTCAAGCTTTTTTTCCTTTTTCTCCTTTTGAAGCGAGGCAGGAGAAACTTCTTTAAGCATGGCTTCCTGCTCATTTAAGGGAATAGAATTAACTTCATCCACAACTTCCTGTATTGCCTGCATGGTCGACTTCATATCCTTTTTAGCGTCAGGAAACTCTGCAACAACTTTTCCGATAATTGCTTTAGGATTAGCCTTCCCATTAAACTTAACTGCATTTTCAAGTGCTAAAACAAAAATTCTGTCTTTCATAAAGAAAAGAGAAAATAAAGGGTATTTAACTTTTTTTATTGCTACCCTTACATATGTTTCTCAAAAACCTCTTTCATCTTAACTGCATCTTCAATAGGTTCAGGGCTTTCATTAATTATAGTAATATCAAGCGCATTCTCAGTTACTGTCCTTGCCAGAGGCTCAATTGCATCCTCTGGTGTTATTAAGTGCTTTTTCTCTCCCTTTTCACCCCATTCTATGCCTGAAAAATGTGCATGAATATGCCCCAATGTCCTTACCTGTTCAATAATCTCATTGTAATCAACATCTCCCTGGTTTCTTGCCTTAAGATGCGCAAAATCAACACACACATGACAACCGGTCTCCTTATGAAGCCTCATCAGCTCTTCAACTGAGCCAAACTGCGAAGGCTTACCCGTAGTTTCGGGAGCAAGTTTCACATCCCATCCATTTGCCTTAATGTCCTCTTGTATTTCCAGTATCTGGCCTTTGACAAGCTCATACACCTCCTCAGGAGGCATTTTTTGATAAAAGCCGGGATGAAAGACAACATACTTGGCACCCAACATATTTGCCCTCTCACAGCTTTGCAGGATACGCTCTTTTGATGCCTTTACCTTATGCTTTTCAGGAGAAGCAAGATTTACATAATAAGGCGCATGAACAGACAAAGAAACATTATGTCTTTTTGCTAACTCCCCTACTTCTTTGGCCTTTTCATTTGACATCCTTACACCATATGTAAACTCAACCTCAAGTGCCGTTAAGCCCCTTCTGGCTATCTCGGAAATTCCATTATCATACCCTAATCCCGCGGTACCGCCTGGCCCTAGCTTTATATTCATATATCATCCCCCCTATACATAAACTGCTTTACAAGAAACCCGGTGCAGGCAGAGTAAATAACAATTATTGCTGCAACCTGCACAAGGATAAAAAAATCATGAAACAATGTAACTATTGCAAGCAACACTGTTCCCGTTAAGGCTTGTTTTCTGCAGTCGAGTGCTATGTAGAGTTTCTCCTTCCAGTAAAGCTCTGAAAAAACAACCGATGCAAACCTCATTAATAATATTAGCAGGAAAAAGCCAAACGAAATCCCTAATACATAAAGACTGAGCGGGTAAATTATATAACCCAAAACAATAAGGACAATCACTCCAAGGGTATCTGCAATCTGCTCAGAAAACCTCATTACCTCTTTTCTCTCCCTAACATGAAAACCCGCATAAAAAAGGGCAAAAGAACCCGCAGCCACAACACCGCTTCCATTCATAAATACTGCAAGAACATAGGCTATAAGGCTGAAACCAAAAACTAATGGATAGGTTATACTTTTAAGGTGATGTATTCTCATAAAGACTACACCCAACAGTACACCAACGCACAAACCCAAAACAGGAGAAGCAAACACCTTAAAAATCCCCTGCCCTACGTCATAAAAGGCATTTACTAAGATAAACGGCAAAAGAAGGGCGATTGGTGCAATTAACTTCTGTTCCTTTTGCAAAAGAGCAAGCACTTTTTTCCTGTGATATTTTTCTCTTTGAAAAAACGGGCGAAAATATACTGGCAGCATCACAAAAGGAAATAACAGTGCACCCTTTAAATCGCCTGAGAGATACCAGTAAGAAAAACCCAAGACACAAACAGATAAGCAAACTAGCGTAATTAAATGCCTTTGAGCCAGTTTTGATAAATGATCAAAGGAACTCGGATTTATTTTTAAGAAACTGCTGAAAACAAAAGCAACAAGTGCAATTACCACAATGGGTTTAATATAGACTGCTGAAATTTGAAATGCACCAGTCATCTCCTTTAAATAACCCAGAAAAAGACCAAAACCTATCAGCAAAAGCTCGCCCGGCAGTCTCAGGCGTCTTGAAAACAAAACCAATACGATACCTACCAACACAAATACAGTATACTGAAAAATTATTTCAAGACTCATTTATACATCCCTTTTTCCAAAAATTTGCAAAGCTTTTTATAAGCCTGCATTCAATAGTATAAAAAGATTTTGGACATACTATAGATAAAGGGAAAGATTTATAAATTCTTGATAAATACTCTTTATAAATTTAATCAAATTTCAAAATATATTTAACTTTAAACCCTGATTAAATATTAATTTCGGAGGTACCTTAAATGGCACATTATGTAAAGAAATGCCCTGAATGCGGTGGCATTAATCTTTTCTGGAACAAGGAGAAAGGAGAGGTTATATGTAAAGAATGCGGTCTTGTAATTGAAGACAAGATGGTTGACTTCGGCCAGGAATGGAGAGAGTTTGAAGACGACAAGGGGCAGCAAAAAAGAAGGACAGGAGCCCCAATGACCTACACCCAGTATGACCGTGGCCTTGGAACTGAAGTAGGGAGAAAAGCAGACCTTTACCAGCTTAAAAACAAGGAAAGAAACAAATATTTCAGATTAAGAAAATGGCAATACAGAATTTCTACAGCTATTGAGAGAAACTTAAAGCTTGCGTTAGCAGAACTTAAAAGAGTAAGCTCCTATTTAAAACTCCCTGAATCTGTCGAGGAAGAAGCAGCCAGGATTTATACACTTGCTGTGCAAAGAGGCCTAGTCCGAGGAAGAAGCATGGAAAGTGTTGTTGCAGGAAGCCTGTATGCAGCATGCAGAAGGCATGATGTACCAAGAACCCTGGATGAGTTAAGCGAAGCGTCAGGCATTGAAAAAAAGGAAATTGGAAGAACATACAGGTTTGTAACTAGGGAGCTGGGAATTACCATCTTGCCAAGCAACCCCGCAGACTATATTGCAAGGTTTTCCTCTTCACTTAACCTTAAGGCTGAGACGCAATCAAGAGCTATAGAAATCTTGGAGACTGCGCAAAAGTCCGAATTAACCTCCGGAAGGGGGCCTACTGGTATTGCTGCAGCTGCCCTGTATGTCTCAGCTTTAATTCACGGCGAAAAAAGAACCCAAAGAGAGGTTGCAGATGTAGCAGGGGTAACAGAAGTTACAATAAGAAACAGATACAAGGAGCTTCTCGATGAGTTAAACCTTGAAAAAGAGATCAAAAAATCCAAGAAAAAGAAGAAAACCCAGTAATCTTTTTCTAAAATGTTATTTTTTTTATCAAAGGAAAATATTACGTTAGCCAAAGCAGAACTAGATGCCTTCTTGGGAGAAGATACTGAAAGGATTGAAAATTTATGTTTTGCCCCTAGCAAGAGAAAAAACCTTGACAGGCTGGCAATGACTAGAACTGCAGGCAAACTTTTATTTACGAGTCCAATAGATAAACTTAAAAAAAATGCAGAAAATTTCAGCTGGAAAGTAACTAATTTTTGTGTAAAAACAGTAAGACTTGATAAAACCTACATTGACAAAAAAATAATTGCCGGAATTATCCACAGGCGCACAGGAAAACCAGCCCAAATGAAAAACCCTGAAGCTTTAATTGAAATATTCCTGCACAATAATACTGCCTACGTAACAAAAAGAGTATGGGAAAATACTGATAATCTGGAAGAAAGAAAAAACCACAAAAGGCCTGCCCCCCACCCCACATCACTTCATCCAAAGCTTGCAAAAGCTCTTGTAAATCTGACAGGTATCAAGAGAGGGAGAATAATCGACCCATTCTGCGGAGGCGGAGGACTACTTATCGAAGCAGGCTTAATGGGGCTAAAATGCACTGGATATGATATCTCCCAAAAAATGCTTGAAAAATGCAGAAAAAATCTGACTTATTATAATATAAAAGATTTTAAGCTTTTACAAAAAGACGCTCTTCAACTCGAAAAATCAAGGTATATTTTAACTGACCTTCCCTATGGCAAATCAAGTACCGCAAACGAGCTGAATAATTTATATGGTGAGTTTTTGGAGGTGTTAGCCAATAAGCTTTTGAAAAGAGCAGTTGTTGTGTTCCCGAGCTTCTATAACTACAAGAGCCCAATAAAAAAGGCGGGTTTAAAAATAACGAAAAAATTCTCATGGTATATCCATAAGTCAATGACAAGAAATATTATTGTTATTGAAACTGGTCAATAAATGCCTGTGATTTTTCAAAAACAAATTTTACTTCCAAAGTGTTAGGCGGTCTTCCTTCTCTTGTAAATCTCCTGCTTATCTCACTTATCTTTTTTAGGTCATCTAATAGCGGCACAGTTTTATATTCAGATATTGCATCAGCCATCCCCAATAAAGATGTGGAGGGCTCCTCCCTGAAAATTTCTCTGTAAGAGTCCGCCAATTTTTTTATAAGCATTAGTTCACATTCAATAACCGCATGCCCAAGCGCATGTCTTGCAGACTCTAAAGACACTTCACCGGGTTCTTCGCGGGAATAGTATGGATTTTCCGGCTGGTTTTTAAACGCACTGAAAATATTCATTTCTTCTTCAGGCTGCTCTGCTTGCTCGTATTCGGCTTCCTGATAAAAGCTCTCATCAGTGTAGAACTCCTCTTCCTTTTCTTCATAATTAACTTTATTAATGTATAATTGCTTGTCTACAATACTGAATTCAAACTCGTTAAAGCCGTCTTCAAGAAAATTAAATACTTCGCTGAATGCCTTTCCAAGGTCTTCTAAAGAAGCATCAAGCTTGGGTTTATCAGTAAAATTTGCCTCAACATATACTCTGCCGTCACTCACCTTTGCAATAGATTTTTGACCGCGGCTTTTTCTCTCGAGAACTTCAAAGGATTCCTTGTCGATTTTATAGACATCAGCCTCCTCTTTTACCTCATCTGCATAATATCCAAACACAGCCTCAACTATAATAATATTTCCGCTAAGTTTCACCTTCCCTGATATTTGCGGAGAAAGTGTTTTTTTAACTGCAACTGAAACTCCTCTGTCTTCAAGTCCATGTTGCAGTCTTTTTTTAATTGCACTGGCAGAATAATGGAGGCCGTAACATGAAAGAAAACCTTCAATAAACCTTTCAGAATTACTAACATTATACATTGAAATACCTTCATCCAGATAATTCACCGGAGAGGCTTCAAGCTCAACTAATGGCTCCTTAGTCTCCATTAGGTCTTCTACAGGTGATGCTTCATCAAGTTCAATGCTTTGATAGGCCTCAGTTAGTGCAGCTTTTACATCTTCAGGCAATTGTCCCCTTACAATAAGCTTTTGAATTTCGTTGGCAATATTTTGAAGTTTTTCATCATTCCCAGGATTAATAACACCTGTCAGATTCTGCACCCTGTTTTTCAGGCCGGTGTGCTTTAAAAAGTATTCAAAGACTTCACTTGTTACAACAAATCCCTGTGGAATATGAAATTTTTGTGATAGTTTAGAAAGAGCTATAATCTTACCATCCACCACTCTTTTTTGCTCAGCATCTATGTTATGTAAAGATATAATTGCCATGGCGTGTTTTAAGGCCAGTAGTATTTAAAGTTTTTTGTTGTCATTTACAAGAGTGCTTATTCTCTCCTCAAGCTCCTGCAGATTTGTATACAGGATAGTATGCATACCAAGAGTTTTTGCAGGCTCCAGGTTCTCCTTTTTATCATCCACAAAAATACACTCCTCCCCCTTCAAATTATAATCCTCAAGCACCAGCTGAAAAATTCTTTTATCTGGCTTTTTTATACCAACCTCACATGAGGCATATACCTTATCAAATAGGGGGTAATTTTTCCTGATATGCATAAGCAGCTCATAATAATTATTAGTTAAAAGAATCACCATTTGCTTTAATTCCCTGATATAATTAATAACATCCTCTCGCACATTCTGGGTTTGTACAAATTCTTTTTTGGCCGCTTCTTTATTTATGCCAGTTTTCTCAGAAAAATTATTCCAGAATTCATCACTTGAGATTTTACCCAGCTCATATAAGGTGTCTTTTTCAATAAATGCATTTTCAATCTTTTGGGGACTTAATCCAGCTTTCCCTGAAAGATTATGCGCAAAATTCTTTATTAGATGACTTTTGGTGCAAACCCCTCCCCAGTCAAATATAATGCATTTAATCATTTTCCAACAGCCTCCCGAAATTATCAATTTTCGCCTGGTTTTTATCAAACTTTCCTTCCGCATACTCAAGGTGCTTTTTTAACCCCTCATAGGTGTAATACCTACCATTACTATCGCAAAGCAGTGTTTCAATATAATCTGTCCCCATGATTTCAACCACAGGATTTGTTTTTATTGACACAATTCCTGTTCTTTTAAAGCCCGCCTGTTTTGCCCGCCCAAAAAGCCATATTGCATCTTCAATATTACGCGAGCTTACATGAAGGATAGCAGGCTGGAAAATAAGCCATACATTCCCATCATTTTCAAGAACATCAATAATGTTTTCAGGCTCTTTAACCTTTTCGTGAGAGCAAAATAAAATTTTTGAATTAGTCTTTTTGCCCTGTTTTTTTATTACAACCAGTCTCCCTGCACAGGAGCTTGTGGTAAAGAAATCTTTAAAGTTGTTTATAGTGTTAACTAATTTTTTTATATTCTTATCAATACTTCCTTTATTGCTTTTATCAACAGATAAGGCTTTTTCTTTTTTTGTATCAAAATCCATAAATGAGAAGAATAAATAAAAGTTATAAATATTTATCTGGGATTACCTTAGCTGCTTCCAGATGCCTATATGCCCTATCGCAAGGAGCACTATAAAAGGCAACTCTATAAGGTTGTATAATTTCGCAACTCCAAGAGCTCCCTGACTGCAAGGCAAGTAAACAACATCAGCATAATGTACACTGATCTCTGCACATGCATCCTCAAACTGTTCTTCTGAATGGCTGCAGCATGCATGAGAGTAAGAACCAAGTCCTGAGCCAATTGGGAGGAATACTGCAAACAAGAGTAAGAACAGCCAAACCCAGTTTCTTGATGCCTTCCACAAGAGATATACAGGATAAACTGCTCCTGCCCAAAGCATTACTGTCATTATTATATGGGCCACGCCTGCAATCTCCTGTAAAATTGAAGTGAATGGCATCACCACTAAGTTAAGAATCAAGAGCAACGCCCATAATACCCCTACTGTTATAAGAAATGGCTTAGGGCTGAAAAAACGCGGCATTTTTTGGCCGAAATCAAGACCAAGCCGCATATATCCTAAGGGCATAAAAGTTCCAACAACTACCCATGTAATAAAACTCATAAAGACCTTTATTTCATACCATTCATAAAACATAGTAAAAATCAACTGAGTAATAGACCACAGGAAGAATATAACTCCAGCCCCTGCAATGTATTTCCAACCCTTTGAACCGCCGCGGGTGTTAATAAAAATAAGTGTTGAAAATACTCCTAACAAAATACCAACAAAAATTCCGGTTAACCTGAATAATATTGCGATGTCCATTTTAAATATATCCTGTAACTTCTAATTTAAAAAATTTTTGTAAAATCCAGGCTCTGTTTGAAATCTCGATTTAGTTTTGAGTTAGAAACCGGTTTCGGGCAATTATATTTACTCTTATGAGGCGTACCTGCGTAAGATGAAAATAATGGTGGAATTTCTCGACATTATTAAATATCGTTGAATCGGGCCTAATCATCATATCAAGTGCCTGAATTCAATGATTCAACAATGATTCAAATAAATGCAAAGCATTTATTGAACAAAGAATTGCTTAGCAATATTTTTGTTATTCAAAAAGCCATTTAATTGACTAAGTCGATAAAATGCCAATCTTTTATAGACAACCCCCTCTACCCTTAAAACATAAGCAAAAAAGCCCTGCACGAATTGATGCTAACCTGCATTTTCTGCGCAGAGCCGTATAATTATTAAGTAATACATTTTTGTAGGATTAAGTCAACTTATGTGAGATGAAGTCCATTTTGTAGTAAGTCTCACAAAAATCCACTTAAATTTGCAGATGATATTTTTTAGGGGAGGACACGGCACAGGAGGCGAAGAGGAGTGTGCTGATTATTCTATTGAATCTGCCGAAGAGTTAATTAATATCATCAATTAATGGAAATTCTTTTTTGTTTATCATATGCCCATTATCAACTGTTATAAGCTGGATTGAGTTGATTGTTGTAGTAAAAGTAAGGTTTAATTTCGAAATTTCTTTTATGGCATTATTTAGTTCCGTTTTTGCCTGAAATATTCCGAGAGTGATATGAGGTATGTAGTCAGGCATATCAGGATTTTTGAATCCCTCCAATATCCCTGAATTCAGCTTTTTGTGCAGTTGGATTAGCTCTTCTTTGCCTTTTTCTACAAGAAGATAAAGGAAGTAATCTTTGGCTGACGCTCCCAAGCCATGAAGTGTTATCTGAAACGGTTTAAATTCCTTTAGGCAGTTTTGTATATGCTCATTGAGAGCATTCTGCTCCTCCACATCAAAGGGGTAGACGAGGGTGATATGCGGCTCATATTTATGATAGTCAGGAAGATACTTTTTTCTTACCTTTTCAATTCTATTGTTTTTTTCAGGAAGGATTACTATTGCTTGTTCCATTAATCAGAGTCATACGTAGCACTTTATTAATGTAATGTAAAAAAAATTATTCTAAAAATTTTGAGACAAAAGGACTGGTTTTTCCTGCAGGCCTCCTGAAATGTCCTGACGGGCCTTTGCCTAAAAATTCTGTGAACCATGCCTCGTGCTGTATTTCCTCATTAAGTATAGCCAATGCCAGGTCATATGTCCTGTGATCTTTACCAGCGGTCATATTGCAGATTTCTGTGTAGCCTTTTACAGCGCATTGCTCTGCCTTAAGTAAGACTTTCACAATTTCTTTTACATCCATGTTTTCAGGTAGTTTTGCTGGCGGACATGCGGACATATCATGAAACTCTTTCATATTCCCCGGGAGTTTACCTCCTAGCTCATAAATCCGTGGCATCAACGCCTCAAAGTGATTCCTGTCTTCAATCCGCGCATCTTCAGCAACAGCCTTTAGCCCTTCGCCATCAAAACCTATGAGGTTTGCTCTCAAAATCGTATAGTAATAAAATGTTGTTAATTCTGCTGCTGCATTTTTTACTAATAAGTCCAACAATTTATCAACATCAACACCTGCATCTTCAACCATTTTTCTTGCAACTTCAGCTGCCATTTTCAAAACACCCCCTCCAAAATTATGTAGTCTGGTAAAAGTAAAGAGACTATATAAAAGTATGTTTTAATGGTTCAATAGCTAGTTTAGTGTTATTTTACATACCTGACTATGTTCATTCAATAATCCTAAAAGAATTGGACACAACACCATTAATTGTTAATATACCAATGAATATTCTGAAAAGGAAAAATAATTAACTTACCAGTCTTTTTCTCCCTTCCACAAAATCTGCGTAATCAGGCTCAATAACCGGCTCCGGCTCTTTGCCCTGCCATTTATTTGGACCTATATGGCGCTTTTCTAAGAGCCTGTTTGACATATAATCCATCTCTTCATCAATTTTTGAATTATCTTCATAAGGGATTATCCTTCCCGAAGCATAATAATCCATTAAAGGTAAATTTTCTAAGGGCAAAAACCTTGAATACATGATCCTGTAAGGCTTTGTCTCATGCATTAACAGTGCTGTCTCATCAAGGGCCTCCCTGGAAGAATGAAATCTGCCATGATCATCATAAAACCCTGTACCCAGAGCACCCATTAAAAGAATTGCCTTAACCCCTATCTTTGCCTCCTTTAATAATTCTAAGCCCTGCCTTTTTGTTTCGTAAGACTCGCTTTTTCCAAGCAAATCTGAACCCAAATAATGAGCAGTTTCAACCCCGACATACGCTCTTGTAAGACCCCGCTCTGCAAGTTCCTTGAGGTAGGATGAATCATAAGGCTTATCGGGATTCCCTGTTTTACATACCTCTAAAACATTATGCAACTCAAAAAACGAGCCGATTCTGATAAGCTCTGGAAAATTTTCCTTCATCATTTCTGTAATCTCAAACGGATTTGTATCAGACTTTAATTTTTCAAACCACAGTAAATCTGAGGTATTCAAAAACCCCTCATACATTAGTTTTCTTGTTTCCGGGCCATGATATTTCATCTGTATGCTTCTCATAAATTTCATATTTTCCTCTATATCACTTTTTGAATAAAGCCTGATTCCCCCTGCTTCAGGACAATGCAGGCATCTGTTCAGGCAACCGTCGGAAAGCTTTATAAAAACCATAAGGTCGTTATAATCAGGGATTATATCCCTTGGACCTTTCATTAAGTTAAAGTCCTTAAACCTGGCAGTTAAATAATTGGCATTTAACCCCTTAAAAATTCTAGTGTATTCGTTTTTATCCAAGTCCATTGAATGTACAAGGTCGTATGCCCTATCAATAACTTTCAATTTTTCCTCGTCAAGCCCCGGGAAATTTCCCTGCTCATCCCTGTAAACAACATTTTGCAATCCGCTATCTTCCAACTGCTGAATTGCCTTTATTAGTGCAGTCCTTCCAAAATTTACAAGATAACCATCCTCGGTAGTCATCAGAAAATGCGGGTCATCTCTTGTCCCAAAGGCAGTATTAAAATACAGTGCTGCATCACTTGAGTTTTCTATTTTAGTTGCGAAAGGAAATTTTTCTCTTAATATTTTATCAAGTGTTTTCATATTATTCGTCAGGAAAAATTCCAATTAAAAAATATAACTGATAAAATTATTCCAATTAGAATTAAAAAACTGCCTTCCTACACCTATTTGATTTTTTTCCTGAGTTCAGAATTTTCCTCTCCCTGCCTCAGAGCAGTCTTTCTCCACAGCTCCTTTTCTTCTTTTAACTGCTCAATAATCTTTTCCTTTCGCTTTAGTAAATCCTGCATGGCCTTTTTATAATTTTTCCAGAATGAAACAGGGACCTTTTTTTCAGTATCCTCAGTCATAATCCCTCCATGTATACCCGCATTTTGTGCATTTGAAAAATTTGGTTTCCGGCTCATCAGAGGCCCTTGTCTGGACAGTCCAGAACTTAGCCTTGTTATTTTTGCATTTAGGGCATTCAGCATCTATTTCAGGAGATGGGTCAAACTCCTCCTCAACAACATCCACGTCTTTTCCCCCTTTCATGCTCTCTGTTAATTTAGTATTATTCCCTTTTTGCTGCTCGTAACCACACCCGCACACCATAATACCTTCCTTGTTTGGTTTCATTATTGAGCCGCATTCTGGACAAAACATCATTTTTACATTCCTCCTCACGCAAATATATATACAATATTCTGAATAATCCTGTAAGCTCCCAGTTTAATCCATCCTACATAGGGAACCCTTAAAGTAGCCTTTCCGATAATCTGCTCTGAAGTTATTTTTTTATCATCTGTTCCCGCATCAGAATTATGATCGCCTTTAGTGTTAAAATGCATTGTTCCATTCTCTTCATACTTTTCAACCACACGGTGAATTATTGGATAATTTTTTGATGCATAGAACACAATTACATCCCCCTTCTCGATTTCCTCAGGTGGCGAGCCCTTTAAAAGGATTATATCACCAGTATTAAAACCATTTTTTAAAGGGTATTCATTGAATTCTGATTTTGTTATATTTTTATTCTCATACCATTCCCCACAAGCCTCCCAGAAAAAATCAAAATCTACATTTTTTTTAGAATCATATTCCTTATCGCATATCCAGTAAGTTGAAGTATCCTGCTGCATGCACCTATTCATCACAGAATTATAATCATCGCACGGGTGCACAGTTTTATGCTCCATACTTCCTGAAACCACGGCAACAATTGGATGACTTGTCCCAAGCATAAAACCAATCCCGGGGTAAATTACAAATTTGATTAAGATAAAGGCAACAATAATATTAACAATCCAGCTAAGCACAGAATCATCATCCCACAAAAATTTCCAGGTTTTTTTAAGCCACCTTTTAAATTCGCTCATTTCCAGTGACTGATAATCAGCTACATTATAAAGCTTGCGGTGGTATCCATTTTATGCCCTTTGAATTTTTCCAAAAATTCCTTACCAAAATTTCATTAACAAAACTCAATAACTTTGTTTAAAAACTAAATCTTTTTGTTAGCCACTGGACAGCTCATAATGAGCATATATATTGATATTTGGGACAATATACTAATGACTGGCCACTGGACAAGCACTCATGGGATTTATAAATGTCACAGACCCTTATAGTTCTATGATTTCAACAAAAACGGGGGTGAAATAATGACCGGAAGAAAAGTCATAAAAGAAGAGCCTCTGGCTGAAATAGTATTAAGAAAATATGAGATGCCTTACCAAACAGACACCAGAGAGATATTAAAGAAGTTTTGCTTAAGTGTAGGGCTATTACAGCCAGGAGATTCAAGGGACATAATAGTAGATGTTTTAAATGTACTGCTTGAAGCAAAATCTGCCACAAAAATGCTTGACAGCGAAAAGACCAAAGAGCTTGTAAAAGAGAAAAGGCAAAATGAAGGCCTTCCACTAGTAGGTGTCGCATCTTCAAACATCAGACGCCAGCTTAAGCGACTAAGAGACCTGGGCTTTGCTGAAAAAATTAAAAACAGATACAGGATAACTGAATTTGGCGAGCTTGAAAGAATATTTGAAGAACGGGTGGAAAATTTTATCCTCCCTTCCATAATTTCAAGAGTCAAAGAATATTTCAGGGTAATAGACAAAAAATATTAATTTTTCAGCCTTATCTTTTCCGAGCAAACGCAATGGCACCCGGCAAAATCTGTGTATGACCTTTGAAATGTATAACCCTCTTCTTCACAGTACTCCCTGCACATATCCCGACAGTTTTCCTTATCCCTGATCTCTTCTTCCTTGAAAAGGAGACATTGATCATATTCATCCCTTAAATCGTCAGGATCCTCATACTCCTTTTTATCCTCACAGAAATCTTCAGGAGTAAAGTCCTTCTCATGGGTCTTTGTGCATCCAGACACGAGTAAAATCATAAACAAGACTATAAACGCACTTCTCATATAAATTTTAACCAAATCCAAATTTATAAATATTTTGAAAAGCAAATCAGGCATATTTTGCCAACGCAAGCCCTCTTAAAATACTCAACGCCTTATCTTTTTTTCCAGGTGGCGAAAATACTCATCGTTTGTTTTCTGCGCGAGCCTTTCAATTATTAGCTCGGGCGTAGAGTGGGCGAGTTTACCGAGAACAGGGCTTCTATTGATTATAAGGTTAAATTTTTCATCAAGGCCTGTTGCTTCAATCCCGTCAATTCTTGTTTTTTCGGGAAGCGAATTTTGCAGTTCTCTTCCCAGATGTGTTGCAAAGACAAGGTAAAACCCCTTGTCAATAAAAAATTCAGCAGAAGCAGAGATTATGTCAGCTGCAACACCTGGTTCAGTTATTGCTTCCATCTCATCAGCCAAAACAATTGCATTCTCTGCAGATTTAATAGATGCCATCTGATTGAGTAGTGTTTCAAATGCCCCCTGGTTCATGCTGCCTTTGTTTTTTGCAAAATAAAATATTTCTTTTACCTGTGGAATTGTAACATTGCCATCAACTGGAAGACCAAGTTGTCCTAAGATAATTATCTGAATAATGTGCTCAATTAATGTTGTCTTCCCGCCACTGTTTGCACCGGTGAGAACTGAACATCTGTTTTCTTTGTCCAGATAAAAACTAACCGGCTCGGGATTTTTAAGGAGAAGGTTGCGGCAGTTGTCAAGCTGCAGTTGTCCAAAGTCAGGAAATTGACCTCCTGTAGTATTAAATATGGAGCAAAAATCCCTGAATAATATCTCAATCTCAAGTTCTCTTATAAGCCCAGGAACTTTATGTAGTTTGTCCTTATGCTTTTTTAACTTTTCAGCAAATGCAATATGAATAGAAGACTCCTGCATTTTAATTTGTTTGTCTAGTTCCTCATAGTCAAGCTTTACAGGAAGGCCTTCCATAAATATCTCGTTTGGAAACTCCGAGTCTTTAATCTCATTAGCAACAATCCCCTTAATCTCATCAGGAAGAGAGCCTGAATCAAGCATCTGGAAAACATCGCTTCCTGCAAACTGCCTGCTTTTTAATTTATCTGAAATCGCCTGGTTAATATTCTCCAGTTCTTTTTCTGCATCCTCTTTTGAAAATTGGATTTTATTAGACTCAAGCAAATGCAATAGCTCCTTAAGGGGTGAAACATCCATATGCCCGTCCAAAACCTCAATATTATGATGCCATGCAGATAATTGATGAAGATATCTTTCTAAATAAATATCTCCGGGATTATCAAAAAAAATAACATTATCAAGCTGCTCCAAGTACCTGCCAAACTTTTCGCATTCTATTTGCTGGACAATCTCATAATCCTTTAACTCTTCAATATCATGCTCTGAGACCAGTAGGCTGACCGGAACATTCATTTTTTTTAGCCTGCCGTACATATCTTCCTCTTCAGTTACGACAATTATTGCATAAGGCGGGCGCCAGGTTGGTTTTGGAGCCTTTAGTTTCTTAAGAAAAACATTATCTGCATATTCTTTTGCCGTATTAAATGCTTCTTGCCTTCGCTTAATCTCCTCTTTTGATGCAGGTATATCTATCGAGTCAAGAATATTTCTGGTAGGAGAGAAAACAAAATTTTCACTTAGTTTTCTTCTAAGTTTTTCATGCACCTTCTTGGCATCTTTGGTCTTTAATATGGAAGGGTTTTTTCTGGGGTATGGCTTAGCAAAAGGCGAAAGCTCTAAGTTGCTTATAGTTTCTCTGATATCCATATTGGCCGAAAAAGGGAGTTATTTTAAATAATTTTGTGTTAAAAATATTAATTCTGAAAGCTTTTGGCAACTTTAACACCGGGCTTTTTCGCCTTTTCATAATTGATGTTCCCGCCATCATATATTGACTTAATTTTCCCGCAGCGGAATAGTTTAGCTGCAAGCCTGAGAATAAATTTAGGATAGCGTGTCATACCCATTAAATAGTTTAGTGGCGGCGGAGCGCCAGACGTGCAAAGAATTATACCATATCTTCCTTTAATTGGTTTTGCCCTTGGTGCAGGGCCAAAGCGGAATGTAACTAAAGTTAGGCATCTTTCAAGAAATCTTTTCATTACAGAGCTTACAGCGTATTCATAAATTGGGGTTGCAAAAACAACTATGTCTGCTTTTAAGGCCTCCTCTTTTATTTTCTGGCAGTCATCTGAAATTTCGCATGTGACATTTACAGGGTCTTTGTCAGTTGTGCATTTATTGCAGCCTTTACAGAATTCAATATTTTCATTAAGTAAATCAAATGTCTTCACTTCTGCTTTAGTAACTGATTTAACACCTTCGATAAAACTTTTAACCAACGCCAGAGTACGTCCATTTTTATTATGCGTGCCATCAAGGATAACAATTTTCATTGAGGATGAATAAAGGGCTTTCTTTATAAAATTGCTGAATTTTTTATTAATAGATGTCCTTTGAAAATTGTATAAGCATACAATAATATTTTTATATAAGTTAAGAGCACTTAACTTTATTATGGATATCTCAAAAGAGGATTACCTGAGAGTTATGTATGAACTTGGAGAAGACAAGATTAGGTCAGTTTCAGTCGCGGATAGGCTGGATATTTCCAAATCAAGCGTTTCACAGATGATAAAGAAGCTGCAGGAAGAAAAGCTGGTTGTTGCCTTGCCTTATTCAAAGATTACGCTCACTAAAAAAGGTAGGGAGGAAGGCAAAAGGATAACACATAACCATAATGTTATTGTAATATTTTTGAAAAAGGTGCTGGGCCTGAAAGGAAAAAGCGTAAATGAAGAAGCGCATCTTCTGGAGCATGCCTTTTCTCAGGAAGGAATAGACAAACTGAACAGGTTCTTAAAAGATAAAGGTTACAAAAAATGAATTTGAAGGAATTAAGTGACAAAGAAGAAGCCTATGTTGTCGAGGTTGAAGGAGGCAGGGAGTTTCAGGAAAAGATGGCCTGCATGAACATAAGACAAGGTAAAAAACTCATCAAAATAATGTCACAGCCTTTAAGGGGGCCAATAATAGTGAGCGTTGATAACACCCAGTATGCAATCGGCAGAGGGATTGCATCTAAAATAGTAGTAGAAAAAAAATGAAAATCCTTTTGATGGGCAATCCAAATGTAGGGAAGAGCACCCTTTTTTCGAGGCTTACAGGAGTAGATGTAGTAATATCAAATTATGCAGGCACAACAGTTGAGTATAAGAAAGGAAGCATAAAAATTGAAGGTAAGACCCATGACCTGATTGATGTTCCCGGTACGTATTCTCTTGCAGCAAATTCCAAGGCAGAGGAGATAGCCGTAGATATGATAAAAGAGGGAGATGTTGTCATCAATGTTGTCGATTCTACAAATCTTGAGAGAAACCTATATATGACCCTTAGTCTTCTTGAGAAAAATATACCAGTCGTGGTGGCGCTTAATTTCTGGAATGAAACAAAGCATAAGGGCATAGATATAGATGTTAAAAAACTTGAACGAATGCTGGGAGTGCCAGTTACGCCAACAGTTGCGGTTACAGGGCAGGGAATAAAAACTCTTGTAAAAAATATTGATAAGGCCAAGGCACATAAAACAAAAAGGACTGAAAAACAAAGATGGGAGAAGGTTGGAGAGATCATCCAGGCCACCCAGAAAATAAGGGACAAGGACCATACTTTTTTACAAAAGCTTGAAGATTTGTCTGTTAACCCGACGACAGGCATACCCCTTGCAATAATCATCATAGGCTTTGTATTCTACCTTATAAGGCTGATAGGGGAAAACCTGATTAAGTTTGTATTTGAACCGTTGTTTAGTCTTTATATGCCTCTTATGCAGAGTTTAAGCAACTTTCTGGGAGAAGGTATCCTGCATGACCTGCTAGTAGGCCAGCTTATTAGCGGGGAGATTGATCTCTTGCAGTCAATGGGGCTTTTGACAACTGGATTGTATGTGCCGATAGCAATGGTGCTACCATATGTATTCGCCTTTTACCTAATATTAAGTTTACTTGAAGCTTTCGGGTATCTGCCAAGATTGAGCATACTTTTTGATACTTTTATGCATAAGCTGGGGCTGCACGGCCTTGCGATAATCCCCATGATTCTTGGAGCAGGATGTAATGTCCCCGGGGTTTTAAGTACAAGAATCCTTGAGAGCAAAAAACAAAGGTTCATTGTTATAACATTACTCTCGATCTCCATACCATGCATGGCGCAGACTGCGATGATATTTGGGCTGTTAGGTCAATATGGAATAAGGGGTGTAGGAACAGTATATGCAGTTTTGGCAATTGTTTGGCTTTCAGTAAGCCTGCTACTTAACAAAATGATAAAAGAGGATATACCTGAAACATTTGTTGAGATAACGCCCTACAGGGTTCCCAACATGAAGATAATCTCAAAAAAACTCTTCTGGCGGATGAAGGCTTTTCTTAAGGAAGCATTGCCATACATGCTGTTAGGGGTTGTTATTGTCAATGTGCTATATATTTCAGGTGTAATCCAGGCAACCGCCAGGTTAACTGCGCCAGTAATTTCGGGAATATTCGGTCTTCCAAAAGAAGCTATTGGTTCGCTTTTGATTGGATTCCTAAGAAAAGACATAGCTGTAGGGATGCTATTGCCATTGGGACTATCGATGAAACAATTGATAATTTCCAGTGTCGTTTTGACAATGTATTTCCCATGCATCGCAACATTTGTAATAATTTTCAAGGAACTCGGGCTAAAGGACACCATCAAATCAACATTGCTGATGCTTTCAACTACAATGGTTGTTGGCGGACTTTTAAATTTGGTACTTTAATTCCTCGCATATTCAATAAATATTTAAAATAATTCTATGACTGGGCTTATTATGGTATATGAGCCGGCTGAGGATTCGCAGTTATTAAGAAGAAATATTTCAAAGTATACGAGAGGCATAGTTTGTGATATGGG
>JBMCCQ010000010.1:0-21705 GCA_048618745.1 Candidatus Nanoarchaeia archaeon
TATAAAACTATTGCATTGTCCAAGTATCCCCAATAAGATTAATTATTGGGATAAATTATTGGGATAAAAAATGCCGCATCCAGTAAGCCAAAAATAAAGTTCAATAAATGCAGGTTGAATTTGGTGGAAACCATCGGAGGCTGGACACCTACAGGCAGTCTCAGCCAGTTTTCAAACAGCCGTTGCCCACTACATTCTAAAAAGGTCAAAAAATTAACAAAATTTATCCAGAGTATTCTGCTTAACTTTCAAAAGCTTGCTATCCTTAATGATCTCTCCCTTCCTTATTCCAAATTTCTTATTAAGCATTAACCTAGCGTAATTTAACATCAATTCCTTTGAAGAAAACCTGAGTGCATCATTGGCAAGCGCTTTTCTGGAGGCTTCCCTTGTGACCCACACCCCTAAAGGAACAGAATAATCGCCCGTGATAACCCTCACTACCACACAAGTTGCCCTCCTCTTCATTTCTCTTAGCTTTTCAAGAATAGCAAGCCTTACAGAGTAATACCCGCCTGCGCAGTTATATGCATAGTGTTTACGCCCTGTATGGTTTTCATAGTCAGTTGTATATTCAGGACTTCCTGCAAAATTTTTTCCAACATAGGTTTCAAAAAGTTCATAACCCCAAAGTCCCGGCAAAAGCATTATAAGATAGTAATTCCCAAGGTACTCGCCGAAATAGGCAGTATGCTCATTTATTTGTTTATACAAAGAAACCTCTTCTATCAAGTTTTTCCCAACTGTGTCATCGGCTGCAGTGATACTCCATCTGGTTGGAACAAGCTTTCTGTCCTTACCTATACCGCCTACACTCATTATTTTTGAAACAAAACTCTCATCATAACCACTTTTATAAAGATAATTGATTGCATCAGTTGCCTTCATATCAGTATCCGAATAAACCTTATCAACCTTCCTTCCTATCTTGGGGTTTGAAGTTATATCGGCCTTTTGCAAATGTGCATCAGGCCCTGTAGGGGCAGTCACAGAATTGCTTTGCATTCTGAATCTTGGCTTATCCTGCAAAAAAAAATCCATATCAACAGGTCTCTGCGCAAGACCTACCTCCTGTACCTGGCTTATATTTCCCTTTACTGAACTCTTAAACTTCGAATTAAGTAAGTCTGCCCTTATATTCACAAGCCGGGGGATATCATAATTAGTTTTTGACCAATACTTAGGAGAATCGTATTTCCAAGTGTCTTTGGAATTCTCAGGTGGTGATAAAACACCAACATTCACATCAGGATAGCCGAATCTTCCGATAAAAGGGGCAGGACTCTGGCTGCTGAACTCAGTTTTGGTATGCCTTTTTCTCGCATTAGCCATGGAATTAAGTTTCATAACATGAGGACATACCTTTCTGCCGCAAAAACCTCTGCCCTTGCACTTGAGACACCTGATTTCCATATTATCAAGAGAAAATAATTTCAGTATTTAAGATTAATCAAATCTGCAGATATTTCTCCGCTAATGCTCCGATGACTGGGAGCTCTGACTTTTTACCATTTAAGGAATTCAAGACCCCTGCAACAACCATTCCAATCAGAAATACCAAACCTAAAAACGCAACAAAAATACCCAGCAAAAGCATAAGCTTTGCAACAACCTGAATAGCTACAAAAATCACCCATAGATTAATACTCTGCTTAACATGATGCTTTACAAACTTTGATTTATTTATTTTTTCATCCGCATAAAAAAGTACTATACCCACTAGTAGATAAGCAAGTGCCGCATAATTTCTTTCCTTCTTTTTTGCTCCAGCCATTTTATTAAGACACATTAAATATATTTATTATATATTTTTTGTTTTTTTCCCCTGCCCAAAAGAAAAATATTTTTTTATTTTTAAAATAAGTTTCCATATATACTTAAGATTAAATAATCCAATCGCAATAACAAGCCAGACAACACTTCTTTTTACAATTTTGCCAAAGGTATTCATAAAAAACTGTTGAGGGTACAGTTGTATTATATTATCATGGGGTGTCATCATCCACAAATCATTCGTGAAAAAGAGTTTATGAAATATGATAAATGAGGTGTCAAAGAAATTTAGCACAATAAGTGCAAGGCAAGTAAAAGCGACAAAAAAACCACCAAGAAAAATCCCTGTCTTGGGCATTTCAGAGCCTTTCATCTCAAAAATAATCACCGCTATTATCAAAACAAAAAGTCCGAGCAATATTTTTCCTAAAGTAAACAGCCTCTTTACATCATCCAGATGCCTTTTTTCCTTTTCATTAAGAAAATCAGTATTAAGCTCTTGTTTATCCCCTACAAGATAATCCCTTATTTCCCTGTCGATTTTTGTAGCATTTGAAACATCTACTCCAAGTTTTTCAAATTCATTGTGAACAAAAGAGGTATCATAAAAAATAAATAATGTGTTTGCAAGTATAATAACGAGAAAAATTAAGAAAGCCAACAATCCAGGATATATTTTTCTACGCATAATAAAATCGTCCTTGCTCTTTTTGCTCCCGGTCCTTTATTGAATTTTCCTTATTAATTCGCGGCCTTCCTGAAAGGTCATCACGCCGCAAAGTAATATCAACTGCCCTTAATAGATTATTCATGCCTTCTTCCATGCTAAAAGGTCCCCTAGCATGTCCTTCATGGGCAGGCAAACCCTCAAAAACAAGCAATCTGTTAGAGATCGCATCAACAAAGACTAAATCATGGTCTACAACAACAATAACATTCTGTCTAGTTGCCGCCAAATTTCTTATCACCTTTGATACAATCAGCCTTTGCTCGACATCCAGGTAAGCAGAGGGCTCATCAAGGAGCACCATTTGAGCATCCTCACTCAATGCCTTTGCAATAGCCACTCTTTGAAGTTGTCCACCGGAGAGCTCATTTATTTTTGCATTTAACAACCCTTCAAGCTCAAGAGGCATTATTATATCATTCTTATGCTTTTGAAGAGCCTTTTGCAGAACGTTTACAACCATTTCATCACTTTCACTATCAATATACTGGGGTTTATAGCTAACAGTTATATCCTTATCAATTTCTCCAATATCGGGCTTTTCAACACCTGCCAACACCTTAACAAACGTCGTTTTCCCAATACCGTTTTCTCCCAAGACACCTAATACTTCCTGTTGACAGGCATCACCTTCTGATGCTTTCAAACTAAAGCCTTCAAAATTTTTTTGAAACTCACTCCATTTAGTAACCAGATTTTCTGGCTTATGCTCAACAGGTGAATTAACTTCAAAAGTTATTTTATTATTTCTGAAACGCACATTCTCCTCCTTAAGAAAACCCTCAAGAAATGAATTAATGCCAGGCTTTGCACTTTTCAGGTTGCTTACAACACCATAGGCATTTTCCTTACCGTACATAATATTAATAACATCTGCCAGATAATCTAAAGCAACCAGGTCATGCTCAATAACCATCACAGCTGTACTTTCATCTGCAAGCTTTCGCACAAACCTTGAAACTTTCAGTCTTTGCTTTATATCTAAGTAACTTGTCGGCTCATCAAAGATATAGAGATTGGCTTTTTTTAGTACACTTGCAGCTATTGCAATCCTCTGCAATTCCCCCCCGGAAACCTTCTTAATATCCCTATCAAGGACATTTTTTATATCAAGCATCTCTGCAATCTCTTCAAGCTTCCCCTTTTCATCAACCTTTTCAAGAAGCTCCTTAACTTTTCCATTAGTTGTTTTTGGAATCATATCCACATTCTGCGGTTTATATGAAACCTTTATTTCCCCGGTTTTTAGCTTTTCAAAAAAATTCTGTTTCTCGGTGCCCTTGAAATGCTGTATAAGTTCCTCAGTCGTCGCTTCTTTACCCTCCTCACCAAAATTCGGGTTTAATAACCCCGCTAGAATCTTTATCGCAGTTGATTTACCTATCCCGTTTCTTCCAATAATACCTGTTACTTTCCCAAACATCGGAGAGGGAAGAGAATAAAGAGCAAAGCCATTTTTGCCATATCTGTGTATAGGGGCTGTATTAAGCTCTTGGGGAAGATTTATAATTGATATGGCCTCTGTCGGACAACGGTTTTGGCATATTCCGCATCCTGTACACAATTTTTCATCTATTTCAATCTTATTATCTTCACTTTTTACAATACATTGCGCCCCGGTCCTGTTTACAGGGCATAAATTAATACACAAATAGTTCCCGCAGACCTCTGGCTGGCACTTTTTCTTATTAACCACCGCTATTCTTGTCATACCTCTGCCTGAAAAAATCCCTTATTAAAAACATTTCGAAACAGTAATTCTTTTATTATCCGGAAAAAGGAAACCACTGCCTGTTTAAAGGTTCTTTTAAACTCCGGAAAAAGGAAACCAAAATATACGCTTAATCTTCAAAAGGGATATAATTAAATTAACAACAACACACGCGGCAGACGCTCATTTGCTTGGCACATAAGCTACTTCGTAAAGGATTTTGCCCCACTTCTTAGGGCAAAAACCCTCTACACTCCGTCCTGCGCGAATGTTGTTAATTTAATTATGGTTTCTAAAATGCATTTTTGCATCTTTTGGGCAAAATAACTTATATGACTCAGACAAGAGAGGTAGCCATGCGAATAAAACAAAACCTTTACGAATGCGTCGTAAAATAAGTTGTGGGTTATTTTGCTGGCACAAGTATTTTTTAAGCAATTTTTATATAATATACAAAAACACCAAATAATTATGAGTATTGCAGATAACCTTAAAATTGTGACAGAGAATATAAAAGAGGCAGCAGTAAAGGCGGGTGGAAAACCTGAGGAAATTAAACTTTGTGCTGTTACAAAAACTGCTTCTGTTCAAGAGATAATAGAAGCTATTGAAGCCGGTGTAAAATGCATAGGCGAAAGCAGGGTCCATCTGGCCCAAGATAAGTTCCAAAATCTGCCCCCGGTTGAAAAGCATATGATTGGACACTTGCAGACTAATAAGGTTAAAAGAGCGGTTGAAATATTTGACTGTATACAAAGTGTAGATTCTTTAAGGCTTGCAAAAGAGATAAACAAAAGAGCAATGGATTTTGGCAAAGTAATGCAAATAATGGTGCAGATAAATGTTTCAGGCGAAGACCAAAAATTTGGCATAAGTCCTGAAGAAGTTGGGCGTTTTTATAACGAAATATTAAAGCTTACCAATCTTAAGGTTAAAGGAGTAATGACTATCGCTCCATTCATTGAAGACGAAGATACAAGATATATATTCAGAAAGACTAAAGCTATTGCAGATGAGTTAAATCTAAAAGAAATTTCAATGGGCATGACAAATGATTATAAGATAGCAATTGAAGAAGGCTCTACTATGGTAAGAGTTGGAAGGGCTATCTTTAAGAAGGAATAAATTTTTTTAGTCAAGAACCACCCTTTTAACACTTCTTGAAGGGAGGCTTATTTCTAACACTGCAGGGTTTGGATAGGTGTGGTGATTTCCGGCTGAAGCACATATTGTGTCACCAATCCTGTCTAAGTATTCTCCTGACATATCAACTGTTTCATGTATATGTCCGTGCAAAGTCAATAGTGGCTGGTATTTTTCAATGGCATTCCTCAGCGCCCGACTGCCAACATGTTCCTTGCTATAAACTATATCAAGCTTTGTCTTAAAGGGCGGCGCATGGAATACATATATTGTGTTTTGGGGTGATTCAAACAATCCTGACATATCATTTTCAATCGAATCATTATCTGCGTCAGTAAAAACTTTGCCCTCGTATCTTCCATTCCATGTTTTTATTCCTTGAAGCTGCATGGACTTATCAATTCTTTTTTCATTCATGTCCCATTTTTCCCAATCTTTTAGCCGGAATGGAGTTATTGGAACAAAGGGATAACCCCGTATGTAAAAACCATGCCCCAGTTCTGTTGTTTTATCCAATACCTGGTAAGCTTTTTCATGCTCTTTAAGAACCTCATAATTATAAGCAAAATCATCATTTCCGAGCATCAGAAAAATCTTTAATTCCTGTTTTTTTTGCTTTAATTCATTTAGCCTCGGGATAAGATAATTTTCTAGAAATTCCCTTTGTTTTTGCATATCTAAGTTTTTAGGGCATAAATCGCCTCCAAACACAAGAACATCAAAATTCCTGGCTCTCTCTAAAATTTTAAAATAATGCATTTCGTTACCATGAACATCTGCACAGAACAATATTTCCATCTTATCCCCTTTTTGTATGCCGTAGAAGAAATCTTGTATATAAATTTTGGCAATTTCTTGAGTTAAAAACAACTCATATTATCTTTCTGCCTCTCTTACTGTTTGGAAAAAACAAGTTTTATACTGTCTCAACCCCAATTTTCCACATGATTTATATATTGCTTGTTTATCTCAGGAATTATGAAATGCGAAATTTGCGGCAAAAAAATCCAGGAAACCTTTTTGCAAAAAATAATAGGCACATATATAAGGAATAGTAAAGGCAAAAAAAAGGCAGTGTGCAACGAATGCCAGTCAAAACTAAGTGACGAAGACATAAAAGAAAAGCTTGGATAAATACTACAATAATCAGGGAATTGTATAGACGGGTTTTTGGTCGCTAGCGAATCTTCACTACAGTTCGCCTCCGTAGCATCCTCAAGAATCGACGGACTGTTTGTCAGGATTCTTGGTCGCTAGCGGATGCTCACTATCGTTCGCCTCCGTAGCATACTCAAAAACCAACAGACTAACTGACCCGGTTTTTGGTCGCTACTCCGGCTCACTATCGTTCGCCTCCGTAGCATAGCAGCTATTGCGGCAGCCTCGTAAGCTGCAGGTCGCGGGTGCAAATCCCGCCGGAGGCTTTTTGTTTCTTTTGTGGGCTTGAGCGAATGACATGAGCGAAACTTTGTAAATCTTTTTTACAAAGCCAGCAAAGCTTAATAAACAGTTTGTTGCTTTGCGTTGCGCACCTCGCTCCCGCTTGGCGAAAGAAGCTTGCAAATCCCGCCGGAGGCTTTTTTAATCGTGTTCTAAAAACGCAGTTTTATATAACGCTTCCTTTTCCCAAATTTATGGACGAACAAATCGATATAGTTAAAAAGCAAATAAAAGATAGAAAAAACCTCAGCACAGTCTACTCTAATTGTATAGAAATTGCAAAAAAGGGTCTGACAAATTACGAAGACACTGCAAATCTTCACAGTCTTGATGTTGCAAAAACCCATTACAAGACAGCTTCGTATATTTGTGATTTCATATTCGCTGAATTCGACGGTATTCAACATCCAACTCTTAAGCAGGATAAACGAAGCCAGGCCTATCAAACTGCAATATATCATGAAATCACAAGGCTTGAAAAGGCTTACAAACAACCGGTGGATGAATTGGCAAAGAAATTAAGAGAACATGTAGAGTTAGAAAAACAACCAGCACCAAAAACATGGGACGATATCGCAGAATTTTACTTACAATAAGAAGGTAATCCTCCAAAATCCTTAAATAGATAATATATTTCTTAAAGTATATGAAAGCAATCACTTCAACAAAGGGCAGGGCAAGAAAAGAAAGAGAAGATGTTCTTGCAAAAGACCCTTTTCTTAATGATTATATTAAAATAACCCAATCAGGCGCTTACAGGAGACTTGCTTACAAGACGCAGGTTCTTTCAATGCCTAATAATCCCCATGTGAGGACGAGACTTGTTCATACAGAAGAAGTGATTGGCATATCCATGATTTTGGCTGAAAGTCTTGGACTTAATATGAATTTGTGCATGGCAATTGCCGCGGGACATGACATAGGTCACACCCCTTATGGACATTTAGGAGAAAGAGTTCTCTCCAAACTTTCCGGAAGAAAATTTAAACATAATATCAACAGTGTATTAATTGCTAAAAGTGTTGAGAGAAAGGGTAAGGGACTCAATCTGACAGAAGAAGTGCTTGAAGGAATGTTTTATCATTCACTTAGGTATAAAAACAGAAACAAAAAAAGGGCCAATGAATATTCTGCAGTAATGTGGGCTGATAAAATTGCCTACACTTTTTCTGACCTTAACGATGGTTTAAGATACGGTTATCTGAAAAAAAACGAAATACCTTCAGTTGCTTTCAGGCTGGGAAAAAACCAAAGGGAAAGAACAGCAACGATAGTTAACTCCATCTTAAAGGAAAGCAGAAAAAAGGGGCTTGTAAGCTTTTCAGAAGGAAAGGTTTATCGGGATTTTATGGAGCTAAGGGAGTTTCTAAAAAACAACTTTTACAAAAATATTGATTTGTCTTTACAAGAGCGGTATCTAAAGCATGTTTATAGGTTTATTAAGGATTCAAATCAATTTGATGGGATTGACCCGCTTCTTGCTGTCTCTTTGTTGACAGATAGAGAAGTGGATATTTTTATTGAACTTATAACCCACTCTGTTAAGCCGGGAATTTCTGACCTCAAGCATTTCGGGCTAATGGAAATTCTTCCATATATTAAGGATACTGCCTATAAATGGAGATCTACTCCCCTAAAAAAACAGTAAGATTTATATATTTTAAAAGATATTCTACATACAACACAAGGGGGGTGTTACTATGAGAAAAATGGACGCAATAGACTGGGGAGCTTTAGTACTTTTGATAATTGGTGGGTTAAACTGGGGAGTGTATGGACTCTTTAACAGGACAGACCTGGTAGACTTAATATTTGGCGGTTATAATATTGTCTCCAGGATAATATATGTCCTTGTCGGGATTTCAGCATTGTACATGATTTACTTTGCAGCCACAAAAACGTAATGACTTATTTTTCCTCAAACTCTGTGCAAAGCTCTCTTATTTCCTTTTTTATTTCTGTTTTTAAATTATCGTCATCAGGGTTTTTCAGAACCTGAACTATCCAGTGGCCCACTCTTTTGATTTCTTCTTCAGTGAATCCTTTTGAAGTCAAGCAAGGAGTTCCAAGCCTAATTCCTGACGGTTTAAAGGGTGTTGAGGGGTCAAAGGGGATTGTATTAGCATTTGTAATAATTCCTGCTTCTTCTAAAGCAATAGCATGTTTTTTTCCCATACCTTTTTCACCCACAAAAGGTGTCTCTATCAAATCAATGAGCAACAAGTGATTGTCTGTACCGTCACTGACAAGCTTAACGCCGTTATCAATTAAAACTTTTGCAAGTGCCTTTGCATTCTCTACGGTTTTTTGGGTATATTCCTTAAACTTTGGTTGCATCGCTTCCCTAAAGCATACGGCTTTTGCTGCAATAACATGCTCATGTGGACCGCCCTGTAAACCCGGAAAGACCGCCTTATCAATTGCCTTTGCATATTTTTCTTTGCAAAGAATAACCGCGCTCCTTGGACCTCCCAGTGTTTTGTGAGTGGTTGTTGTTACAACATCAGTAAAAGGAAAAGGAGACTGGTGTACACCTCCAGCAATTAGACCCGCAATATGGCTTATATCGGCCATGCTGTAAGCTCCCACTTCCTGAGCAATTTCGTGAAACTTTTTGAAATTAACTTCACGCGGATAAGCTGTAAACCCGGACACAATCATTTTTGGTTTATGCTCATGTGCCAGCTCTCTTACTTTTTCCATATTAATAAAACCGTTTTCATCAACACCAAAATGTACAAAATTATAAAGCTTCCCGCTAAAATTTACAGAACTTCCGTGTGTTAAATGCCCCCCGTGATTTAAGTCCATTGCTAGAATTGTGTCGCCCGGCTCTAGGAGTCCAAAATACACTTCCATGTTTGCAGTGCTGCCCGAGTGCGGCTGGACATTTGCATGCTCTGCATTGAAAAGTTTTTTAGCACGCGAAATTGCAAGTTCTTCCATGTTGTCAATAAAGTTATTACCCTGATAGTACCTTTTTCTTGGATAGCCTTCTGCATATTTATTATTGAGAACGCTGCCCAGTGCTTCAAGGCATTCCCTGCTACAGCTGTTTTCACTGGGAATCATGTTTAGCTCATATAGCTGCCTTTGTTTTTCATCTTCAATTATTTCAAAAACTTCCTTATCATTTTCCTTTAGCATTTTCATATTCCTCTTTAGTAAGCAAACTTCCTTTGTACTTAATCATTGCACCCTCAATATTTTCCCACGCACCACAACTCATAGTTCCCTCTGGACAGACTTTTTCACATATGCAGTCAGGCCCCATCTCATTGAAAAGAACCGGAGAAATTCCCCTGCACAATTTTAACATTTTCTGGGCCATATTCCTGATTTCCCACTGTGCCCTCGTGCATGTCCTGTGCTTAAAAAAATTCTTAAGGCTTCTTGCATTCATTGTAAAAACAACTTTGGTCTCTCCTGCATTAGGCAACACAAACCTGGCATCTTCTTTTGGTGCAATTTCTTTTAGCTCTTCGTAAGCCTTGCCAATCTGTTGCATAATGTTTTCAAAATCCTTACGCGCCTTCTCGTCTTTTTTTACACTGGGCGGGATTACGTAATTAAACTCCGCGCTATCAACATATCTTTGACTCTGTTGGCTGTAGGAGGCAATCCTGTGCCTTACAAGCTGATGTGAGCAGGCCCTGGAAATCCCTTCCACAGCAAACGTAAATGAAGCATGCTCCATTGGGCTTTCATGACCAAGCTGCATTAGTTTTTTAAGAAGTTTCTCACACTTCTCATTAGTCATTTCCTTAAGTAAATCATTAATCTCCGCATTTGAATAGCATAATCTTGCAGCAGTTGCTACAATATTTGCCGGTGCAGGTGTATAATTCAGAAGTCTCACATTAAGTTTTGTTTCCATTTGCTCACCCTAATACACGGGTAAAACATTTTATTTAAAAACATTATGATGCTGTTATCTTTTTCGAAAACTTTAAATTAAAACAATTTGTCCGTTTTTTTCCAATGTCCGATAAAACTGCTGAGGAAATGTATAATGCTTTTAAAGGGAGGTATTCATTACCGGATTTTAAACAGGTGCAGGTATTTCTTGAGATTTCCTCTTTTGAGGATGAAAATCAGGTTCTGCCCACTATACGGAAAAAGGTCTATGAGAAACTTAACAAAATACTGGAAGTATTAGACCCAATAGTACAACCAGAGGGTACAGCCGTTTCTATGTACGAAAACAGTTTTTTTAGTGAGCAGGAAAGAAGTGAATGTTTTGAAATTTACAAAAACTTTATGGCTCTTATCAGGCACTCTGATTTGCTTATGCTTGAAGAGGATGAGGAAAAAAATGCAGAATTTATAAATACATTCTTTAAGGCCTTTAAAGAAAATAAGGCGACCCTTGAAAAAATAATATCCAAACAAAAAAACTGCTGGAGTACTAATTCAGATATTAATAATAAAGTTCTTAACTACTTTGGATAATTTCGTTAGTTTTAAATATAACATTTGCATTACTTATTCTATGAGCAGATTAATCCAACTAACTTTTCTGAATCTGCTGCTTTAATTAGCTGGAATCATATCCAGCCCGCATTGTTTAAGAAAATAGAGGGAAAAATATGAAAAGAAAAATGGAATACAACAAAAAAGTTGCCGGCTGCACTGTTAAGTTGAATTTTATTGCTATTTCTCTGCTGCTTTTACTGCTGCTGTAAACAATGTTCTTATCAGATTAATATTTACGAGGTGATACTATATGAATCATGATAAAATTACAATCTTTGATACTACATTAAGAGATGGATTGCAGGGAGTTCCAAAAAATATCTCCAATAAATCAAGGTTAAAAATAGCAAAAGCAATAACCGGGTTAGGTGTTGATGTGATTGAAGCTGGGTTTCCTGCAAGCAACACTGATATGTACCGCTCAGTTAACGAGATTGCAAAAGAATTTGGTACAAAAGAAGGGCCGGCTATCTGCGGACTTGCTAGGGTGACATCAAATGACATTGTCGAGGCAGCTAAAGCAATAGAGCCTGCCTACAACCAGAGAATCCATAGTTTTATAGGAACAAGTCCCCTGCATAGGGATTATAAACTAAAAAAAAGTAAAGACCAGATTTTAGAACTTACAAACAACGCAGTTGAAAGAGCAAAGAGATATGTCGATGATGTTCAGTTCTCCCTTGAAGATTTCGGAAGGACGGAGCCTGAGTTTGCCTTTGAAGTTGTAAAAACTGCTTATTCAGCAGGTGCCAGAACAATTAACCTGCCTGAAACAGTTGGCTCTACTCGTCCAAAAAACTACGGTAAGATGATATCCTATATTCGAAAAAGAGCAAAAGAAGAGGGGCTCGAGCCTGTGTTATCAGTACATTGTCACAACGACCGGGGCCTTGCAACAGAAATGACGCTTGCAGGGCTTGAAGCAGGAGCGCGGCAAGCAGAAGTTACAATAAACCAGCTTGGTGAAAGGGCTGGTAATACTGCTCTTGAAGAGATTGTTGCAAATCTTATGATGGGTGATGTTATTGATGAAGTGACAGGTGGGAGGCTTTATTCAGATATTAAATCCGCAAACATAGGTAAAGCAAGCAAAACTATTCAAGAAGTAACAGGGATAGCAATTGGCCATAATAAGCCAATAGTGGGCACAAACCCGTTTCATCATAGCAGTGGCATACATCAGGACGGTTTTTACAAAAACAGGGAGACCTATGAAATTTTCAGGCCCGAAGATTTTGGTATGGAAACAATAATACGCCATAATAAGCAATCTGGCAGAAATGCAATAAAAAAACGTTATGAAGAGCTGGGGATTGTAATCAGTGACAAAGACTTTCAAAAAGCTGCTGAGAATTATTTTGCAATTGACAATGAAAATCCCGATGATGCTGATTTAATAAGAGCAGTGTATGATGGAGAAGAGATACCAAAAAAATACATCCTGCATAGCATCCACCCGGTTTATTCAGAAAAAGGAGTTGGTGCAGTGGTAAAAATAGGGAACCAAGATAAAATAATAACCACTTATGCTGAAGGAAACGGGCCGATTGATGCCGCAGTTACTGCTATAAAAAAAGAGATCGAGCCCAGGCTTACCATGGACTCGTTTAGCTTAAGAGCTGAAGGACCTGGCTCGGGAGCTGTGGGGTACAGTTATTGCCTTCTTAAGCAAAACGGCTGGAACATAACAGGAACATATGAACATACAGACAGTATCAGAAGCGCAGTGGAAGCATTCATTAATGGATGCAACAGACTGGAATATATAAAAAGCAGGCTTAAAAAATAAATTTTCCTTTTTTTATTACTTCTTAAGAGAACAATAACATTAATAAATGAAAGCTTCCAAATGATATAAAAGAAACCACAGGGCCCTCAATATGTCAGACTCCATAATTAAGGTAAAAAATCTTATAAAACGTTTCGGGAAAAAAACAATTCTCAATCAGGTAGACTTCGACATAAAATCCGGCGAAATTTTTGGAATAATTGGATTAAGCGGCTCAGGAAAAACTACTTTATTAAACACAATGGTTGGATTTCTGGAGCCTGATGTAGGGGATGTGAAATTCAAGCTGGAGCATCTTCTTAATTTCAGGGATGATGCCCAGCAATACCGCTCTGTTTACAGGAACCAGATGGATGTAAAAAAAATATTTGGTTTTGCAGCCCAGGTTCCTTCTGTATATTCGCAATTAAACTGTATTGAAAATCTGGATTATTTTGGCAAACTATATGGGCTTTCCAAGGATATAAGAGAGACAAACATTGATATATTGTTAAAATTGATGAATATATATGAATCAAGATATATTGCTGCAGGCAATTTGTCCGGGGGCATGCTTAAAAGGCTGGATATTGCCTGTTCACTTATTCATGACCCAAAAATCCTGATACTGGATGAGCCAACGGCAGACCTTGACCCTCTTTTAAGAAAGCAAATGTGGGATTTAATCAGACAGATCAATGAAAAAGGGACAACTATCATTTTATCCTCGCACTTTCTTGATGAACTGCAGCACTTGTGTGACAGGGTAAGTATCCTGTATAATTCCAAGATGGTAAGCACTGGCACTCCTTCAGAAATCAAAAAGCTTTATTCTAAACAGCAGGAGATTAAGCTTGAGACGACCCCCGGTAAATATGATGAAATATTAAAGAAGCTTTATGCTTACAAAGACCTCCAGATTAATGAAAGCAATAAGGAAGGCAATAAGCTGATAATATACTCTGACAAGGCAGAAAGAAACCTTCATAAGATTCTTCATGTTATTGAAGAGATGAATGAAATCTTAATTGATGTGACATTAGAGGACCCCTCATTAAAAGAGGTTTTACAAAAGGTAGTAGACCAAAGCAAAAATGGGTAAAGTCGCAACTATAACGAAAAAGAATTTTAAGCTTGTACTTAGGTCAAAAGCCTCTGCAATTATTATGATGCTGGGCCCCGTATTGTTAATGTTTGTAATTGGACTTGCCCTCAATGATACTGCTGAATCTGAGAGGATAAATATAGGCTATATATCTACTGGGGAAAACAACCTCACAAAAGAATTTGTTTCTGTAATCTCAGTTGATCAATATGTGATTGAGCGTATAAATGGGGTTGAAGAATGCAAAGAAAAAATTGGAGCAGGCAAACTTCATATCTGTATAAAATTCCCTGATGACTTCAGAATAACAAACGACCATGTTAATGAGATTGATTTTTATGTTGATAATTCCCAGGTTAATTTATTCAGAACAGTGGTTGATTCAATGGAGAACAAATTCAATCAAAAGGCTAAACAGCTTTCAACAGGCATGACTGCTGAGCTTATAACCAAGCTAAATCAAACAAGTGAGGAGATTAAAAACAGCAGCATAATTATTGAGGAACTAAAAGAAGAAAACAGGGAATTAAGTAGCGGCCTCAAACAAGTTAAGAATGACATTGAAGATATGGACCTTGAGTTTAACAGCCAGGAATTGCAGCTTGAGGACCTTGAGGATTTCCAGATTATTATGAGTGATTATGACGAGCATACTGAAGATGCAATTGATGAGACTGAAAATTTAATAGATGATATAGATGATTTTATTGAGGAAGGTAATGTTACTTCTTCGCAGGAAGATGAGCTTTTGGAGCTGATTAATTCCAGCCAGGAAGATATTGAGGAAATAAAGGATGAACTGAATGAAACAAACGTTGATTCATACGAGAAGGTGAGAGGATTAATTGACAATTTAAAGGACAATGTAGAGGATTTGGATGAACGGCTTTCAGATGCCAGCACAAAAAAGACATCGTCTGCTGAGAGAATAGACGAATTGCATTCACTTGCGGCTTCTTCCCTGTCAAAGATTAGTGCGGTGGAAAATGTTTTCAATGCAATCACTGCAAATATTGAAAATACAGAGATTACTGATGTAGAAAGGATTGTTAATCCTATTGAAAAAAACATCAGGCCATTGGTGGCACAGGAATCCCAGCTGAATTTTTATTTCCCGTATCTTATTGTAATGGTTATTATGTTTGTTGGTGTACTTTTGGCAAGCAATCTGGTCTTTATGGAAAAATCATCCAAGGCATATTTCAGGAATTTTGTAACTCCGACAAAAGATTTTGCATTTATCGCAAGCACTTTTCTTACCACATTTATAATGATAGTTATACAGCTTATTTTTGTGCTGCTAGTTTTCACACTTTACTTTAACAAAAATATACTCGCAAACTGGCCTGTGACATCTCTTGTCTTGTTTTTGGCTTCCAGCGTTTTTACATTCATAGGTATTCTTATGGGCAATCTCTTTAATTCAAATGAGAGTAATATGCTTGCATCAATTTCTATTAGTAGCATTATGTTGTTTGTCTCTGATTTAATTTATCCCCTGGAAAAAATGCCCCAATATGTTGCAGACCTGGCAACAAAATACAATCCATTTTATGTATCTTCTGATTTACTACGCCGCTCCATTATTCATAGAGTGCCTTTTGGGACCATTGCAGATGAGTTGGTGGTTCTTGCACTTACACTTCTTTTACTAGTAATACTCGCCTGGGTTACCCACAAACTAATGAAACAATACTTTATTTTGAAATTTTCAGGATATATTAATAGAAGGAACTTGCGCAGAACAGCCGAAAAACAGGAAATCAGAAGAATTCATAAGAATATAAAAAACCTTGGGGAGCATAACGCCTTTGTCACCAAAAACAACAAAAAAATCAAAAACATAAAGGAGCTTACTGAATTCATTAGGGGCCTTAGTAATGAGGATTTCACCCAATATGTGAACTCTGAAGGGAATGCTTTTGCAGACTGGGTTGCCAAAAATATTGCTGATGAAGAGCTTACAACTAAACTTTTCAAGACAAAAAGCAGGTGGAAAACCATTTCATTATTTAAAAGGGCCCAGAGAAAGTTTGAAAAGCTTGATAAAAAGCTGCAGAAAGAAACAAATAAAAAATTAAAAAACAGTTCTTAGTTTATTGAGATAACAAGGAGTATTTTTTCGGATAATTTTGTTAACTAATTTAACATATATGGAAAAGTTAACTGTTAGTTTATTTAACCAATAACTACAGTAAGTTAATTTTAATTATTACGGCGATTAAGATTATGTTAATTAGACTAACAAAAAAGTGCATAATTTTATTATACCTGTTGTATGCTAAATAAATATTCATTTAATTAGTTAATTAAATTAACAAAAGAACTCTAAAAAGCATTATTAATTAGTAAATTTGTTAATTAAATTAATATATATTGTTAAATAAACTAACTTATAAAGCTTTTTTATTATCTTTAATTATTTAGTTATTTAATCTTATGTTAATATATTTAACTTAAATAAGTAAAAACTCCAAATTTTTGAAGTATAGTGATTATTTAATTGTAACTATGTTATTTTATATAGCTTATTTGATTTTTTAAGCTTGATTTGTTAAATAAGTAACATATTGAAATATAAATACATTGTTAAATAGTTAATCAACAAAAGTTTTTTATAGTAGTCTAGTTAGTCTATACTCATGCCGGATGATGATTTTATTAAAAATCCAAAAAAAATGCTCATTTACACTTATTCTACCGAGCATCTGGCAAAAAAGGACAAAGTAAGGTTTTATTATGCTCTTAAAGGAAGAGACGGAAAATCAGGTCTTGTAAAAAGTCTTAAAATCCAGCAGCTGGGAAGGACTGTCCTTTTAGTTCCTGAGCGGTTCAGAGAAGATATGGAGCAGTTCATAAGGGTATGGAACCTGCCCTATTCTGTAAGAAAAGTGTTAGCTGATATTGAAGTAACAAGGGGTGGAAGCAAATGAAAAGGCTTCTTGTCTTTGTTTTATTGCTTTGTTTTGCCCTGAACTTGGCTTCTGGTTATACAACCGTATGTGACGCAGGCTGTGATTTTGATAATTTAAAGGATGCAATGAATGATATAAATGATACCAATTCCTCTGTTGTGATAAATTCAGCAGGAGATTACTCCATGGATGAAAATTATTATAAGTTACATCCTGAAGATATGGCAATTAATATCAATTCTTCAGATGTGGATATTAATTGTAACAATACATTGATTGAAGGGAATAATTCCGGTACCGGAATTTATGCTGAAGGGGCAGGGATTAATGTAAAAAATTGCCAATTAAGTCATTTTACCTATGGAGTTGAGGGAGGTAATCTTAATCATAGCAAAATTGTTGACCTTGATATTTTTGAAATTGAAAGCAAGGGAATTTTATTTAATACTGCAGATAATAACTCCATAATTAATACATCTATTGATGCAGGAGACAACCATATTGAAACCGCATCTGAGGGCAACAATTCAGTAATTAATTCAGAATTTGCTCGTGAGTGGCTTGATGCAAGAGATAATACTGTCTTATATGTGAAATGGTATCTGGATGTTTATGTTAATGACACTAATGGTAATGATATTGAAGGGGCGAGTGTGAATGTCACAAATACCAATGATGAAATTGTGCGCGAGCTTAGTACAGGAGCGGATGGTAAAACGCCGCGATATACATACAATGAATATGAACTCACAGAAAATAATGAAAATCATTTTAACAACTATACCATCTATGCTTCTAATGGAACTGACCGGGGATTTAATGAGGTTAATTTAACCTCATCAAAGACTGCCGATGTGTTGTTTGATTTGGAAGAGCCCGAATTAAATGAGTTGATAAACACCACTACAAATGAAACAGCCAACATTAGTTTTGAGACTAACAAACTTAGTAATGCAAGCTTTGCTTATGTCTCAGGTAATGATTCAGGTAAAGCTATCGATGAAGACTTAAAAAAAGAGCATTTATTTGAATTAGAAGGATTGAGTGGAGATTCCGAATACAAATATAACCTAACACTATGTAACTACAATAACAAATGCGGAAGACATGGACCCTTCTACTTTGAAACTGTGGATGCAGTACCACCAGAGATTATAAATATATCTAATTCTACAAACAACAGTTCTATAAATCTTAGCTTCTCCACAAATAAGGTTGCGAATTACTCAATTAACTATGGAACATCTGCAGACAGTCTTGACAACCAAATTTTTAAGAGTAATTTTTCACAAACACATACTCCTACCATTGATAATTTGTCTGATGACACTACATACATGGTAGAAATTAATGCCTGCAACCAATACAACTACTGCAACTTACGAGGACCTTTTGAAATAAAAACCAATAGCACGCTTGCCTATCTTTCTCCAGAGATTAGTTTTGAAAGACCCAGTGAATCAAACAATACCTTATATGAAGACTGGATAAACCGCCAAATAAGTGTTACAACAAATGAAGAAGCTGTGTGCGAAATTAATTCAATCAGCAATGACGTAAACCCTGCTTCCACTGTTCTTGGCTCAGGAGATGATGGAAAAGAGCACACTACCAAGTTTAACGCAACTGCTGATGGGCAAGACCTTTATACGGAAATTAGTTGCGAAGATAGGTTCTCAAATGAAGCAACAAAAAGAGTCGAATTTGCAATTAATGACACCACCTCCCCCGGGGTTTCATTTTCTTCAACAACCATCTCAAACAACGAATATACAAATGCTGAGGAGTTAACAATTGATGTTGAATCAGAAGAGGAGCTTGCAGACTCCCCACTTATAAGTATAAACGGCAGTGACAATGAATCTATGCAGTTGGAAGAAACGAATAAATACAATTATACTATAGATGACCTTGATGAGGGTAAATATTTGGTTTCTGTCTACGCTTCGGATCAGAAAGGCAACGAAAAAAAGCTTACAAGAAGCTTTTATACAGACTACACTTCCCCAAAACTTGATATAAAAGTACCCGAAGATGATGAAACCTTTGATGATACAAATATATTAGATTTTAACGTAAGTTTAAATGAGCCGGGTTCATGTGAATATGACCTATTTTATCTGGATCAGGAAAAGCTTGAAAAATGCGAAAGCGACTGTGAAGAGGACTATGATGATTGTATGGATGATGCAGATGATAGCTCGGAAGAATCTCAATGTGAGGATGAATTGGAGGGATGTAACGAAGATTGTGACGACTATAAATACGTTGCCGAAGAAGAGGAAGTTGAGCTTGAATTGTTTATGGACATTGATGATTGCAAAGACAAATGTGAAGATAGTTGTAATACCTGCGAAGACATTTGTGACTCGGAAAGAAGTGAGTGTTATGAGGAATATGATGATACCGAAGTCTGCAAAAAGGACCATAGTAAATGTATTGATGACTGTGAGTATGAAGAAGACAAATGTTTTGATAAATGTGAAGATATGGATTTTACATACTACCTCGATGTAGACAGTTATTTTGATGACGGGGAATATCTCACAAAACTTAATTGTGCTGATAAGGCGGGAAACGAAGCGCTTGAAAATCTTACATTTCAAATTGATGATACCACTCCACCTGAAATTATTAGTGCATCCCCTAATGAAACAATCAGAAAAGAAGAGGATTACCTCAGCCTAACCACCACTGAAAGGGCTAAATGCAGATACGACGAAGAGGACGTTTCTTACGGGGATATGAACAACTCTTTTGGAATATTTACAACCAAGCATTCAGCAAAACTTGAATCATTGGAAAATAGAAACTACACATATTATGTATTGTGTAATGATACAAAAGGGAATATGATGTCTTCTCCTTATGAACTAAACTTTAATGTAAATCTCTCAGAAGAAAAAGAGGAGAGCCAGGATAAAGAGAGTGATAAGAGTTTTGAAGAAAAAACCTTCGAGAAATTAAAGGCAAATGAAGAAAATATCTTCGAAATTGATAGCAGCAAAATTAGTGCAAGAGAAATTACTATAGTTCCAAAGGAAGAAGCCGAGAATGTAACAATTGAAGTTGAAGAGATGCAGAAGCAGGACCTTGTAGATGAGCCGGAAAATGTCCGTTATTCATATTTTACAATTTCCAAAACAGGTATTTCAAATAGTGACCTTGATACAGTGGATATTAAGTTCAGGGTAAATAAAAGCTGGCTTGATGAAAATGATATTCCCGGTGAAAATGTTTTCATATCTGAATACACTGATAACTGGGATGAGATTGAACCGCTAAAAAGCAGTGAGGATAATGACTTTGCATATTACCAGGCAGAAGCATCAAGCCTCACCATGTTCGCAATTACGGGTAAAGAGCCCAAAGAAGAAAATACAACAAAAACCTCTGTTGACAACAATAAAAGTGAAGATGAAGAAAATAAGAGTAAAGATGAAGAAAATAAGAGTAAAGAGCCTGAAGAAGACAGCCCTTCCGAGCCCATTGAAGAAGAAGAGCGAAACTACTTTTTATATATACTCCTCTTTTGTGTGGTTGTGGGAGTGGGGACGGCCGCTTTCTTTGTCTACAGGTCTCAGACCGGACACCCCCAACAGGACCAACAAGCGGCCCAACCTAAACAACAGACACAAAACAATGCGGCTGCAGATTCTGCAGCCGCATCCTCTTCCCATGAAAATAAAGAAAAACCTGAAAAAGACCGCGAACAGCAAGAGTCCTCATCAAAGGAAGAGCCGGCACAACAAACAAGGCAAATGCCTGATGATGAAATAGGCCAGTATATTGTGCAGGCAAAAAACGCAGGAGTGGATGTGGCACAGATACGTGAAAATCTCCTTGGGGCAGGCCATTCGGTGGATGTGGTCCAGCAAAGGCTTGAGGAACTCGGTTTCGATGAGGTAATGGAATATGTGACAGAGTCATTGCAGTCAGGTCTTACTCCTGAGCAGATTAAAAAAAATCTTGTGACAAACGGATATAGTGAGAATTATGTAGCTCAAAAACTACAGCAGGCAGGACAGGTCGTAAATACAGAGGCTTCAGAAGACTCAATAGATTCTGAAAGATACAGGACAAAAATTATGGAATTTATCCAAAGCTCAATGCAGTCCGGCAAAGATAAAAACACAATAAAAAAGGAACTGGTTGAGGCAGGTAATGAAGAAGCAGTGGTGGATGAACTAATAAACGAAATGCAGGGAAGCAGCAAGGAGAATGATTTAAAGGCTTACGTTAAACAATGCTTTGATTCGGGTCTTTCCAAGTATCATGTTAAAAAAGTCCTAAAAAACGCCGGCTACAACAAACAGGAAATAAAGGATGTTTTCAAAGAGCTTGGGAAATAGTCTCTATAATTTAATATTTTGATTGTATTATCTTTTTTTAAAATCAATAGATTTAAATATACCTATTACCATAATATTTACTTAAACTATAAAACTTTGAGGTGAGCCAATGCCAAAAACAAGTAAAGTTGCAAAAGTTGGTATAAAAAAAGAAGACGGGTATCTCTACTTCGTGGATAAAGACGGAGATATCTCAAAGGTGAAAATGAACAGGGGTGGCAAAAAGAAAACCACCAAAAAGAAAGCTGCAAAGAAGACAGCCAAAAAAGCCGTTCGCAAGACTACCAAAAAGTCA
>JBMCCQ010000011.1:0-21248 GCA_048618745.1 Candidatus Nanoarchaeia archaeon
CAGCCTTTTGGTTTTCTGCTTCCATTTGTCTTATGTTGAATTCATTGGTTTCTCGTTGAGAGTATCCGTCAAGTCTTGCCTTTTTCTTTTTTTCCTCTCTACTAATTTTACGTTCACGTTGTTTCTTTTGTTTTTCCAAGTTTTCCATTTGCTCTTTATCCAGCCTTCCCCACGAATTTTCTTTAGAGATGGTGTTTTGAAGATCATTTTTTTGTCTAATCAAATGAGCAATTTTGTCATCAGGATTTCCCGTTTCTTTCATATGCTCATATTGTGCTTGTGTTGCGTATTTATCATATTGATGTAGAATGTTTTCTTTTCTTCCAATTTGGTTAATCAATTCTGTTCTTGTTTTTTCATCACTTGTTATATCTAGTTGTTTCTTTAATTCTTCAATCTCCCTTTGTTTATTCTCTTTCAATTGGAGATAATATTCGGGCTTTTCGAGGCGGTTAACCATATCAATATCCTCTTTTCACATACTTACATCTATCTTAAGTTTAATCTTAGAACTTGTCTTATTTAATCTTTTCTGTTCAGCGCCTCTTAACTTCCGCTTCAAGCTTTCGTATGTCTAATGAATCCATGTCCGGCTCAATCTTTATTGCATTGCTCCCGTCTTCCACATAGTCGTTAATTTTTCTTTCGTACTCGCCCTCTCTTGTATCCAGATAAAACTGCCGGCCGTTTACAAAGACTTTGGCAGCTTTTCTTTCGCCATCATCAAGGAAGCTGAACTTCAGCCAGACATCGTATCCTGGTTTTAGCCTTGCTGTTTCATCATAATCCTCGCTTTCATCCGGGCAGCTAAAGCTACCTTCAAGGGTTTCATAGCCTGAAGGGCAATTATCACAATCCTGCTCATGAATGCTTTCCATACATACATTGCTTAGGCCGTACTTGGGCACTTCGTCACACCAGTAATTTTTTTCTGAATGCTCAAAGCAGCAGTCCTTATCATAGTTTCTGCTGCAACCTTCGGGGCACACGCCGTCTGTATCATCCCCGCAATCTCCTTCGCAAACTTCAGGCGGGTTGCCCTCTTCATCTTCATAACCAGAAGGGCAGCTCTCACAGTCTTCTTCATAAACAACGCTTCTGCACCTCTCATTGGCGTTTGAGGGCTGGACATCACACCAGTACTTGGATGTTTTTTCTAAACAGCAGTCCTTATCCTTATACTCTGGGCATCCCGAAGGACAAACCCCATCACTGTCTCCGCATTCATGCTCTTCGTCACTTTCATCACTTTCAATATCAAATAGTTTTTCCTCTAGGTCAAAATAATACACAGGGAACGTCATCTTTTCCATTTTGGTTTGAAGATTTATCTGGTTGATTGAATATCTGCCCTTATCAGACTTAAATTCTACCTTGTTTTCTCCCGCGTTAATCATGTCAGAGGTAATTTCAACCCTGTTTAACATACCACAATCCGGCACGGCCTGGTATACAATATTTCTGTTTAACAATACTGTTACTTTTCCTGCTTCATTTTGATTGCAGTCAGGATTAAACTTCAGGACGCCGTAGTCAAGGTTGTGTTTTTCACTATCACTTACAATAAATGTATTTTTGCTTTGTTGCCTGCTTGTGTCTATTTCTTTATAGACTGCTCTGATTGTTTCAATGTTATACTTGTTAGTTGTCCAGAATTTCCACCCAACTCCTGAAACCTCCAGTTGGAGCGTGTTTTCCTCTTCTAGTAAATCGTCTCTAATGGACACGGTTTCCTGGCCGCCGGTAATCTTTTTTTCAAAAACAGTCTCCCCATTCAGGCGGCCAATCAATTTGCCCCTGGCTTCTCCTGTTGAAAAGGCAAGGTAAACATCTTCAATTTCAGAAGGCGTTGTAAAACTTATCTCTTTAGTTTTTTCATCAAAAACACTGCTTTTTACATAAACGTCTTTACCAATCTTTTTATCTTCACTTGAACTGCTCGTGTAGAGGTTTATCGCCGGCAAATTATGGTCAAACTCATCCTGGCGCAGATAACTTATTCTTCCAGGGCTTTCTTTAAGGGGCGTTTTATTCATATCATTAAAAAACTGCTCTTTCTCCTCTGGCGTAGAAGTTCCTGTGCCGCCTTGTGATGTTTCGTCCCCCAATAGCTCCTCCCTGTCTGCAGGAGGCAAAAGCATAAGATAGAGCAAAATTGCCCCACCTATGATTGCAATGAATGCCGCCGCACCACCGGCAGTGTTTTGCGCTTTCTTGCCCATTATAGGCACTTTCCTGTTTTCAATCTTTAAAAGCTTTTCTGTTAATTTAACGGTTAATCTTTTAAAGGCCGGGTAATCCAAGTGTGTAATGGTGTATGTATACTATTCAAAAGACAAAGACTTAAGCCGGGCAGGAAAAGCTGTCTTTGATGAACTGATTAGGGCAGAGGGTTTAAAACTTAACAGGAAACTTCCCCTTAAGGTCCATTTTGGCGAGAAGGGTAATTCCACCTACATTAAACCAGGAGCCTACGAGGGAATAATCGGCTCTCTAAAAGGCAGGGAGCCCTTTTATATCGAGACAAATGTTTTATACCGCGGTGAAAGGACAAATAAAAAGGCTCATATTGCTTTAGCAAAGAGGCATGGATTTAATTTGCCAATAGTCATTGCAGACGGAAATACAGGAGAAAGTTTTTCTGAAATAAAAATTGACAAGAAACACTTTAAAACATGCAAAATTGGCAAAGAATTCTCTGATTTCAGCCAACTGGTTGTGCTATCGCATTTTAAGGGACACAGGCTTTCAGGCTTTGGCGGCGCAATAAAGCAGCTTGCCATGGGATTTGCATCAAGAGGGGGCAAACTTGCCCAGCATCTTGATACTAAACCAAGGATTTCGTGGTTCAAATGCAGGGCTTGCGGAGTATGCAAAACGCATTGTCCGGTTGCGGCGATTAAGGTAAACAAAAAGGCAAAGATTGATTATGAAAAATGCGTGGGGTGTGCTGTATGCTCTTCTGTTTGCCCCTATAATGCTGTAAAGTTATTATCTTTCAGCTCTCTTTCAGGCATTTTTGGCACGCCGTTTTATGAAAAACTGGCTGAATACGCCTATGCTGCTCAGCTTAACAAGAATAATATTTACATAAACTATGCTGTAAACATAACCAGGGGTTGCGACTGCGAGGGCAGAAAAATGAAAGCATTTGCCCCTGATATAGGGGTTTTGGCCTCAACTGACCCGGTTGCCCTTGATAACGCCTGCCTGCAGCTTCTGAAAATAAAGGGGTATAAATTAAAGGGGGAGCACGTTTTAAAATACGCTGAAAATATTGGCCTTGGCTCTAGAAAATACAAGTTAATTCAGGTTTAGCCCGGAAATTTTGCAGGCGTTATTACCGGATTTTTAATTGCTGATAAAAAAATATATAAAGCATGTTTTATTCAAGAAATATAATGGGGCTTTTTAATGACATATTAAAAGAAGACGAATCTCTGCTTAAAAATGAGGTGGCGCTTGATTTTTCTTATCAGCCAAAAGTAATAAGGCACAGGGAGAATGAGCAAAAAGAAATTGCGTACGCAATCAAACCCCTCTTTAAAAAAAGGAATGGGCGCAACCTCTTTATTCACGGCAAGCCGGGAATAGGAAAAACTGTTGCTGCAAAACATGTTTTAAGGGTTATAGAAGAGGGCGAGGAGGAGTTGGAGGAGGGTGATTATGAGGATATTTACCCAATCTATATCAATTGCTGGCAGAAAAACACAAGCTACAAGATTATTGTAGACATATGCGGCCAGATTGGGTACAAATTCACACAAAACAAAAAAACAGATGAATTGATGAAAATAATCGCAAATATTCTAAACCGCCACTGTGCAGTTTTTGTTTTTGATGAAGTGGACAAACTTGAGGAGTATGACTTCTTATACACTCTGATTGAGCAGATATACCGAAAATCCATCTTATTAATTACCAATTACAAGGAGTGGGTTCTTGGCCTTGATGAAAGGATTAAATCAAGGCTTTCAGCAGATATCTTGGAATTTAAACCATATAATGCAAAAGAAACAAGAGACATTCTTGAAGAAAGAAAAGGCTTGGCTTTTTATGAAGGCGTATTTGAAGAAGATGCATTTAATAAGGTTGTTGAAAAGGCGGTGGAGCTTGAAGACATCCGCTCGGGCCTTCATTTAATGAAAGAAGCCGCAAATTCTGCTGAAGCCTACAGCTCAAAAAAAATAACTTCTGAGCATGTTGAAAAAGCAGTTCAAAAGCTTGGCGAGATGAGCGTCAAAGACCCTGAAAAATTAAGCGGCGAAGAGCGTTTTATCCTAAAAATTGTTAAAAACAACAACTACAAAAAGATAGGCGAGCTGTATAAAATCTATCAGGATGAGCAGGGTGAAGCAAGCTATAAAACCTTTCAGAGAAAAATAAAAAAGCTCGCAGATAATAATTTTGTTTCTGTAAAAAAGGTGCAGGGTGGAAGTGAGGGAACAACCACCATTGTAAGCTTTGCAAAGACAAAGAAACTAACTGATTTTTAGTTAAAGCCAACCGCTCTACCCAGAATTAGCATTGCGGCGTAGTTTAATATAAAGTACCCTAAAACCAGGCCGGTTATTACAAGCCTCTTTTTTGTGTGTTCTTTAATCTTGCTGAGTGCTGTTAAAATCCTCCAGAAAACGCTTGTCTGAATAACTATAAGCAGTCCTGTAACTACAACATAAATGAGCTCATGGCTCTTCAATAAAATTAAAAGGTTACCAAGGCCAATGCTGACCCCTGCGGTCCCGCCCAGCAAAAGAAGAACTGTTGCCGAAATAACCGAGTTTGTTTCCTGTAATTCCCATAAATATGCTACAACAAAAATAAGAGCAAGAAGAACTCCTGCCAAAGCCCCTTTCAAATATAAAATTTGTTTTGTTTTTAACCGCATTGTCAGAGAAAAAGACAAGATATTATTTAAATATTCGTGCAGTAAAAACCTAAATAATTTAAATGAATGATTATTCCTTGTTCACATGAAAATTTACTCTGCAACAGAGGCAAGGCTTTATGCTCAGGAACTGGGGAAAAAAATTCTGGATGGCAATCTTTTTATTCATCCAACTGACACAATTTACGGCCTAGGATGTAATGCCCTTGATGAGAAAGCCGTAAATGAGTTGAGGATTACTAAACGCCAGCTCTCAAGGCCATTTTCAGTAATGGTTCCTAATAAAGATTGGATATATGAAAATTGCATTATCACGCCAGAAATTGAAAGTTGGATTGAGAAACTACCCGGACCTTATACACTTATCCTTAACCTTAAAAACAAAAAAGCTGTTGCTAATGAGGCCAACCTCGGCGAGAAGACAATTGGGGTGAGGCTTCCTGACCACTGGTTTATTGAATTCCTGAAAAATGCCGGGGTTCCAATAATCACAACTTCTGCAAACATAACCGGGGAAAATTTTATGACTTCTGTTGACGAGCTTGATTCAATGATTAGTATGAAATGCGATTTTATGATTGATGAGGGTGTTAAAAAAGGCACGCCTTCAACAATAGTTGACCTTTCCTCTGAAAAAATTGAAATCCAAAAGAGAGAGTAAATTTTTATAGTGTTATTATTTTCCGGAAAAGTATGAAAATCTTTGCTGCAGGAGACTTACATGGAGACTCCGCCCTTGCAAAAGAGCTTGCCGAAAAAGCCAAGGAAGGCGGTGCAGAGCTGGTCTTACTTTGCGGAGACCTCACACACAGAGACCAGCAGGCAGACTATTTAATTGGGCCATTTAAGGCAAGAAACCTTAATGTGGCTTTCGTTCATGGAAATCATGATAGTTTTGCAACTGCCGGCTTTTTCTCTGAGTTTTATTACATAAAAAACCTGCACAGGAAGGGGATAAAATATAATCGTTTCGGCTTTTTTGGTGTAGGCGGCGCAAATATTGGCTTAGAGAGGCTCACAGAAGATGAACTGTTTGAAGCCCTAAAATACGGGTTTGAAAGCGTTAATTATCTTGATAAAAAAATAATGGTAACTCATGTTCACCCTGCAAACTGCCAGATAGAAAACTTTACTACCCTTTTTCCGGGAAGCGCCGGGGTTACAAAAGCAATAAATGAATTCTCTCCTGATCTCGTGCTTTGCAGCCACGTCCATGAAGCCGATGGTATTGAAGACAGGATAGGGAAAACGAGAATAATTAATGTTGGCAGGAGCGGTAAGCTTCTTGACCTCCAGAAAATTTTATAAACCTTCTAAATAAGTTTTGCTCTAATGGCCAGAATTAATCTTGTGGAAGCCCTGTTTTTTGTGTTGCTTTTCTTAATTGTTGCAGCGGTTATTTATTCACCTCAATATACCGGCAAGATTACAGCGGAAGGCGGCGAAATAACACAGGTAGAGCTTCAGCACACAATTACTAATGATTACTGGTACGGCCTATACGGGAACGTATCTGAATATTATGAAAATGATTCTGCGAGCTTAGGCGGCAAAAAAATAAGACAGTTTAATGTTTCTGTTGTAAAGTGCGATAATGCCCAGCTTTATGCAACACCAAGTGAAGAAATTGACTGGAGCGATGTAGAGCCGGCAGAGCCTTGGGAAGTTGACAATTTTTTGGAGGTTTCATCTGATAGTCCTTATTCGGGAACAAGCTTGTTTACAAGCACCAGTAATTTCAGTATAAATAATAACACAATGGCGCTGAGCTCAACGACTCTTAATACGGGAGAAGGGAAAAGCAGGATGGGCATTTTAAGCCAGAATGGCTCTTTAATATATGTGACAAATATCTCCTCAATTATTTCGGCAGCCGATGTGCTTTCAGACTACCAGTTAATGCTGCCCGGCAATATAACCTACAATTTTTTTATGGATGATGCGGATAAGCTAAGATGCAACAAACCACCTGTAATTTTGGAGGTCGAAGACAATGAATTTATGCAGAATAAAACAACCACCATTAATATTGAATACTTTGAGCCCAACAAAGACCCAGTTACATTAGAAACCAATTTGGAAAGGGCTGAGCTAATTAATATTACCGATAAGACAATCAGAATTAACTGGACGCCTTCTTTTTATAATGTTGGAGAAAAAAACATCACCTTTGTTTTAGAAGATATTCATGGTAATGCTGCAAACTACTCTTATAAAGTTGAAGTTTTAAACAAAAACGACCCTCCACGCTTCGAATATGCCAGGGACATAGACGCTTATCTTCACGAGCCTTACAACGCCACATTTGTTGTATTTGACCCTGATGTTTATTCTAATGAAACTCCAGTAATTGAATTTGATACATCTCCTCAAATCAGTAATATGAATTTTGACACAACTTATAATAAAACAGATAAGAGATATTACAGCAGGCTTAATTTTACTCCCCTTAATTCACAAAAGGGCAGGCGGGAAATTGAGATTATTGCAACAGACGGGGATTTTGTTACAAAACAAAAAATAAACATGACTGTTGGGTTTTGCGGGGATTATGATGAAGCAGGCGAGCCAAAATGCGATTCACAATACGAAGACTGCCTTAATTGCCCTGAGGACTGCGGCCACTGTCCTGAAGAAGAAAAAGAAAGCATGGCTCTTGAAATCAACAGAAGCGGAGAGCACAATTTCAGCACAGTAAAGGCGCTTAAGCTTGTACCAAGAAACACCTGTCCGCAGCAGGGGGAAATTATTAATGACAAAGAGGTTTGTGGAGTGGTTAAAGATGCTGAAATTAGGAAATCCCGGCTTTCAAATGGCTCCTGGGACTTTGAAGAGAGTGCAGGAACAGATGATGCAGGCAGTGCAAAAATAAAAACATACTTTAACAATACTTATAAAATCACAGCTTCCAAGGATAACTATCATACTGCAAGCAGCTACATTGGAAAGTCATATCTACAAGAGGAAGGGGAAGAACAATCCCCCTCTGAAAACAAAACCGAAATAACTGAAGAGAACAAAACACAGCCCGCTACAGAAGAACCAAAGCCAGTGACCGAGAAAAAACAGATGGATTATACTAAAATAATTTCATTTTATGCGGTAGTTGTTTTGGGCATGCTTGTGCTTTGTTATTTTATTCACATCGGATATTTCAAAAAATAGCAAGACAATCCATTAAATATTTTTCGTTATTTGTAAAAAAACGAAACTATTTCTGGATGGGTGTTTCGTAAATTGTAATAAAACGAAATGACAGATAAATTTATAAACAGAAAGATTTCGCAATTGCCACATCTGCGAAATATGTTGTGAAAAAGGTGGGGTTTGAGAAGGCAATTGATAAGTTTAAGTCTGTAATTGGCTGCGAAAGGGATTTAATGTTAGTGGAGCTTCTCTCTCAAACGGGCTGCAGGGTTTCTGAGCTCTTACAATTAGGGGGTGAAGACTGTCGGCGAGGGGTAATTAGATTCTATAACCGTGACAGGCCAAAACTCGTAAGAGTGTCTAAGGGCCTGTATAATAAAATCAGGAAAATAAAGGGGTATGTTTTTCAGTGTAAGGGCAAGCCAGTTACAAAAAGAAGGGTGGAGCAGATTTTTGCCAAGTATTCAGAAATATCAGGTGTGAAAATCACGCCCAATAAGCTTAGGGGTTATTATTTAAACAGGCTTTTGTCATCTGAAGCACAAATTGATAAAATCTCGCAAAAAACTGGATTAAGAAAAATAAAAAAACCTGTGTGCTCGATTGATGTCAAGTTTCCCGGGAAAAAAAGGGATCTGCTTATCTTCGCAGTATTTTTTGAAACCGGCTGTAAAACAAGCGAGCTTGTAAGGCTTAAGGCAAAAGATGTTGGAGAGCGTTCACTGAATTTTTCAGGCAGAAAAGTTAAGGCTTCTCCGGAGTTATGCAGATGGCTAAAAACGTATAACAAAGACAAAGGACCAGATGCCCCTGTTTTTTTACAAGCTAACAATCACGCCCTCTCAAAGCGAAGGGTTCAACAGATTATACGTAGTTGCTCAAAAGGTAAAAAGTTAACCCCCTCTGCTATACGAAAGCACTTTATATATCGCCAGATAAAAGCCGGCAGAAATAAGGAATATGTAAAAAGTATCGCAGGAGTCAAGCGTGTTGATGCCTACACTCACGGGGTAAAAGAGGTGTTTTATGAGGGGTAAAAAACTTATTCTGGTCGCTGTAATGTTTTTATTGGTTGTTTTGTTTTCTCTTGGAAGCAATTTTTCCACCACCTATGTGGATTCTCAAGACAACTTAACTTATGTTTATATTAACATAACAAATTTTGATAACATCTCTGAAAACAAAAGTGTAAATTTATCTATGACTTTCGGTGACAATGAAAGCTTTATGTACTCTGCAAAAGAGGCCAACTACACTTCTCTAAAGCCGATTGAGGTTTACCTGCAAAAAATTGAAGACCTGTCTTTTAACTTTACTTTTAATAACAAATCGTTTAATTATTCTGGAATTGATTGTTTGGCTTCCACCAATTGCACTTTTTTTGGAGAAAACGCTTCATTAAGCAGAAGGAATCATTCAAATGCGACAAATAATTTTTCAGGCACAGATAGAGTAAATCTCACTACCATAAATGATAGCCGGTTTAATGTTAACGAGGAAATAAACGCTTCCTTTTTTTCCCTTAAAGAGAACTACACTTTAAATGAGCCACTTCAAATAGGCATCCGGGTTGAAAACAATAAAGAATTTGATGTTCATGCTCTTCTGGAATCAAATGACTCCTCCTTTAATCAAAGTCTTGAAAAACACGGCTCCAGATATGAAACCAGCTTTTTTACACTGATGGACAAAGGAGAGTATAACCTCACCGTCAATATTTGCAAAAACTCTTCAGTTGTAAAAAGCCTTCAAAAAGATTTCAGTGTTTATGAAAATAATCAGTCTTCTAAGGAAAGCCTTCAAAAAGAAGACGGTATATCAATGGATGTTGTTTCCCCTGCTCAAAATGAAAGCTTTCGGCCGGGAGAAAAAATCAGATTCGTTGTCAGGGTAAATTCCAGCATATCTGTTGATGAAGTATATGCTAAAATCTTATGGGGCGACGGCTCAATTACACAGAATCTTTACAATATAGAGAATAACACTTATTCAACTGACTTTTTTAATGCAATGGATAATGGCTTGTATGAGGCAAGAATGTTTGCAAACTCCACAAATGAATCAATAAGTAAAAATGTAACTTTTGAGATTACTAAAAGCAAAAGAATGGCTAAAGAAAAAAAGTTTATTACAATAAAATCCCGGGATAAAAAGCTCCTAAAAGAGGCGGTTTTATTTTCATCGGAAGATAAAAAAGAGGGCCTGCAAAATGCGCTTGAAAAAAATAAAAATGTTGATAAACTACGTATAAGAGACGTCACAAAGGCAATTAAAAATATGGAGTTTAATAATATTACTGCCTCTGAAACAATAGACCTTGGGGTCGAGGATTTGGAAAGGCAGGAGTATAAGCAAAGCTTTGCAATTGACCCTGAAAGACTTAATTTTTCAAATGCGGTTGTTAATGTTACCGCCCAGGGACACAGACTTTACAAATGCGCTGACTGGAATTTTACTTCCCAAAAGTGTCTTGGAGAATGGGCCATTCTTAAAGACGATTTGGTGCCAGGCGAAGAGTATTCAATTAACTTGACTAAAAAAGACCCTGCCTTTGGTGAAACAGGAATTGAGCAATGTGTTGCACAAGACGCAGCACCTTCTTCAGGCACATGGGACAGCTCATGTGATAATAGCTATCCCGGCCCTGAGTTACTTTATGATGATTCTGAGTATGAAGTGCATTCAATAGAAAAAAAAGGTGGCAATCTTGGGTGGGCAGGAATCAGGATTAACTCAATTAATTCTTCAGTAAATAATTGTGATGCTATTGATTCAGTAAGCTTTTGTTACAAATGGTGGGCGGAAACCACAAGGACGGGGCAATGCGATATAAGTGTCGATGCTCAAGGCGATGGAAGTTATAGCACTGTTACAACCGACTGCCCGCCAGACGGAGAAACCGGCGGGATAACTTGCGTGGATGTGACATCCTTAGAGGACTGGCAATGTGAAAACTTTTTTGGCGAGAATGCAAAAGGGGCAATTGCCAAGTCAGAATTAACTAGTTCGGGTGGGGGAGGAAATGGTGTTTATGATATATATTGGGATGCATTTTATTTTAATATAACTTATACAGATAATCCTCCTTCGTGGTCTTCAAATAAATCAAGTATTGTCTCTACATATTCTCCTGACACAAAAAGTAGATTTAATATAACCTGGGAAGACAATGTTGCCGTTGACACTGCGCTTTTTGAAAGTAATTTCAGCGGAGTGCAAAACTATACGATGGATAACTCTTCAAAGCCGGTATATACATATGAAAAAGTTATGCCTGCCGGGGACTACTACTGGAGAAGCTATGCAAACGACACATTAGGCAATTGGTCTTCTTCTGATACATGGCATTTTTCAATTGCAAAAGCTGAGCCGAGTTTAAATCTTGTAGCAAAGCCTGGCTGGGAGATTACTTATGGAAGCATTACTAATATCACCTGTGGCGGCAATGATCAAATAACACCTCGGCTTTTTAGAAACGGAAGTTATGTAGGAACTAGTGATGTGCAAAAGCTTTCTGCTTCAATTTATAATTATACATGCAATGCCACTGAAACACAGAATTATACCTCTGCCAGCACTTTTAATATGCTTAATATAACAAAAGCAGAAGGAAGAGTTGATTTGTATCTGAATGGAACAAGAAAAAACAGGACAGTTGAAAATGAAACAATGGTAAATATTACAGCAGTTCTTGATAAGGGCGATGGAAATATTTCCCTTAATATAAATAACACCTATATTATAGAAGGCTCTTCGCCAATAGAAGAGCTGCATTATTTTGATGAGGTAGGATTGTATAAAATTACTGCGAACTATTCAGGCAATGAAAATTATACTTTTGATAATGAAGTATGGTGGATTAATGTGACTCCCGGCCCGCCGCCGGATTATCCCCCTGAATGGTCGGATAATGAAACAACCATTCAGACGCCATATGCCCCTGAAAAATCCTTTTTTAATATAACCTGGCAGGACGACCATGATGTTGATAAAGTCTACTTTGAAACAAACAAAACAGGGGAGGCAGTTAATTATTCCATGAATGAAGTTGGGCAGAATATTTATGGGCATTCTACAACCTATTCAGCAAGCAAATTTTACTGGAAAAGCTATGCAAACGATACTTTGGGAAACTGGTCCGAGTCAATCAGGTGGAATTTTACAATACAACGTGCAGACCCCGGCCTCTCTTTGTCCTCTCTTCCTTCCAGGGAGGTAACTTATGGAACACAGACAAACGTAAGTTGTGGTGCTGCAACTTCCCAAACTTCCCCCGTTCTTTACAGAAACGAAACCAAAATAGATAATCTTGAGGATATACAAACATTGAATGCAGGCATCTATAATTATACATGCAATACTACACAAACCCAGAATTATACGTCCTCTGCTGTTTCAAAAAAACTTAAGGTTGACAAAGCCGAAGGGGAGGCAGCACTATCCTTAAATGGGGCAAGAAATAATATAGTGGTTGAAAATAACACCCGGGCAGATATAAAAGCAGAGCTTCTTAATGGAAGCGGGAATATAAATGTTATGAGAAACAACACGGTTTTATACGACGGAGAGGCGCCGTACAATGAAAAAGTGCTTTTTAATAAAACAACAACTTATAATATTACCTTGTATTATGAAGGCTCTTCAAATTACAAGCCGGATTCTGAATCATGGAGTGTGAAGGTTATCCCGACCCCCCCTGTTTCAACAAAATTGACTACTCAGAATTGTGATGCTGAAGATGCTGCACAGGAAAACGGCACATTTACAAGCGCATGCGACTACAATTATCCAGGGCCATTTCTTTTTTATGATGATAATTATAATGAAACCCATCAGGTAAGAAAACAGGGAAATAATCTCTACTGGGCAGGTCTTCGCTTGAATAATTCAAACTCATCAATTGACAAATGTGTAAATGTAGAAGAGGTAAAATTATGTTATAAATGGTGGGCCAACACGCGGGATGTTGATTCATGTTATTTTGCTGTTGATGCGGATAATGGCACAAGTTATTCTGTTGCAACCACCAAATGCCCTTCATATGGCGAGCCGGGCGATATGACTTGTGTAGATGTGACTGACCTTGAAAGCTGGAGTTGTGATAGTTTCTTTGGGGAAAATTCACAGGCAATGATTAAGTCAGAAGTAAGAAGCTCTGGCGGTGATAACGCTTATTATGATGTCTTTTGGGATGTAATGCATTTTAACGTGAGTTATGTGCAGGATGTAACGCCTCCAGAAGTATACCTTTCTGAGCCCGCACCACTGATTTATGCCCATAACCAGGCCATTAATATCTCTACTGAAATTACGGATAAAAACGAGGTGGGTTCTGCATACGCTAACATTACCTGGAATGGAACTTATGAAATAGTAGAGCTTAAAAAAGAGAACTCAGAATATGCGGCTGTGTTTAAGAACACAACATACCTGGGAGAATACAATTTAACTATCTATGCAAATGACACATACGGTAACCTTAACAATACCGAATCTGTGTCCTTTACTGTGAAAAAAGACCCGTATCACCTTTTCTATGGCAATGTTTCGGCAACCTTAAACCTTGGAAGGGACTCAAGTGCACTTTACAGCTACGGCTCTACTCAAGTAAAAAATGTTTATGCAGCAGATTCAGATTCAGATTTTGCCTTTGAAGACCTTTATCCATTGGGCAGAAAAACAGACGGAACCGCGTCCTCTCAGGATTTTGCAGAGCTTGATAATCTCTTGAATTTAACAAACTATACAAGAGGCTTCAGGCTTTACTGGGCAATAGACAATTCGACTCCAAAAAATACTATGTCTTTTAATGTTTCCGGAAGACTTCTTAATAATGTCCCTTATATTAACAGCACCGAAAATGGAAACTTTGTGACAGGGTTATTATGGGATGCCTCAGATTCTGCAGATGATGAGTTTGATTTAACTGATAAAGAAGACATAGTACTTATTACAAAGTATTCCTCTAATACTACTGGCAGGCACGGGACTTATGGCCTTGAGCTTTTGGTTCCCCAAACACTTGGTGAATACAGCGGAACAACTAACAAAATACAAGTTCTAAAAGAAATTTAAAAAATTCCCGGTGCTAAGATTGTTTTTTCTTTTTAGCTCTCCAGCCGGCAAAAATAAGCAGCATTGCAACTAAAAAGGCTGCTCCGCCAATAATTATGTATTTTCCTGCAGATGTTTTTACAACAAGCTCTGTTGTTTCTTCATGCTCTTTTAAGAGAATATTTTCTTGTGCGCCGTATCTGAACTGCAGGTTTATCTCCTCGTTTTCTTCGATATCAAGGGGGGTTAAATCTGCTTTAATCTTAAAAGTTCCTGTTTCCCCGGGGGCGATTTCAATAATTTTGTCAGTAGAAAGCCTTTGCTCTCTCTCATTTAGAAGGAATTGGTTAATGTAGCCTGTGATAAATACTGTATCTTCTCCGGTATTTTTTACATCAATTACAAAACGTTTTATTGTCTTGTCATAATGGATTTTTTCAAAAGAAACATTTGTCTGATCGTTAATCTCAATAAACTCTAGCGGAGTTGTCTGCACGTTAAGCTCTTCAAGAGAGTTTACATCCTCGCCATAAACAATATCTGCTTTTATGTTAATCTTATCCTCCTCAATTTCGGTTTCATAAGTTCTTGTCAAAATCCCGTTACCAGGAATAAACTGAGGGTCTTCATCCCCAACTGTAGCAATTGTTGTATTATCTTGCCTTACTGAATAAGAGCCTTTTACAATAGTCGGAGTGGGTCCTTCGTTTTCAAGGGTGATTACAAGCTCATCAGTAAGGGTATTGTAAAAGGCCTGGCTTACTCTTGGATTATAATCAGGCGTTGGAAGCTCGAATATATCTAATGTGTATTTTTCTTTGTTAATGCCTTTGGCAAATTTAACCATAATCTTCATATCTGCTTCTTTTTTTAGCGTGCTCGCAAGCTCAGTAAGCTCGTTTCCTATTAAAACCGCATGCTTAATCTCGCTTTCTTTGAGAAACTCCATTGTAAGTTCAGGGATATTGCTTTTTCCGATAAAAACTACAGGGTGTTTGCCTGTAAATATTTGCGGCTCAATAATCTGGCCGTTTGTAAGTATGAATTGGCGCGGGTTTTTTTCTTCAATGAATTTTTCGGTAATTTCAATATTGTTTTCGTATTTACTGCCCTCATTAATAATTTCTGGATTGAACTCTTCAAGAGCCTCGCTTACTTCCCGGTCAACATAGCCATACCTGATTACTTCTTCCGCATTTTCATCAAGGAGTTGTGTAATCTCGTTGATATTATCAGCATTTGCAAAAAGCACATAATGGCCTTTCATGGAAGCGAAAGGTGCAAGAGAAACGGCATTATATGCAAACCTGGAATCCATCACAATGAACTTTGAGAAATTTTGGGCGAGCTCAAGGTTTACACTCTCACTGTAATCAAGCAACTCAACATTATAATCGCTTTGAAGCTCGCCTCTGAAATTACTTATGTAGGGGTTGTCTCCTTCAATTAAAAGAACTTCTTCTTTGTCTTTATCTAATGTATCAAGTAACAGCCTTGCCCTTGTCTCTTCGATTGGATAATTCCCCGGGATATCATTAAGGGCGGAGTAAAGCATTCCTGAATACACGTCCTGCCAGTCTCTTGAATTAATAACTACCTGCTCCTGTGCCGCTGTAAAAGATACTGCCAACAATAAAGCAAACATTACTATAAATAAACCCTTTTTCATCCTGGCAATTTCTGCCTTTGGATTTATATTTAAATCTTTCTAAAAGCAAAACCAATAATAGAAGTTGGATACTTTTAAATTTGAGGGTTTCTCTTTAATATGAAGGGTAAAAAAAGAAAAAAATTTTCACAAGCTTTATATGCTCATGAAAAAGTAGTACTCTTCTGAACTGTCTTCAGTTGGAACCATCATCTCATAGTTGTATGTTTTTCCGTTAAAACCTTCTGCTCCATCGTTGTCTACAATAGCACCAAATGCAAAGTTTTCTTTTCCACTACCACCATCATCTGCAATGTATGCCTGGAAGTTTCCGTCCTCCATGGTCGCTGCATCCGTCCCTGATAAGCCATCGTGGTCAACACTTTCATTAAATACATTTGTTGCCGCATCATCTCCGCTTAGGCCCCATGCTGAATCTACATCAGCTGCCGCGCCTTCCTCTAAAGCAGAAAAGTTAAATGCGTCGTTAGTTGTAGCATATACGGCCGTGGTGTCTGTTTCACCGAAATCATAAAGCACATCCGTGCCCATTCCTAGTCTAAGGTTTGCTGTGGTGTTACCAAAAAAACCCTGCCAGCTCTCAGTTGTTGCGGAGCCTGAAAGGTTTATTTCAGTTACATTTCCTCCTTCAACAACATAGGAGTCTGCTTCTGTACCTTCATCATATTTATCTGATTGGCCGACATTTGTTTCTGCATCATCAACATCTGCAAATGCAAAGCTAGCACACAAGGCTAAAGCAACCATTAAAACGATTATTTTGCTTTTCATCTTTTCACCTCTTATTTCTCGCGCAATTATCTTATTAATCTCTTTTGGTATTTTAGTATACCTTTCCCAATACTAATATATAAATGTTTTGGTTATCTTATGAACTATTCGTCCTTAATTTAAAAAAGAGCTTCTCATTAGACAATTATTACATCAAATATTTTTGATGGATAAATTAAGAAATTTGGAATTATCCCTTTATTACTCCCTGCGGCTCTAATTCAACTACTTTTGTAGAAATCCCTGCATCATGGACAGTATCAACAACATTAATCACATTCTTATAAGCTAAAGGTGCTTCTTCAGCTAATGATTTTGGGTGGGTGGCTTTGCTTACTATCCCCTTGTCAAGCAGCTCTTTTTGTATGTCGTTTCCCTTAAAGTTTTTTATTGCTTCATTTCTTGACATTGCCCTTCCACTGCCATGACAGCTGCTTCCGAATGTTTTTTCTAATGCGGTCTTTGTGCCTTTGCAAATGTATGATGGGGTTCCCATACTCCCTGCAATTATCACTGGCTTGTCTGGGTATGATCTTGTGGCGCCTTTCCTGTGGATATACATCTTTTTGCCGTTGATTTCCTCAAGCTTTACAATATTATGGGCAATTGCATAAACAGTGTGCATGTCCATTTCCTGCCAGTCGCGCTTAAATACATTTTCAAATGCCTCTCTTATCCATTGTGTCATTACAAGACGGTTGGTGAATGCATAGTTAACAGCGCACTGCATCGCCTTAAAATAATCCTGGCCTTCTTTTGACTCAGCGGGCGCGCATGCAAGCTGCCTGTCAGGAAGAGTTATGCCGTATTTTTGCACTGCCTTTTCCTGCTCTTTTAGATAGTCTGATGCTACCTGATGGCCAAGGCCGCGGCTTCCACAATGAAGCATTATCATTACCTGGCCTTCTTTTAACCCAAGTTTTTCAGCGAATTCTTTATCATATACCTTGCTTATTTTTTGCAGCTCAAGAAAATGGTTTCCTGCACCTAATGTTCCAAGCTGGCTTAAGCCCCTCTTTTTTGCCATGTCTGAAACTAAACTTGGGTCTGCATCAGGCATGCAGCCTTTTTCCTCTGTTGCTTCAATATCTTCAGCCACACCATAGCCGTTTTCAACAGCCCAGTTTAAGCCTTTTTTTAGCACTTCATCTAATTCTTTTGGCCTTAGCCTTAGTTTTCCTTTAGCACCAACTCCTACAGGCACTTTATTGAATAACTTATCAATTAATTCTTTTAATTTTGGCTTTAATTCTTCCATTGTCAGGTTGGTTCTTATAGAATTAATACCGCAGTTAATGTCAAACCCGCATAGTCCTGAAGAGATAATACCTTCTTTTGCATCGAAAGCTGCAACACTTCCCATTGGCAGGCCATAGCCCCAGTGCATATCAGGCAGGCCGCATACAGGCTCCAAAATTCCCGGTAAGCATGCAACATTAGTTAATTGTTCAACTGCTTCAGGCTCAATCTCATTCATCACTTCGCTGTTTGCAAATATTTTCGCATCTACTTTCATCCCGTCCCTTACACTTTTTGGAAGACGCCATTCATTATCATTAATTTGTTGGAGTTTGTCTTTCATGCTTGTTGAGAATGGGAAGAGGTTTTTAAATGTAACTGCTGGCATAAGCTAACGCTGTAATTTTAAATATTTGTTTAAATTCCTCCGGCATATGAAGTGGGCCAATATATTATTTTTGAGTGTATTGCTTGTTGCGTTAGTTGGGTGTGATGCGGTTGAAATTACCGGGGAAGCAGTAGCAAGCGCAAGAGAAGTTAATAATGGTCTTTGTAACGATATTGATGAAAAAAAAGCATGTGACAGAGTATTTAGTTGTAAATATATTGAAAAAAATAATCAAAGCAACTGTGTCACTAAGTAGTTTCCCAAACAAGACAAAACCATTAAAAACTTTTTATCTCCTCCATTTCCAATGCAATCCTCAACCCTCTATGCAAAACTTGAAAAAGACTTTATTAAAGATGAAATGCTTGATGACTGGAAAGAATTTGTTTCTGAGTTAAAGTATGTTAAAAGGGATTTTTTAGATAAGGGGATGGGCGTTGTATGTGATTTTGCTGAGAAAATCAATAAGGTTTATACTGCAGTATTTCCATCAAAAAAGGTTATGCAAAAAATTGTTGATGACAATGTTGAAAATGCAATGCTATTTGTGCATCACGCCGCAGTATGGGATATAAGGAATGCGCCAAATGTATTCACTCCCATGGATGAGCAAATGCTTGAAAAATTCAGACAAAACAAGATATCAGTTTATTGCCTGCATGTCCCTCTTGATAACTTTTGCAAGCAAGGCACATCTGTAACCTTAGCAAAAGCCCTTGGTATACGCGAGCTGGAGCCCTTTGGTAAATATTACGGTGCAATGGCAGGAGTTATTGCAAAACAACAAATTAACCTAAATGAATTAAAACAAAGGTTTGAAAAAGCTGTTGGGCATAAGATAAAGCTTTATGATTATGGCCCGGAAATTACAACGCCTGCTTTTGTTGCAGGCGGGGGAAACGATTTAGAAATTTTAGGGCAGCTAAAAGAAAAAGCCAATACATTGATTACCGGAATTTCAGCAAAAAGCGATTATTCAAAAAAGGCACATCAATTTGCAGAGGAAAACAAGATTAACATTTTGGGTGGAACACATTATTCTACAGAAAAATTTTCAATGATTGCAATGGCTGATTATTTTCAAAATCTTGGATTGGGCTCCGAGTTTGTGCAAGACGAACCCGTTTTTGAGGATATGTGACATCACTACTCACAATAATTTTTCTTTATGTTGAATATTTATGAGCTATATTCCAAGAATACGGAAAAAATATGTCGCTGAATTCTTTTATTAGGCACGCTTTACTATCTGTAGGTGATAATAAAATGAAAAAATCAAAATTTGCGCATGCTGGTGCGTCTGCGCTTGAAAAAATAACCAGTGAACTGGCTTTGCCTGTTACGGCGGTTTCAACAACACAGGAGGGTAACATTGTACAAAGGGCAATGGGCGGTGTTACAGCTACCGCTAAAGGTGCTTATAACACCATTGAAGCCTACTTAACCAACAGCGGTGTACAGGATGCTGTTAACTCAGTTGTCTCAAACGGTCTTGAAGCTGCGGGCACACTGGGTAATAACCTTTACGAGAAACCAGCAGAAACCTTTTCTGCGGCGCTTTTGACTTATGCGGCCATGAAACTTGGTCCGTATGTTTCGAAGAAAGTGCGTAATCACTACAGAAAAGAGTAGTAGATGAAAGCTTTTAAATAGTTTCTTTCTTTAATTTTCTTTATGGGCAGAGTTGATGTGGAAAAAAAGACTGTAAAGCTTGATGCGTGGGATTATAAAATACTTAATCATCTGGCAATGGATTCCCGGGCAAGTTACAATGAAATTGGACATAAGGCACTTATTTCTCCTGACACAGTGCGCTACAGGGTAAAGCGTATGAAAGAACAAGGTGTTATTGAAAGGTTTATTCCTGATGTGGCATTCCGCCTGTTTGACGGGTTTAAGTTTTCTCTTTTTATTGAGCTGGAGGAAACCGAGCAGGAAGAGGAGGTTATTGATTTTTTGCAAAAAGAGCCGCATATTTTATCGATTATAAAGTACACGGACAGGTATGACCTGGAAGTTGTTATCATTGCCCGAAATGTAATTGAATATGACTGCATTGTAAACAGGATTATGAGTAACTATAGTCACATCATTGATGATGTGGTACATTTTCAGCAGATTGAAAGCTACAAAAGTGCATTTTTGCCAGGGGTTACCAGGCCGAAAAGTAAGAAGAAAGAAGAGATTAAGTGCGATAAAACAGACATTTATATCTTAAAGCTTTTGAATGAGGATGCGCGAATGTCAACATACAAAATTGCTGAAAAGTTAGGTGTCAGCATAGATACTGTTCTTTACAGGATTAAGAAAATGGAAGGCACTGTTATCAGCAGGTTTACATCACTTATAAATTTCTCAGCCCTGGGTCACTCTTGGTACACTGTTCTTATAAACCTCACATCCATTTCTTCAAAAAAAGGAAAGGAATTTGAGGAATATGTGAGAAACATCCCGGGGGTTATAAGATGTGTCAGGGGAATTGGGCCGTGGGATATGATAATTTATATAGTAGCAAAAAACCAGGCAGAATATCATGGATACATAAACCAGTTAAGGAAACGCTTCCGTGGAATTATCAAAGATTATGACACATTGCCTGCCTATAAGGAACTTAAGTTTGAGGAGTTTGATGCATTTCTTTATGATTGTGTGAGTAAATAGTTTTTTTAAATGAACTCAAAAATTTTTTTACAACTGCAAATATTTCACCAATTACAGCGATTTAGTTCTATAGCAACCTGACAAATGTTGGTCGGATAATAATGAAAAAATTAATTGCAATATTAACTGTAGGGTTAATGCTTGTATTTGCAGCTGGGACAATGGCAAAGCCTTTGGACAAGGCAAGCCCTAAACTTAGCAAGAGGTTTGACAGCGCCAGCCCCACCTCTGCTGGGCATGCTGATTTTGTTAAGCAACAGATATAAGGCATGCGAAGTAGCAGAAAACAGGCCACCGTTTTGTGAAGGTTGGGAAGAGACCAAAGAACACCTTCTTGATGCTGCAAGGGAAGATGGAATTTTAGGAGGAAGGTGAGGGCATAGAAATGCTGTTGCCATCCACACACCAGATAAATTTTTTTATTTTTTTGA
>JBMCCQ010000012.1:0-19871 GCA_048618745.1 Candidatus Nanoarchaeia archaeon
GTGTAAAAAATGGCTTTGTTTGATGAAGTAAAACAATTCGTAGAAAATAAGTTTGGTGTTTACAGCGCCGCCAAAATTGAAGATTTTAAAAAAGAGGTTGACCCAGAGACTAATCCAAAAGAATTTCTGGATAAGTGTGTGGATTTTCTTGCTACTATCCTAACTAAAGAAAAAGCCCAAGAGGAGCTTCAGGGGCTTTATGAAAAATATGTGGGGCAGGAGTGAAAATGGATAAAGAAGACGTAGGACGGGAAATTGATGCAGACATAGTTAATGAAGTGGGAAACATCCTTTCCAATAACGGGGCCAATGCTTTTGCCAAAATGGTTAAGGACAGCATAAACATTAATACGCAGGTCCAGTTTATTTCAACCGAGAATTTTAATATGGAGTGGATATTTACTAAGGATTTTTCAAGAATATTCGATGATGTAACACACAATTATGCTGAAGGCTACTTCCTTAAAACAATGGAAGGTGTTGAAGGACTGAGTGTTCTATTTTTTAATAGTGAGCATATTAAGAAGCTTATAGAACATGTAGCTCAAGGAATGGGTCTTAGAGAGGGAACAGAGGTTGATGTCCAGCAAAAGGAGGAAATATTAAAGGAATTTATCAGTATATGTTTAAATGCCTACCTTTCAGCTTTAAGTAACCTTATAGAAACAAGAATTTCAGCGACAACTCCCATCCCTGCAACTGATATTTTGGGGGCCCTTTATGATTTCAGAGAGCATCTGAAAGAGGCCAATGAAGAAAAGGCCCTAATGATAAGAACAAACATTATGACAACAGAGACAGGGATTACCGGTAAGCTTATAATGCTTCTAGAGCCAACCTCTCTTAAAAAAATAATTAGTGTGCTGGAAAATAAGGCCGGGAGCAACTAGTCTACAAAAATTATTTATATCAATTTTCTTTACTTCTTAAATATGGACGTGGACGCATTTATTGAAAGAATGGAAACCAGCTATTTATGTAGTGATGAATTTAAATCTAAGATGCGGGCTTACCTTGACAAGATTCGCGAGATGGAGGTGGAGTCTTCAACCAAGCACCTTCTTTTGCAAAAAGCAGAGGAAACATACAGGAGACACTCAATTAATTATTCAGCACTCAATGACATCGAAACTAATAATGATTTATATTTTGAAAGGTTTGACAATTATTAAAAATATGAATACTGTGGACTTAATACAAAAGTTATATAAAAGTGAACATGTTAAGACTTTTTTATGGATGAAAATGCAATATTCGAAGTAAATCATCGCCAGAAATTGCTTAAAGGGGTTGTCACATTATCATCCTTGTTTGTGATTATTATGTCTTTTGTAACCTATTTCTTATTTCTACGAAATCTTATTATTCTCCAGGATACGCCAGTCTATTCAGTATTGAAGTTTTTTACAGGAATTATTTCGGAATTTTCATTATTAGGTATGTTCTTTGTAGGGCTTTTTGGCGGCCTTTTCTTTGTTTTTTTCCCAATGGAACTCTATTATTTAAAAGCACTAAGTGTAAATAATATTCCCTTATGTATTGCGGCTTTTATGGCAGGAATGCTTTTTTCATATTCAGCAGATTATTTTATTGGAATGAATCTATCCCGGTTTGCAAGAGGTTTAATCTCCTCAAAAAAATTTTATGGTATTAAATCATATATTAACCAATATGGGAATGCTGCAATATTAATTGTTAATGGCCTTCCTTTTTTTCCATCCCAACAAGTCACCTTTATCCTTGGTGTCTTTAGATATAATAAGACGAGGCTTATTATATTAACTCTTACTGGTCAGTTGGTCAAGGTGTTGGCAATAGCCGGATTTTACTTATGGTTTATTGCCTGATGAATGCAAAAATTAAAATAGTTTAACACAGCAAGATATACATCTTCAATGATGTATTTATGAAAAAGTGAGTTTTAGTGGGGTAAAAAATGAGCAAAAATGTAGTAGTTTTCAGCCAGCAAGGCTTTCAGTCCCATTATGGGCTTAAAAGCCTGCTTGGAAAAAAGGTTATTAGTAGCAAAGGTGTAATCCTTGGGCGTGTAAAGGATGTTGGCTTTACTTCAAAACGTGTTCTGGGGATATATGTGGGAAAATTATTCAGAAAGTATTTTGTTGCTATGGAATATATTGATGAGTTTGACGGGGACGCTGTAATGCTGCGCATTGAGCCTGTCACAATATTAAAGGGGAAGCTTGTATTTGATAAAGACGGCCAGAAGGTTGGAAAGGTGACGGAAATAAAAAGGGCTTCGTTTGCAAATGAGCTCTCTGCGGTTTATGTAAAAAAAAATATTTTTAGGAAGCCCATTAAGGTTTCCTCAGATTCCCTGGAGATTGTTGAGAAAAATATAATACTTAATTGTACAATTGACGATGGCACAAAAAAGTGAAATTATAACCTCTGATGATATTCTTGGCAAGGATGTTGTTGATGTTGACGGACAGGTACTGGGGGTGGCCCAGCAATTAAAAATAGATAAACGCAGTAAAAAAATACTGGGGATTCTCATAGATCAGGGATTTATGAAAGCTGACTTATTTGTTGGGTTAAATTATATAAGTAATTTTGGGGTGGATTCTGTTTTTTTAAATACAACACCTTTTCCAAAACTTAAAGGTTTAAGTGTTTATTCAAAGGACGGAAGGAAACTGGGTAAGGTTGTGGAAGTGGAGGAAACAGAAAATCGATTATCAGCAATAATTTTAAAGCCACATTTGTTTTCAAAAAGCTTAAGGATTAATGGTGATCAGATTAAGACGGTTGGTTATTCTATTATATTAAAAAAAAGGGCAGAAGAGATTTTGGTGGAGGGTAAGGATTAACAAGCACCTAACCGTTAAATATTTAAAGGCTTCTTAATTTCAAGGATATTAAAAATGGCAAGAAATAATAAAGTGTCAATGCCAAGCAGTACAGCGGGAATTACCAGGTTTTTTGATGATTATAAATCTAAGATTGAGTTTAAGCCGGGCTATGTTGTTGTGCTGATTGCATTTGTGATAATATTAGAATTTCTTTTGCATTCAATGGGGTAAAAAATGATTCCGGGAATGAACCAACGACAAATGAAGCAAGCAATGAAAAAGATGGGCATGAAGCAGGAAGAAATTGATGCCTCAGAGGTTATTATTAAATGTCCTGACAAGGAGATAGTTATCTCACCTGCACAGGTCTCAAAAGTAAATATGATGGGTCAGGAGACGTATCAAGTGGTAGGAGAAGCAACTGAAAGAGAAATTTCAAATGAGCCGGAAATCAACGAAGATGATATCCAGACAGTAGTTGAGCAGACTGGAGTGGACAGGGAAAAGGCTATTGAATCAATAGAAGCAAACAGGGGAGATTTGGCTTCTGCGATTATGCATTTGCAGGAAAATAAAGAATAATTCTTTAGAAAAAGAAATAAAATTTACTCTTCATCAGGATTATATGATGGAACAGCAGCCTTTGAGATGATCATAATATCTCCAATGCTTTTTACAAGCTGATGGGGAACAATTACTCCTTTAGCGCTTCCAAGAATCCTGTTTAAGTATGAATTCTTTGTTGAACGAACCCGCCAGCCAAAAATCTTGTTGTGCGTAAGGATGATCTCTTCCACATCGCCAAAGTATTCTCCTGAATCAGTAAATACTTTCATATCATAAGTTTCAGTAATTCTTTTCATGTTGAGCATTTTTTTATCCCTCCCACTAATTTATTAAAAAGGGTATTATTACCACAAATCTATTGAACTATTTAAATGTTTCTATGTCAGAGCGGTTGCTTTTTACAAATGGTTTTATATATTCTCTCTTATTTCAACCAGACAATGACAAAGGAAGTATTTATCGTGGGAACATCGCATATTGCAAAGCAGAGTATAGTTACTGTTAAAAAAATTGTGGAGGAGAATCTCCCTGAAGTTGTTGGTGTTGAGCTTGACATGTCCAGGTACAGGGGGCTTGTCCAGGAGCAGCAGAATAGGGCAAGGCCCGGGCTTTCGTACATACGCAAGATTGGGGTTAAAGGGTTTATTTTTGCTCTAATTGGAAGTCTGGGGATGAAAAAACTTGCTAAATATGTTGGCACGACACCCGGGGTTGATATGCTCGAGTCAATAAATATTGCCAAAAAGAATAATGCTAAAGTGGCACTAATTGACCAGAATATTAACATAACTCTTTCTAAGTTTTCAAAAAATTTAAGCAAAAGAGAGATTGGGAGGTTTTTTTGGGATTTATTAAGGGGTGTTTTTAATCCAAAAGGCGAACTAAAGCGAATGGGGCTTGAAAGATTTGACCTTTCAACTATCCCTACTGAAGAAATTGTTGAAAAGATGATTCAGCATATGAAAAAAAGATATCCAAATGTTTATGACGTTCTTGTTTACAAAAGAAATATTTATATGGCAAAAAAAATAATGAGGATAATGCAAAGAGATGATATTAATAAAATGGTTGTTGTTGTGGGGGCAGGACACAGGAAGGGCTTAAAAGAGATACTTGAGGTGCAGAGCTCTGCTGATTTTTCAATTAAGCTTGGTTAAATTTTATTATAATAAAAAACCTAACCCTTCTCTTCCTTAATTTCTGTCTCTATTGCTTTTACAATACCTTTTAATCCCCTTTGCACTTCTTTATCCATCCTTTCGCCAATCTCTGTATTTTTTGGCTGGATTAAGTAAAAAAATATCTCAGGCATTGCAATACCCATGTCTTTAGCATCTTTAACTAATGATGTAAAATTAGTCGTGTGGCTGTTCATTGAGTCATCAGTAAAATTAATTTCTTCTATGTTCCCTCTTAAAAATTTACCAGGTTCTTTATTTATAAAGGCACAGTCAATTATATAGAACCTGTCAAATTCATCAAACCTGCCAAGCAAGTCAATATTGTTAAAGCCGTAAAAAAATTCAACATTCTGATAAGATTTGAGCCTTTTCTTTAAAATATCCACAACTCTTAACCCTGCTGCATCATCATTTCTTATTTTACTACCGTATCCTATTACAGCAATCCTTATCATATTGACTTAATTGCCAAAATTATTTAAATATCTTCTTGTTATGCTTTCTTTGATGTGTCTTGCAATCCCTGCTAAAGTTCTTGAAATTTTGGATAAAAATACCGGCCGGGTTGATTATGGCGGTGTTAAAAGAGAAGTGCAGCTTGATTTTGTGGATGCTAAGGTTGGGGATTATGTGCTTATACACGCAGGGTTTGCAATTGAAGTTATGGATGAAAAATCAGCAATGGAAAACCTCAGAGAGGTTAATAACCTAGTTAATGCACAAAATGAATAATTCTTACTGGTCACAAAACCTGCATATGGATAAATCTGAAATCTTACATGGAATTAGGCAACGGGCTTTTCAAATAGATAAAAACATTAATCTGATGGAGGTTTGCGGCGGGCATACTAATACAATTATGAGGTATGGAATTAAACAACTCCTTCCTTCAAATGTGAATTTAATCTCCGGGCCGGGTTGTCCTGTATGTGTAACAAGCCAGGAAGATGTGGATGCTGTTATAGAACTCGCACTGCAAGGAAAGCCTGTGGCAACATACGGGGATATGTTAAGGGTGCCTGGTACAAAAATGTCTCTTGATGAGGCAAGGTCAAGGGGTGCACCTGTGCACATGGTATATTCAACAAAAGAGGTATTGTCCCTGCAAAATAAACATCCGGAAATATTTTTTTTTGGAATCGGTTTTGAAACAACCACACCTATGAGCGCCTTTCTTCTTGAGAATAATGTCCCTGTTTATTCTGCTCATAAATTAATTGTTCCTGCAATGGAGGCATTACTTAGTGGTCAAGTGGCAATTGATGGTTTTATTCTGCCAGGTCATGTTTCTGTGATAAGTGGAATTGAGCAGTATAGGGCTTTAAAAGTGCCACAGGCTGTCTGCGGCTTTGAAGCGGAGCATATTTTGAGGGGTGTATATGCGCTATTAAATCTTACCCTTAATGGAAAAAATGAGGTGGTTAATACATATCCAGAGGCGGTAAATGAGGGGGGTAATAAAAAGGCAAAAGAGATAGTGGCTCGTAATTTTGATATAAAAGGCTCTCACTGGCGTGGTTTGGGGTTAATACCTTCATCGGGGCTTGAGGTAAAAAATGAGTCCTTGAATGCAAAATACCTTTATTCAGAATATATAAAAGAAATTCCCACAAAAGAAAATGGTGAATGCAGATGTGCAGATATTCTTAAAGGGCTGATAAATCCTGTTGATTGTCCCTTATTTGGGAAAGCATGCAGCCCTGAGTATCCCCAAGGGGCTTGTATGGTCAGTAGCGAAGGGGCGTGTAAAAATTATTACAGATACTCTAAAGAATAATTTTGCAAATATTTTTATATTGTATTTTCTTAATGTTTTATTATGACAGAAAATGTCACACTCAACCATGGAAGTGGCGGCAAAGAAATGCAAAAGTTTATTGATGATATTAAAAAAAGGTTTCCTGAAAGCGTAAACTGGAAAAATACAGATAACGATGCTTCTGTTCTTCCTCTGGGAAATGATAATAATCTTGTTTTTACAACCGACTCCTTCACTGTTTCGCCCTTATTTTTCCCAGGCGGGGATATTGGAGACCTGGCATTTTCAGGAACTGTGAATGATTTATTGATGATGGGGGCGCAAGTTTCTGGTCTTAGTCTTGGGCTGATTATTGAAGAAGGGTTTTCAAGAAAAAAACTGGATAAAATAATAAAAACCATTGGCAGGTTATCTGAAGAAACTAGTATCCCTGTTGTTACCGGGGATACCAAGGTTGTTGAAAAAAATACTTTGCAGGAGATTGTAATAAATACTTCAGGGGTTGGGTTTGCAGATAATGATAAACTGCTGGATAAAGAAGCTGAAGCAGGAGACAAGATTATTATTTCCGGAGGTATTGGAGAGCACGCTGTTGCTCTTCTCTCAAAAAGGTTTGATTATGAAACAGAGATCGTTACAGACTCAAAACCGCTTGTTAAAGAATTTTCAAGTGTAAGGGGGTTAATTAAACAGGCAAGGGACCCGACCAGAGGGGGGGTTGCTGCTGTATTAAATGAAATATCAGAATATAATAATAGAGGTATGCTGATTTATGAAAATAAGATCCCTATAAAAAAAGAGGTCAGGGTTGTAACTGAAATTCTTGGGCTGGATGTGTATCAGCTGGCTTGTGAGGGCGTTTTTGTTTGCATTTGTTCAAAAGAGAATTCAGAAAAGGTTGTAAATAAGTTGAAGAGGTTTAATAATGAAGCTTCCATAATTGGTGAGGTTACTTCTACAAAAAAGGTTGTGTTGCAGACTGAACTTGGCAAGAGGACAATGCATGTTCCGCAGGGCAGACTTATTCCCAGGATTTGCTGATGAGATTCTTATATGGAAGTTACATTTTAATGTGGCGCTTTTTAGTTGGTAGGATAATCCCTCTATAAACTAAAAAGAGTAAATATTCTTTTTTCATATTTTTCTATTAATGAATTTATTAATAAATAAAAAAGAGATAGCTTTTTGGGTAAATTGGTGTGTTTATTTGTAATTGTTTGGCAGAGAAGAATGTATCTCTTTTAAAAAATACATTATATTTTGAATATATTTTTAAGAATTGACATGGCAAATCTATTATTATGGGTTCAGAAGCGCTTATATTCTGGGTGTTTGGAATTCTTGTAGGCATTGGGTAAGGGTTATTCTCTTACAGTATGTTAAAGGCGACAAAAGGGGCAACAAAAGGATGGCTCTTTTTTTCACTCGCAGGCGGGGCCTTTTTCTTTTGGACAACTCTGCAAAGCATATTTACACTTACTGATATTTATGTAGGGCGTGTTATCACCAGTATTTTATTTATGTCCGGAACAATCTTATTAGTTATGGGTACTGCAAGATTAGCTGAAGATTTTGGAATAAACAAGCCTAAATGGATTTCAGCAAAAAATTTTCTTATAATTAACCTTGTAATTATTGTAGTTCTTGCTGTAGGACTTTTCATGTTTAATAACGATGTTCTACAAGTGTTATTAACCACTGTAATTGTTAATTCAATGTTAGCAAATTTAATGGGAGCAATTGCAGCTATTTATTTACTGCGGGCAACCGGAAAAGGAATATGGGTTGCCATGCTAATTTTTATGATAACTTTTGGTCTTGGCCAGGGTTTTTGCGTTTATGCAGGAAACTGTTGTACAGGTGAGTTTGCCGATTCTCCTGTTTGTCAAGATTATGACCTTGATTATACTAATGTGTTTAACCTTCCATGCAGCGTTATGCTTACAAACATAAGCGTAGTCGGGTATAATCTTATGACCGTCGGGGGATTAATTTTGCTTGGCAATTTCTTTTATCTTTGGAGAAAGCTTGCATAGTGATTAGAACATAGTTTGGGTTTATGGGGGCCAATAACCTTAATTATACATCATATTATTAAAAAATGATAAAATCTCCAAGATAAAGCAAAATTTATTTAAAGTATTTAAGGGTATTATTTTTTAATGGGAGAATTATGGTTTAGAGTTAAGGAATTTTTTGGATTCAGCAGAAGAGAAAAACAAGATCTATTGCTTGCAGTTATTGTACTTGGATTTGCATTTGGTTTTAACGACGGCAGGGATTCTTTTGTTCTTGGGGCCTGGCTTGGGCATTTAATAACTTCTTTGGTATTCGTTGCAATAGCAATGATAGTCCATGTATCTGTACAGAAAATTTTCGCTTTGCAGCAGGGATTTACTTCAGAATTCCGGGGCTGGCCAACAGGTCTTATAGTTACAATAATTATTGCGCTGCTTTCTAAAGGAAACCTTTATGTTCTTTTGCCGGGGGGGATGGTGCTTTACCATATGACAATTCTGCGGATTGGAAAGTTCAGGCACGGTGAAAATGTGGTTGCAAGAGGAATGATTGCAGCAAGCGGGCCGGCTGCGAACCTTGTGCTTGGAACTATAGGTGTTATGTTTGCATCCCAGCTTGGGATTATGCCCGAGTTTTTTGATTATTTCAGAAATGTTAATTTCTGGATAATGCTTTATTCATTGCTTCCAATCCCACGGATGGATGGAATCCATCTGTTTTTTATGTCACGGTTAACCTATGTGTTTATATTTTCAACAGGTCTTGCATATTTTTTACTGTTGTTGGTGAATGTTGAATCGTGGATCCTTTCGCTCTTAATCGGGGTAATATGCTGGTTTTTGTTTATGATATATGTGGAGAAAAATGTTTAAGAAAAAGAAAGCAAAAATGAGTACAGAGCACTGGGCTGAATGGGTTAGCCTTATGCTTTTAATAGTTGGGCTCGTGCTTTCTGCAATTTCTGATGCTGCGATTATTACTTATATCGTGATATTTTTGTGCGGAGTTTTTGTTGGAAGAATTTATTACCTGAGGCGTACAGAGATTGGATTCCCTTTTTACATGATTGTAATTTTCTTTTTGGTGGGCTATTTTTTGGGCGTTGAAATAAGACAGAGGGGTATTGTCCTTATGTGTCTTCTTTTTTTTGCGGCAGGAGCCTTTATTGGAAAGTTTCTTCATGAGAAAGGATATTTCAAGTGAAACTTTTAAAAATAATCTGTCTCTTCCTTTATTATTATGGAAAAAATAAGTTTACCTAAGAAATACGACCCAAAAGAATCTGAAAAGAAGTGGCGTTCTTACTGGGAGAAAGAAGGTCTTTACAAATTTAATGCAGAGAAAAAAGAGAAAATATACTCTATTGATACTCCTCCACCGACAATGTCTGGTAAAATGCACATAGGGCATGCGTTTTCTTATGCCCAGAATGATTTTATTGCAAGATTTCAGAGGATGCGGGGGAAAAACGTCTTTTTTCCTTTTGGTACAGATGATAACGGAATTGCTTCCGAGCGGTTTGTGGAAAAAGAGCAGAACATTAAATCAACTGATATGGATAGAAGTGAGTTTACAAAATTGTGCAATGAAACTCTGGATAAATTTCGGCCTGAATTTGTTAAGGATTGGAAAGACCTTGGTGTTAGTTGTGACTTTGGTCTTTTTTATTCTACAATAGATGACCAGTCCAGGAGAATTTCTCAAAAATCATTTTTGGACCTTTATAAACAAGGGAGAGAATATCGCAAAGATGCGCCTTCTCTTTTTTGCCCGGAGTGTCAGACTGCAGTCTCTCAGGTGGAGTGTGAAGATGCTGAATTTGACTCATATTTTAATGATATTATCTTTCAGATTGATGGAGAAGATGTAATTATTGGAACAACAAGGCCTGAGCTTCTTCCTGCCTGTGTAGCAGTCTTTTATCATCCAAAAGATGAGAGATACCACGACTTTGAGGGAAAGAAGGCTAAAGTGCCTTTGTTTGAATTTGAAATTCCTGTAATTGCTGATGACAGGGTTGATATGGAGAAAGGCACAGGACTTGTAATGTGCTGTACTTTTGGTGACCAGACTGATATGGAATGGTATTTTGCTTATAATCTGCCTTTAAAAAGTGCAGTCACGCTAAATGGCAAAATGACTGATATTGCCGGCAAATATGCTGGATTGTCATTGAAGGATGCAAGGGAGGAAATTGTAAAAGATTTGCAGCAGAATAATCTGCTTGTTGAGAGAAAGCCAATAAAACATAGTGTGAAAATTCATGAAAGATGTAAAAAGCAGATTGAGATAATTCATAGTAAACAATGGTTTATCAAGTATCTGGACTTAAAGGATGAGATGCTAAAATGGGGTGAGGAGCTTCATTGGTTCCCTCGTCATATGAAAAGCAGGTATGAACACTGGGTTAACGGGCTGCAATGGGATTGGCTGATTTCCCGGCAAAGATTCCACGGGGTTCCAATCCCTGTCTGGTATTGCGGGGAATGTGAAGAGGTAATCCCAGCAGAAGAGAAAGATTTGCCAGTGGACCCTCTTAATGACGAGCCTCCTCTTAAAAAATGTCCTAAATGTGATTCCACAAATTTGGTAGGGGAAAAGGATGTTCTTGATACATGGGCTACAAGCTCTCTTACCCCACAACTGGCAATAGAGCTTGTTAAAGATACACCATCTTACAATAATTTATTTCCAATGAATTTAAGACCCCAGGCGCATGATATTATCACTTTCTGGCTTTTTAATACGGTCGTAAAGTCGAGGTTTCATTATGGGGTAAACCCCTGGCATGATGTTGTTATTTCTGGGCATGCGCTTGACCCTCATGGTAAAAAGATGTCAAAGAGTCTTGGTAATGTAGTGGATCCGCACGAAATGATGGAAAAATATTGTGCTGATTCATTGAGATACTGGGCGGCTGCTTCAAAACTGGGAGATGATTTGCCTTTTCAGGAGAAGGATTTGGTTACAGGTAATAAAACAATCACAAAACTATGGAATGCCTCAAAGTTTGCTATAATGAATCTTTATGAACACAAAATTAGGCGGCCCGAACACTTTCAGGCAACGGATTTATGGCTGCTTTCAAAAATGAACAGAATGATTAAAGAGTCGACGGATTCCTTTAAAAAATATGAGTTTTCGAAAACCAAATCTATGGTGGATTATTTCTTTTGGCATGATTTATGTGATAATTATTTAGAATTTATTAAACACAGGCTTTATAATCAGGATGATTATGATAAAGAGAATGTTATGTCGGCAAGATACACTCTTTATAATGCTGTGCTTGTTTCCCTAAAGTTATTTGCCCCAATCATGCCGCATATAACTGAGGAGATATATCATCTTTATTTTGCTTCAAAGGAGAACAAAAAAAGTATACATCTTTCTGATTGGCCTAGTGTAGATGCAGAATTGATTGATGGAGAGGCAGAGAAAACCGGCGAGGTAGTAAAATATGCGGCAGATGTAGCAAGGAAAGTCAAATCTGAGCAGAATGTATCTCTTAAAACTCCATTAAAAAGGCTTTTAATTAAGGGAAAAATCCCTTTTTCAGAATTTGAAAAGGTAAAGCATGATATCGCGTGTGTTACTAAAGCAGAGAATGTTGAATATGAGGAGCTTTCCCAAAAAAGCACTGCAGAGCTTGAGCATGTGGTTGATTTATAACTATTATTTTCTTTGCGGGGCAAAACATTTAAAAACAAATCAAAAGTTCCAATGCTCCAATGGGGAAAAGACAGCTTAGGCGTAAAAAGACGCAAAAAAAGACAAAAAAAGAGCCGACTGTTACTAAAGAAGCTCCAACAACGGCTAGTAAAAAGGACAGGGGCAACTGGCTTTTGAATTTTTATGACAGGAAATATAAGTTTTTAATGGTGTTGCCTTTTATATTGTTACTTCTTGCCTTTATTCAGATTGGCTACCAGGATGCAACAACAGGGGATTTTATGAAAAAAGGTGTTAGCCTGGAAGGCGGCCTTACTGCAACAATTCCCCTAGAGGAGACTGAGCTGGATCCCAATTCATTTGAGCAAAAAATCAGGGAAAGTTTTAGTGAAACTGATGTAAATGTAAGGGGATTATCTTCACCAGCAGGCGGGCTTAGCGGCTTTATAATTGAAGCAAATGTGGTAGAGGATTCTCAAAGAGAGGAGTTTGTTGACAAACTTGTGGAGATAACGGGTGTGGAAGAGAGTTCTATGAATATTGATTTGATGGGGCCAACGCTCGGGCAGAGCTTTTTTGTTCAGACAATTAAGGCAATGCTGTTTGCTTTTCTGCTAATGGGTGTTGTTGTTTTTGCTTATTTTAGGACATTCATTCCTTCAATCGCTGTTATAATAAGTGCATTTTCAGATATAGTAGTCACATTGGCAATTGCGAATGTTTTGGATATCAGGCTTTCAACTGCAGGCCTTGCAGGTTTTTTAATGCTTATAGGATATTCAATTGATACGGATATTCTTCTTACTACCAGAGTTTTAAGGGATAAAAAAGGAGATGTATTTGAAAGGGTTATTGGCGCTGCAAAAACAGGCCTAACAATGAGTTTTTCAACAATTATAGCCTTAACTATTGCAATAATTGCATCACAGTCTGAGGTTTTAATCCAGATTATGACTATTGTTTTAATTGGACTTGTCGTTGATTTAATAAATACATGGTTTCAGAATGTGGGTCTGCTGAGATGGTATGTTGAAAAGAAGGGAATAGAATGAATGCAAAAAAGATATTTACAAACTGGAAAATAATAATATTGGTAGTGGCTGTAGTTCTTTCTGTATTACTTATTAAGCCATATCTTTTTTCTACAGCAGAGGGGGTTGCAGTACGTCATGTTGATACAAACAGTACAGCTTATAATGCTGACATGTACTCACCTGAAGCAAACACCAAGCCACTTTTCAGGGAGGTGATTACAGAGATTAACGGGATAAAAATAAAGAATGAAGAGGATTATGTGGGAGTAATTAATGAGCTTGACGTTAATGACTCAGTAGTTATAAAAACAAAATCCAGTTTCAAAAGCCAGGATAACCAATTCCCTTCCTTATTTTATAAACATGAAAAGGATTATTCTATGCAGGTTGAACCCGAGTATAATATTACTGAGCTAAATGAAACTGAAATCAGGGAAGTAGAGGAAGTTGTTGAGGCAAATGAAACTATTAATGGTACTACCAAATTGGTTAATAAAACTGTAACGAGGGAGAAGGAAGTTCCAAAAATTAAAAAGGAGTTGATTGGTCCGAAACCTCTTGGATTAAATGTTTATGATGCGCCTTCAACTAATCTTAAAAAAGGTCTTGACTTGATGGGTGGCACTCGTGTTCTTTTGGAGCCTGAGAGACAGTTATCTGAAGAAGAGGTTGATTTAATAATTAATAATCTTAAGGAAAGGCTGAATGTTTATGGTTTAAGTGATATTGTAGTAAGGCCTGTCCAAAAAGGCCTTTTCAGTGAAGAAACACTTATTTCTGTTGAAATTGCCGGAGCAAATGAAGACGAAGTAAAGGAGCTAGTTGAAAGCCAGGGGAAGTTCGAGGCAAAAATAGGCAATGAAAGTGTATTTTCAGGAAATGATATTAAAAGTGTCTGCAGAACAACAGGCTGCAGCTATATTGAAAATCCACAGCAGCCATGCCAGGAAACAGAGGAAGGAAATTGGATGTGCCAGTTCATGTTTGAAGTTACGATAAGCCCTGAAGCTGCACAAAGACAGGCAGAAATTACTAAAGAGCTGGATGTGGTTACTGAAAATGGAGAGCAGTACCTTGACGACCCTCTTAAGCTTTACCTGGACAATGCATTGGTAGATGAATTGAGAGTTAGTGCCGGACTCCAGGGACTTAAAGAAACAACCTTCTCTATCTCAGGACCTGGCGAAGGAAGGACATATGAAGAGGCAAAAAAGAACAGTGAGGAAAACATGGTTAAATTGCAGACTTATCTTGAAACAGGAAGCCTTCCTGTTAAGCTTGATATTGTAAAAACAGACAGCATCTCGCCCACTTTAGGTGAAAAGTTCTTGGATAACGCCATAATGGTCGGATTGGCAGCAATCCTTGGTGTTGTTGCTTTCGTATTGATAAGGTACAGGGATCTGAAAGTAGGTATACCTGTAGCAATTACCATGATTTCTGAGGTTATTATGATCTTGGGTATCGCTGCAGGTACTGGATGGAATATTGATATGGCCGCGATTGCAGGGATTATTATTGCTGTAGGGACAGGTGTTGACGATCAGATTGTTATACTAGATGAGATCCGCCGAGGAAAACTTGATGCGCTATCATGGAAGGAAAGAGTACAAAGGGCATTTTTTGTTATTTTTGCAGCCTTTTTCACAACCCTTGCTGCGATGCTTGTACTCTTTAGTGCAGGCGCAGGACTTCTTAGGGGTTTTGCGTTTACAACCATCCTTGGAATCACCGTTGGCGTGTTCATTTCAAGGCCCGCGTTTGCAAGTATTGCTGAACTGCTTTTAAAAGATTAAGATGAAAACTATAGTTTTTTCCCTAGGGGGCTCATTAATTGTGCCAGGAGAGATTGATACAGATTTTCTTAAAAAATTCAGAAAGTTTGTAAGGCGGCTGGATGGTTATAGAGTGATAATTGTTACAGGCGGAGGGGCTTTATGCAGGAAATATAACGACGCGGCAAAAACTATATGCTCTCCTGCTGATTATGAGCTTGATAAAATGGGAATTGCAGCAACAAAAATTAATGCTGAGCTTGTAAGGTTGCTCTTTGAAGAGGAGGCGTATGAGTATATTGTCTCAGATCCAACTAAGGAAATTCATACAGATAAAAGAATAATTGTTGCTTCAGGCTACAAGCCAGGCAATTCTTCAGATAAGGTTGCAGTTATGCTGGGAATAAAATTCAATGCGGAGTCTGTTGTCAATATGACAAATATTGATGTGGTGTATGACTCAGACCCAAAAGAAAACTCTGGGGCCTCTCCATTGGATAATGTTAGTTGGGAAGAATTCCTTGAGATTACCGGCACAGAATGGAAGCCCGGCAAAAATGTTCCCTTTGACCCGGTTGCAAGTCAACTTGCAAAAGAAAACAACATAAGTGTAGTAATCATTAACGGCAAAGATTTGGAAAATCTTGAAAACTGTATAAATGGAAAGGATTTTAAAGGGACTCTTATCGGTGCTTCAAAGGAAGCCAAAAATTAACCCCAGCAAAATTATCAGCAATGTAAAATTTTCAAACCACGACCAGCTTGCACTCAGTCCCATAAATCTTATAATGTGATATTTGTTTACCCTGATTTTAAATTTTGAAATAATATCAAGAAATATGTGGGTAAAATATATACCTCCCAAGATGAAGGCAAGCCTTTTGTTGAAAAATAAGATAGCAATTGTAATTAATAGTATTAATAAGGCAAAAAACTTTTTGTGAATAAAGGATCTATAGGTTTCTTCCCTTTCAGATGCTACCGTGCTTAAAAATTTCTTTAAACTAAAACTCTTTTTTTTTAACCAGAAAATAATAAAATGGTCTATATCCATAAGCGTTGTGAGTATAGCAATAATCAGGGTGTCCCATAAATGAATGTATCCTGAATTATAACCAATTACCCCTACTAGGAGGCCTGCTAAAAAATGGGTATGACAAAACATGGTAACGGTCTTTTGACTTTTTTATAATTAGTGTAAATATATATGTATGATATTTAATAAGCTTTTTGAATTTCCGGAACTTCTTTGCTTAAGTCTCTGAAATGTCTTCAAACCAAGTCTATTTATTATCCGAGAAAAAATGATAAGATAAATTTAATTTTCTTTAATGGCTTTTTCAAGAGGGCTTTCAATGACATTTATACTGCCCTTTGTTTTTTTTCTTTTGCTTTTGAAGGGTTTTCCCCATGAATCATGGCCGGAGCCTTCAAAGCCTACCTCAACTTTTGCTGTTTTGTGGCAGTGAGGGCATTCGTTTAGCTTATAATGCCTGTTAGTGTAATTCAGGCTTTCCCATTTGCTTTTTTCCAGTTCCTTTCCACAATAAATACATTGGTTTTTCATTTCCTCTTCATTTAACAAATGGTGTGCGCTCATTTTCAACCTCTTTTGTATTTTTTGATTGCGTTTTACTATATCTTTGCAAATTACATATCTGCAACTCGTAATCCCGGCAAACAGGATGTCGTGAATTCAGATGGGTATGAATAATTTTGTTTCTCAAGAACTTCTTTTCAAGGTTTTGTTCGGTTAAAACATTTGCTGTTTTTAACATAAAGCGACTTCCTGATTACTGTTTATTGTTTTATTTTACTCAACATTTTTATAGTTTATTAATGTATTAACTATTGGTTTTAATATAACGTGTGGAAATGTGGTTTGGATTACCCTGAGAATAATATGATTGGAGCGCAACAAATTTAAACAAGACTCTTTTCTACTCTTCTATGAGCAGAAAATCAGAATTAAACTACCTTTATAAAAAGAACTTAAAAGAAACCAAGGCCAAAATCAAAGACGCTGTGAATGAAGAACACCTGATTATTCAGTCAATTAATTGTCTTAATGAGCTTGGCAGAAACTCCAATGTACTTTGCAAAAGACTCAGGGAGTGGTACGGCCATTATACTCCTGAAGTTGTGCATTATATACAGGATAATCAGCAATTTGTGCAACAGGTTCTTTTAAAAAAGAAGGAGAAACTATTGAAGGAGTTGGGCGTGGAAGGCTCAATGGGCCCTGATTTTGCAAACAAAGATGTTGAGCAAATGCTTGAGCTTGCCAGGCTTGTGGATAATATGTTTAAGTTGATTGAAAGCCAAAAGGGTTATCTGGAAAAAAAAATGAGTGCAGTGTGTCCTAATGTTTTTGAACTAACTGGAGCACTTGTAGGTGCGCAGTTACTTGAGCATGCGGGCTCTCTTAAAAATCTCGCTAGTATGACTGCTTCAAAAATTCAGCTACTGGGGGCTGAGAAAGCACTTTTCAGGCACCTGAGAACCGGAGCGAGGTCTCCAAAACATGGTCTTCTGATTCAGCACCCTTATGTTGCCCAGGCAAAACAAAAAGGAAAAGCTGCAAGGCACCTGGCAGATAAAATAGCTATTGCTGCAAGGGTTGATTACTTTAAGGGAGAGTTTGTGGGACATAAATTAAGGCAACAGCTGGAGACAATGCAGCACTAGTTATGCGGCATTAAAATGGATCATAAAGAATTAAAAAAGAAGGCAAAAAACCTAGAGCCCGTAGTTAGAGTGGGAAAAGCAGGGATTTCTGAATCTCTTATCAGTGAAATTAAAAAGCATTTGAAAAAGAAGAAGTTAATTAAAATAAAGTTTCTTAGAAGTGCGGTTTCTCAAAGATCTGTTAAAGAGCAGGGGACAGATATTGCTGAAAAAACAGACTCAGAATTGGTTGTTGTTACAGGCTTTACGGCAGTATTCTGGTTTGGAAAACGAAAATAATATAAATTGCGCAACAAATATTTATATTTATATGGGGGATGATAACAAACATAATCGCATGGAAGATTTTCTCAAAGATGTGGGAGAAGAAGAAATTGAGGCTGCAAGAGATAACAAGGGTCAGGCAGTCAAAAAAAACACAGGTTATCCGCAGCCAGTTCATAGTTACAGACTAATTCTTGAGGACTTTAATAAGTCGGCTGAAGAGGTATATTTCTGGTTGAGGGATTACGTTCATGTTAATGAAGGATTTCCTGAGGTAATTAAGATAAACGATGTTTTTGCAGCTTCCGAGCAATCATCTTTTTTTGGGAGTGCTCAGCAAAGGCTTGGCATGCAACAGGAAAAGGTTTCAATGTATTTGGCAACGATTGGAAAACTTGTAAAGGAGCTATTCCAGATAATAAGAGAGCTTAGGATAATAGATGAAAGAATTGGGTATTATGAAGACAGTTATAAGGAGGATTCAAAAAGCAGGCAGAGTGCAGAAATTGTATTAAAAGGGATTTGGATTGACCAGGTAGAGCAGGGGCAAAAGAACCCTGCTTCTGTATATGGAATGGCCAAAGAGCTTCAGTTTGCAACGCTTCCGGATTTGTTTTTTAGTGTTCATCCCTATTCAGTTTCGGATGTTGACCAGGAGGTTGAACGTTTAGAGTTTAACAGAAAGGTAAAAGAGGTTCTTAAAAGAAAGCTCAGGAATTTTATGCAGTGGAAGGAAACTACCTATTATGAACTTAGAAACAGGAGAAGGTTTACTCTAAAATATCTGCGGCAGCATTTTAATGTTATTAAGCTTTATAATTCATGGTTAAAACCATATCTGCGGAATATGAAGCGGCTTACTATGGCAGACAGGACTAAAAGCTCTGATTTGGTTTCGGCATTTGAGGGAAGCATCATTGAGGTGGAGAATTTATTTTATAAGCTTCCTTCCAAATTTGATTTTGCAAAGGAAGTAAAAAAAAATGAGAATATATATTCAGTTGTTCTTGTTAGTATGAGATATCGCTCAAAACCTGCCATGAATTATCATCATGAATATCAGCGTGGTCCTTTACATGTTGGGATGGTGGAAGTTGTACTAAGAGCTTATGCTTGGCCAAAGGAAAAGATTGACAATTATACTAGGTTAAGAGAGCAGGAAGAAATGGAAATGCTTGGACAGGTAGACGGAAGTATTAAAGCTGCAATGGAGTCGCTTGGTGAGGAACTGGATCGGTATTTAAAGGAGGCGGGAGAAACTGAGGATCTTGATTATCCAAAACCAAAGGAAGAGCCAAAGGAAACTAAACTCCAAAAGTATAAAAAGAAAGACCCATTTGTGGCATTAGGTTATGGTTTTAAGGAGCTCTTTTTTGACCCACTCAAGAATGCGGGCTCCGGGACAAACAGCAAGGTTTCTAAAGTAAAACTTGATTATGAGAAGGATGTGGCTGCAAAAGTTGCTAAGGGGGCGCTCTGGCAGACCTATAAAAACTTCAAAAAAAATAATGGTATGCTTGCCTGGTAAGCAAAATGGAAGAATCCAGACTTGAAAAGCTTTTGAAGCTTTCTTCTGATGAACTGAAGGAGGAGCTGAAAAAATTCCCTCCTGAAACAAGGCTTGAAGTACTTGAAAAGCTTGAAGAGGAGAGAAAAAAGGAAGAGGAAGAGCGGGAAGCACTAAAACAGGAAGCTGCAGAGGAGATAAGTCTTGAGGAATCATTTGAGCCACCGCCTGAAGAGTCTGAGAGGCCTTCTCCGGAGCTTAGCCTTCTTGAGGAAACGGCCCGGTCTTCAGAAGAGGCTGAGCAGCAGGAAGAGTCTGCCGATGGCGTTTACAGGGTTTCAGGGCTTTATGATGAGTTAAGGGGTATTGTTGAAGACGAGGACAGAAGCACAGAAAGTATGTACAGGGCAGGGGAGATTTATAACGAGATACTCAAAAATGAGAGCTATAAACCTGAAGAAGATATTAAGGAAATTGCATATGGAAGCAGGAAGCTAATGAAAGATTTGATGGGAGATTACATGGCTCAAATGTATAAGGACTAGGGAAACTTTTTTAAATCTTAATGCAATTAATAACAATATGAGCGAAT
>JBMCCQ010000013.1:0-19717 GCA_048618745.1 Candidatus Nanoarchaeia archaeon
GACTCTTTGATTTAATCCAACAAGAGCTTTGCTCTTGTGCTGACTTCGTTAACCATTTAGCGTTGCTGGGGTTTTTCACAAGACCCAACAGTATAGTCATTTGGTCTTGCTGGCTTTGCAGAGAATCTGCAAAGCAGCGCAAATCAACAGACCGTTTATTAGGATTTGCTGGCTTGGCAAACGGAACTAGCCAAGTAGCGCAACGCAACGTAACGCGACAGTACAGTCATTTGGCGTTACTGGGGTTTTTCACAAAACCCAACAGTATGGTCAATTGGCGTTGCTGGCTTGGCAGACGGAACTAGCCAAGCAGCGCAAATCAACAGATTGTTTATTAGGATTTGCTGGCTTTGCAGAGAATCTGCAAAGTTTCGCTCATTTCAGTCGTCAAGTCCACACTCAAAACCCAAAACCCATAACTCATAACTGGTGGCTCGTGGCTCATATCTGTTTTGTTCATTATTTGTAAATATTATCATGATGGTCATAATCCTCGATAATAACCTTCTTGTTATTATCATCCACTGAAAAGACAAGAACAAAACTTTTTGCAACATGCACTCTTTTAAGATGTTGCAGGGGCCTTCTTAAATTCCTATAATGATGCGGGTTTTTAATAATCTCATTAACCTTCTTTTCAACTTTCTCAAGCTGACCGTAATCCTTTCTTGCCAGCTTAGAAAAAATCTTCTCCACACTTTTCCTTGCGTCAACTGAATACATCCTATTTCATAAATTGTTTAAAATCAACCTTAACGGTTTTCTCCTGCTGTCTTTGCCTCATTTTTTCAACAAACTCAGGACGTAATTCAGGCTCAAGACACTCCTGGCCATATTCCTTTGTGACATAATCAATAGCTTCAGACTTATCCTTAAGGTTATGCTTGGCCTTAACAATATTTAGTATTTGATTTGCCTCGTCAGATATCTTAATCATCGCATTAACCATATATACCACCTATATCCCAAATATATTTTAGATATATAAATATTTTGATTAATACCTGCACTAAACCCACTCAAAACCCAAGACTCACAACTTGTACCTGTTGTCTGTTTTGTTCCATTTGTTTTTTAGAATCTGATTTTTCCACCAGTGTTTCACTGGTGGCTATGTGGAAAAATCAGGCAGCGTAACGCGACAGTACAGTCATTTGGCGTTACTGGGGTTGAAATAAGATTTCAACCGTCCGAAAAACCTACCTATCTATTATTTATGGTAGGTTTTTGATTGACATAACATCATTATTTTTTATGCGTAAATATTTGCCCTTTTTAGAGCAAACAAAAAGTCATTGAGCTTTTTTTTATCATATTGGTTTTTAAAATCTGATTTTTCCACCAGTGTTTCACTGGTGGCTATGTGGAAAAATCAGGGTCCGAAAAAACCTACCCGAGCCGTAGGCGAGCATGCTACCAGTCTGTGACTGGTAGTGGTAGGTTTTTGATTGACTTGGTAAATTCTACCCCATACTTTGCCATTGTGCAGCCCGGACTCTTGTATTTTACAACCGCCTCGGGTATAGTAATCTCTCCTCCCATATATGTGCTGTTTTTTAAGTTGATATCAGGCAGGTAAAGCTTTCCTCCCTCGATTTTGCCCTCACGTGGATGGCTTTCCCTGGATGTGAATATAACGCCGCCTTTGCCAAGCTCAACCACTTCTTTGCCGTTAAATTTTGGTTTTGCGGGTGGTTTTGTTTTAAAACCTTTGTATGGAACCGTCTCTTCATTTGCAAATGAGGGCTTTTTTGCAATGTAGAGGTTTTTTCCGGTTTTTCCCAAAACAACTGTATCAAAAGTATAACGGTTGTCATCCATTTCAAATTTAAATCGGTGCTCATTATACTTTTCAAAGGCTTTGGTGTTTGTGCCTTCTATCATCGGCTCAAGTTCGAGGGTTGTTTCATATACCCCGCTTAAGAAAAATCCATTGGTAGGCTTTTTTTCAATTCTTTCAGGCAGAGAAAGCTCAAGCATATTTTTTTTTGATTTTGCGTATTCCTTAAGAAGATTATCAAGCTCTGATCCCTTTACTGCGGAGTTAGGCAACTTTTCATAGTATGGATTAACCCTCTTAAGATTTTCGTAATCCTGTTCAAGTTCAAACCCATCGGGATTTGTTCCATTTCTCTTAAGTAATCCTCCAAAACCCAGCATAAAAACACTGAAATCATTTCTTATTTATATCTTTTACTATTCACGAGTAACGATATTTTTAGAATCCCTCTTTACAGGCACAAACAATCTTCTCCAGTAAAATTGCTATTTTGCATAAAAAAGCATAGTTTTTTATTTCTAAGAATTATTTGTTGATTTTATATAATAGATAAGGGAGAGGTTTGAAATGGATGAAAGGTTATCAACTGCGGGGTTGTTTTTAGGGGCGTTTAGTATTATACTCTGGCTTTTTGTACCGCTCGGCTTGGCCGTTTCACTTGCAGGACTTGTAGTTGGAATATTAGGGGCTATTGAAAATAAAAGCTTGATTGCAATAGCAACAGTTGTATTGTCAGCCAGTGGGCTTATGCTTGTGATGATGAATATTTTGATATGGGGCATGGACGTATCAATTTATGTAAATGTTAGCTGAAGTTACAGTTGGATGTGTCTGTATTCAATACATTGCCTGAGAAAATCAAAAAAGACATAAGGGAAAATGGTAAGGTATTCAAATCGTTTGAAGGAAAATCTGGATAAACTGCAACAATGGCTTGAAGAGGCATGAGTTTTGAGTTCTGGGTTTTGGGTGGTGGTGTTGGCGGTTAACAATGTTAAAGCGGCCGGGTTTTGGTGTTGGTTGTTCCCGACTAAAGGACGAAAGACAAAGGATGTGAAATGGTAGCGTGCAGGGGCTTTTGAAGGGTTGGGTTTTGGAGACCTTTTTTAAATACCGGGGGGTTTTTTCGTTTATAGTGGTTTGAAAAGGGGCTGCATGTAGTGTATCTATTGAAAAGTGATTACTTCAAAATTTACCATTCACAGAGGCTCATGAGCCAAATTTCCTTAAAAAAAGCTTTAAACTGCTTTGCGTCTTCCGAAAACTTTATAAATAATTCAATTCCTTTGGCATATAAAGTGTTAGCCAAGCGCAGGTTATGCACTTTCAGAGTAGCCTAAGAAAAGAAATATGAAATATTTCACATGGAGGTGTGAAAAAAAATGAAAGCAAAAAGAGCAATTAAAAAAATTGCAGCTCTCGGAATGGGAGCTACATTAGTGGGTGCAACCCTTTTGGGTGCAGGAGCAACTAGTCTGGAAGACTATCCAGGTATGTTTATAGAAGATGGACAGTTTAACGGCCTTCTGGTGGTCGGCGAAGAAGCAGTCTCAGTTGACACCATTGGTATGACAAACGTAGCTATGGGCCTTCAGGCAGAAAGCTATAGCGAAGAAGCTATAGAAATGGAAGGAGAAGATGACGATGAAGACTCTGACAGGGACGTAACCGTCGAAGATGGTGTTAAGATGGAGGACCACAACCAGAAACTCTACAAGGGTGTCTCTCTAAATGAAATGAGAGATTCTGAATTAGGTCCAGATCAGCTAGGAAACCTCCTTGCAAGTGGAACCTATGAAGGAGAATCTTATGACCAGGAGCTTAACATATTGAATGCTAGCAATACATTTGATATGTTCCAGGACGACGATTCTGCACCAGAGGCGGACTACTACCTTGAGCTAAATGACGACAATGCTGCATATGAATATAAACTGGATTTTGGAAGTAGTGCTCCTGAAGGTGGCGCTAGTGACTATGAAGGAACAACCATTGAAATCCAGGGCAACCCTTATACCATTACAAACTTTGACGGAGAGGGCAAAGAAATCGAATTGCTTGTTGGAGACCAGACAGAGTGGCTTGACACTGAAGACACAATAACAACCGAGCATGATGATGTTGAGTACGAAATCGGCCTTCAGGACGTAACCGATGGTGGTGAAGACCCTGATAAGTGTGGTATTGTAGTTGACGGCGATACCCAATGGGTAGAGGAAGGTGACACAATAACCGTAGGCGGACTTTCAATCGGAGTGCATGACAGCATCTTCATGAGAGCTGCTGAGGAGGGAATGTGTGAAATCAGCTTTGGTGCTGAAACCCTTCTATTAAGCGACGATAACGAAGTAGAACTTGGCGGCTCAGAAGTTGAAGGCTCAGATGTAAGCCTTGAACTTGAAGAATTAGAAGATGAATACAAGTGGGGAGGCTTTACTGCCACATATACACCAGATGATAGTGAATACCTTCCATTCGGCGAAGACGAAGCAAGTGAAATGGTAGACCCAGTATTCGGAAACTTCAAATACATGGCAGCAAATGTTGTTGAAGAATCAGAAGATATCGAATACGACTTTGGCTCAAATTCAGGAACCATAAAATTCAATAACGTGGCTGGGAATGAAGTCGAGCTACCATTTGGAGCTGTAGAAGTAGAAGACGGTGAAGATGATACAGTGTTCTTTGGAACAGGTGAAGGCAATGATGAGCAAATCTACTTTAACTCAGCTAACGCCTACAACGAAGCTGTGCTTGATACAACAGTGGATGCGGATACTGAACCAACAACTGAACAGTGGGATGATATTGCTGATCAAATTGATGATGAGCTTGAAGGTGCTCAGTGGTTTGTGTCAGACAACGAAGTAGCACACCTTGTTGAACTTGTTGGTGCTTCATACGACGATGAAGATGGACTAACGATTGACCTTGAAGACAATGTAGTTGAAGGAAGTGCCTCAGAATCTTTTGAAGATACAGCTACTGAGAAGGACGACTATAATTTCGGGTTTGGAGCTGGCACGAATAAAATCGGCAGTATTGACATAGATAGTAATGGCCCATCAGTGAACTTCAACATTGGTTATGATGATGGAGATGATAAGGTAACAAACGTTTCCCTTACCAGCAACAAGATTGATGACGATGATGAAGGAGTCATAACCGAGTACGGAATGAAACTGACTGACTTTGGTTATGTTGATGAAAATGGAGATAATGCAACCGGTCCTGAAGAAACAGGAGACTTTAACGTAGTCTGGGAAGAGGAAGAAGCACCTGAGGGAGACACAGACGCCGAAGCTGCAGTTATAGATACAACAATTGAAGGTAGCGACGATGAGGAGCTGACTCTTTCAAATGATCTAACTGAAGATCACTTTGGAGAAATTGATTACGATGAGAATGGTGACGACAAAGTATACCATTCAATCAGGGGAACAAATATTGTTTATGATGGTGAGGACGACGAAGAAATGACAATTAGCTACCCTGCAAGTGATGTGTATGGTGAAGCGTACATTGCTCCAACCGAAGCTGGGCTTGTTGAAGATGATGATGATGACACAGAAAGAGGTGTCTCAAAGGAAATCAACAAGATTCCATCAACAGTTGCTAAGTTCGACAGCGAAGTAAGCGATGTTACTGAAGACTCAGTGCCTGATAATATGATTACCATCGGTGGTCCTTGCGCTAACATGGTAACAGCAGCTTTGATGGGTAACCCTGAAGACTGCACTGAAGGCTTTGAGGAAGGTATGGCTCTTTTGAAGCTTGTTGAAGACGGGGATAACGTAGCTTTGGTTGTTGCTGGTGGAGCAGGCTCTGATACAAGGATTGCTTCTACAGTACTACAGAACTACGACGAATACTCAGAAGAACTTGAAGGCAAGACAATGGAGCTAACAACCGTCAGCGAAAGCGAAATCGGCTTCGAAGGCATTGAAGAATTCGGTGATGAAGAAGAAGATGAAGAAGACGACGAAGAAGACGACGAAGAAGAGCTTGACGAAGAAGAGCTTGACGAAGAAGAAGAGCTTGACGAAGAAGACCTCGACGAAATGATGGAGGAATAAAAAGGTTTAACAACCTTTTCTTTTTTTTTCTTTTCTACTTTCAATTTAAAATTTAATAAAAATAACTCATTCAATTATTCCATTATCCAACAACCGGGAGGGATGAAATCATGCAATGTTTTTTCAGCCTTATGGCACTTTTACAATGGGCGTATTCATCAATTTCAGTAATGGTTGAAACTTATTTAAAGGGCTTATTATAACTTATTTAATCCATCCAACCAATCCAATTAATCCAACTCATCCAACCAATCCAATTAATCCAACTCATCCATCCAACCAAATCAAAACACCACATTCTTAATGCCTACACTACAACCCCATCTAAAAAACCCCAATTCTTACAACCCATAACTCAAAACCCAAAACTCATAACTCATAACTCATAACTTCTTGCTCGGTAAAAACATAAGGAAGAAAACCACCCATGTGAGCTCTTGAGGGTATCGCATTTTGCGATACCATCGATTCCGCCTCAGAATTTGTTAATTGAAAACAAAAATCTTTCTGGAAACACTTTGAATTTAATTCAAAGTGTACCGAACGCACGAAGTAAGTGAACGTATCTCTCAATGTTTCTTTTTACTTTTCATTTAATCTCCTTGTCTCCACTTCATAGAGTTTCGCCAGCTCCCTATCAAGTATAACCTGTTTTCCTCTCACTGTATAAATCTTCGACTTTATGTCTTTCATTAACTCTTTAGAAAAAACATCTTTTAAATTGTTTCCCGGGCATTTTCTGTAAAATTTTTCAGGCATATGAAAAATTCAATTATTAGTCTGGAATCTCTTACTATAACTAATTCAAATCCTTTAAATCTTTTCCAAGATTTGCAAAGCCCTTCTATTAAGCTTACTAAACGCACACCACTTCTTTTCCAAGTCTTTTAGTGATGCCCCAATATGATAAACTTGCCTTTCATCAATAATCAAAAACCGGTCATGTGCTTTTCAAACATATATATATATTATATCAGGGCATTCCAACAGTCTACGCAAAAAACACCAATTCTTACAACCCATAACTCAAAACCCAAAACTCAAAACCGTTATCTTTTCGCTTTCTCACAGCCTCTACCAAATAGCTACTTTAAAAAAGTAACATTTTTATACATATTGTTTTCACTCTCTTATATGAATGACATTGATGCTGTAATAAAGAGACTTATGAGGGAGACTGTATTATTCGTACCCAATAACACAGACTCAGAAAAATATCAAAAACCATCCCTTTCTAATTTAAAAAAAACACATAAAGAATTTGCAGATTTAAAAAATACTTTTGAAGAATGCTTTTGTGAATATCTTAATGGGATTTATGTTGACTCTGAAAAATTTTTGTATTTTAATTCTGACATTGAAGACCTTGAAAATATTTTCCCTGACATGAAGCTGAAAATGCTTGATGATTTATCGTTTCCAAAAGGGGCCTTTGGTAATATAAGCTGGATAGCTGAAATACTCTATAAAGAAACAGACACTCTTTCCTGCCTCGACTATCTTGTTAAAGAGAGCGAAAAACAAGCATATACTGACTTAAATGAATATTCAATAAATGCAATTCAAGAAGAGCTAGGAAACGCCGAAGGAAAAATTGAAGAAATTTACGACCAAGTTATACATGCATATAAAAATAGCAGGGACACAGATAACATATTGAAACAATACTACAAAACAATCTCTGATTATGGCGCAGTTAATTTTAAAAACAAAATACTTGAATACATGAAAAAAGAATACGGCTACGATAATATCGCCGAATCCCTTGAAAATATAGACTCTTTTGAAGAAATCTCAAACAAATTAAGAAAAGCAACAATTGATGACCTTCCCCTTTCTGATGCTTACTATGAAACTAAAAAGAAAATATTACATGGTAAAGCAACAGAGGAAGACATAACAATTCTTAGAAAAATTGAAATCGAAAGTAAGGAAATGAAAAACGAGCTAAAGCAGTTTGCATCTTTTTTTAAGCCTGACTTAAGCCATTATGAAAACATACAAAAAGCATGCAGGCAATTTCTTGAAAAAGTCAATTATCCATATACAGAAGGTAAAATCTAAACCCCGCAAATCTTTTGATTGAATAAAAATATTTATGTTTTTTCTACATTATTCTTAATTAAACTTAAAATGAATTTTAATTCTTTTTAAGCTCCCATTCATAAGCGTTTTTTATTATTTCATTAATATCTTTTTTTGGGCGCCAATTAAGCTCCTCTTTTATCTTTCTGCAGTCAGCTATCAATCTTGAAGGGTCACCTTCTCTTCTTTTTGCAATCTCAGCTGAAATCTTTTTTTCTGTAATCTTTTCCACAAGCTCAATTATTTCCTTGACAGTGTAGCCAAAAGAGCTTCCTACATTATAATATACTTCTTTTTTGTCAACAAAAAGTTGCTCCAAACCAAGAACATGGGCTTCGGCCAGGTCAAGCACATGCACAAAATCTCTTTCACAGGTGCCGTCCCTTGTATCATAATCTTTCCCGTAAATCTTAAAACCTTCCCTTTTACCAAGGGCAGTCTTTATTAAAAGAGGTATCAAATGGGTTTCCGGCTCGTGATTTTCTCCAAGACCATAATGCGCCCCGGCCGCATTAAAATACCTCAGGGAGACAAACTCCACCTTGTTCTGCCTGCTTAAGTCACTAAGGATATTCTCAACCATAAGCTTAGTCTGGCCATAAGGGTTAACCGGGACTTTTGCATCTTCTTCCTTAATTGGTACATTCTCTGGATTGCCATAAACTGCTGCTGAAGAAGAAAAAACAATTTTTTTTACATTATGTTTTTGCATGTACTTTAATAAATTTATGCTGGAGCAAACATTATTTTCATAATACTTAAGCGGATCTTTTACAGATTCTCCTGCTTCAATATAGCCTGCAAAATGAATTACAGCATCAATTTTTTCCTTTGAAAACAATTCATTTAAAACTCTTTCATCCCTTAAATCCCCTTTATAAAATGTAACGTGCTCTGGCACAAACCCATGTGTGCCCTTCTCGAGGCAGTCTAAAACAAAAACATTATAGTTTTTTTCAATCAGCCGTCTGACAGCGTGGGAGCCAATGTATCCAGCCCCTCCAGTTACTAATATATTCTTTGTCATTTCTTGAATCCTCTTAATTAATTATTGCTTTTTTTCTTAAAAAAATAAAATATCCTGAGTATAATTTCCTTTGGCAAAATCAGCACAACAGCCTCCATTAATAATCTTGTCCAGCCTCTTACACCCAGCTTAAAATTATACCTTTTCCATGCATTTAATTTAACCCTGATTGTTGTTTTAATAGTTTTTTTAGTTCTTGTCTGCTTTATGGTATTCCTGTGTTGCCTGTATTTTAAAAGATAACTATTAAGTATTTTTATTTTTGCATTATTCTGCCAAAATCTCAGCCATAAATCGTAATCTTCCGCAGAATTAAAAATGGGCTCATAACCCCCGTACTTATCAACCAATTCCTTCTTAAAAACAACCGTTGGATGCGCCAGAGGAGATTCAAGCTTTATTATCTTTCCAGTAACTGGCTCGTATTTTCTTTTTCCAAAAACTTTGCCCTGTTCATCTATAAAATAAATATTTGTGCCAACTACATCGGCTTTTCCATTTTCAAGAACTTCAACTTGCTTTTCAAGCCTTTTTGGAAGAGACACATCATCAGAATCCATCCGTGCAATGTAGTCACCTGAGCACTTCTCAAGGCCGTTATTAAGTGAAACTGTAACCCCTGAATTCTTAACATTCTTGAAAGCCTTTATCCTTTTATCATTTTTTGCATATTTTTTTATTATCTTCCATGTATCGTCAGTTGAGCAGTCATCAATTATTACAAACTCAAAATCAGTATATGTCTGTGAGAGAATACTTTCAATCGCATCACTTATATAATCCTGTGAATTATATGCAGGCATCAAAACACTAACCTTTGGTTTTTTATTCATAAAATTATGTTTAGAATTCCTTTTTTTATAATTTGTGAATCTTTTATATGTCAATTGCTAATAATTACTATTAATCTGGTTGTTTCAAGCGTTTACGGCTCTTTTTAATACATTGTATACCACCAGTCTCTGACTGGTGTAGTATGTGGTATACAATGTGCTCAGAAGGGAGCGACCCGAGCCCGAAGGGCGAGCAAGCCATCGGTCTGTGACCGATGGTGGTCGCGGACTTTTGACAGGGTTTTTGTTATATTTGGTTATTTGTGCCTTAAATACAAAATGAATAAAACACATCTAATAAATTAATATTTTCAAAACCTTTTTTCAAGCTTTTTTAAGGTTTAAATAATTAAACAAAAAATTAATTATTTTTGAATCACTTGCTTTATATGAAGCATCTTCAAATTTATCTTTATCATAACCCTCATATTTTTTGAGCATGTTCACCTTATCCAAAGCTGTGTCAAGCTGTGAGTGGGTAAAGCCATCATAAGTTGGTTCGTTTTTCTTAAAAGATTCCAATATGTCCTCATAACTACATTCGTTACTGTAATCCTGCTCTTTTCTCATAAAAAAACTAAACAATCCTGTATTAAGTCGTATGCCATTAACCATCTCCCTTGTAACATGGTTTTTTCTTATTTCATTGACATCCTTTATTTCTTCCTGATTTTTAACATACTCGTTCAAATCTTTTACTAATTCCTCTTCTGTTATATCGTCCAGTTCAATACTTCCCGCATACTCTTTTGCGCGCTCATAAACATTTTTGTAGTTAATTATATCCTGTTTTATTTCACTTGATTTTATTTCTTTACCCTTGCCTGAAACATAGTAGTTATTAAGCCCCATATGAAATTCAAAGGGTCCTCCTAAATGCACAAACCTCTCTGCTATATAAGCAGTTGGGTCATTATAGTCAACTCCTTTTCTTTGGTCAAGGACACCTTCCCTTAGCAGTAAATCATTCATCTTATCCTTGTATTCATACTCTGTCATTTCATCTTTATTCAAAACATCTTCAACATTTTCAAGAACAGAATATAGTTTTTCTTCAAGTGTTTTCTCATCCATTTTTTTAACCTCCTCCATAAATTTCATTTACTTATCAAATTAAAAATCCAATTGTATGTATTTAGTTCCCCTGCAAGTGAATCAAGTTAACTAATACATTTTTATTCTGTAGTCTCCATGTTTGCATTACTGATAAACATACACAGTATTTTTAAAGAAAAATTTTTTCCTTTCCAATTTAACCAATTATTAGAACTGTTATTATCAATCAATAATTAATGTCGCTGAGTAATCATTAGCAAAATTTATAAATAAGATATTTTTCTCAAAAATTGTAAAATGGAGGGTAAATAGTGGCCAAGGGCAAACGCAGGAGATCTTCTAACAAAAGCACAGGGCATGCGGAGCACGAAAAGCACAGGGAGCATGATGAAAAAAGTAAAGGCTCCCACAATGTTGGCTCAAAGCACCATAAAGATAAACATAAGAAGGGATCTGCTTCTAATGAAACCATTGATAAAATAAAAAGCAAAATAGATTCATTAAATGTGAACTGGGCTCTTGCATCAAAAATTGCTTCTGTTTTTGTTATAATAGCATTTATTCTAATCAGCATGTTTGCTGCCGTCCATTACAGGATGTATACAGATGACCTTCCCATGGTTGATGAGATGGTTGAAGCTAACGTTATGAATATGCTTGAAGGTCAAGTTGCAAATCAAATAGACCAGCAATACCCCAATCTCCCTGCTGATCAGCGGGATGAGAAAATAAATGAGGAATTGCAGAAGCTCCTTGAAGAAGGAATACCCGGCATGGGTAATATTGAAGATCTTGTAGCACAGCAGGCAGAGCCTATCCGCAGCAAGTTCAAAAATAACATGGACGGGCATACTTATCTATTAGGTATTGACTCATATTATTTTCTAAGGCACACTGAAAACTATCTTGAAACCGGAAATATATACGGCGCTGAAAGTAAAGATAAATACTATGACCATCTACAACGAGCAGGTTATCCTGAAAACGAAAGAGAGCCCAAGGATTCCGCACTTGGCTCAAGGGGCTTTCATATTTTGCTGTCAGCGTGGGTATACCAGGCAGCAACCTTTTTCAATCCGGATATAAGCGTAATGGGCGGCACTTTTTATGTTCCTATGGTTATTGCAGCTCTTTGCGTGATACCTGCTTTTTTTATAGGGAGGAAAATAGCAGGAAATTTTGCAGGGTTTTTTTCAGCTTTGCTTATTGCCCTGCATCCAGCATATTTAAGCAGGACACCCGGGGGTTTTACACATACAGAAGGCCAGAATGTATTATTTCCCCTATTGGCCGCATGGTTTATAATTGAAGCGTTAACCGCCGACAGCCAGAAAAAAGCCGCTATGTGGTCTGCTCTTTCAGGCCTTGCAATAGGGGTTTTCAGTTTCACATGGGGGGGCTGGAGTTTTATGCTTTGGGTTGTTTTTTTAACTGCCCTTGGATATACAGGTTATCTTGTGGTTCTTAACTATTTTAAGGGAACTCTTAAAGAAGGCATAAAAGAGCTTAGGCTTAGAAATTCACTAATAGGCCTTGGTGTATTTTCAATAGCATCGTTTTTATTTGTCGGCCTGCTCAGGGGTTTTGACCATTTCACGAGCCAGCTTGGCAGGGTAATATCTTTCCTTGACTGGCGTGTTGCAACGGTTGATGAGATCTGGTCTAATGTTATGGGAACGGTTGCAGAGCTTAATCCTTTAAGCGCGGCAGAGGCCATGGCAAATATCAGCATGGGCTCGTCAATTCTGATGATTTTTGCTTTCGTAGGGTTTGCATTGCCAATGTTTTATTACAAAAAGGATAAATTAAATTCTATTGACTGGATATTTTTTGGAATAATAATTTTCTGGGCAGTTCTTACAATGGTTGCTGCCGGCTCTTTTGACAGCCATTTTTCACTACTTGTTTTTATGTTCCTGCCTGCGGTTGCATATGCAGTAGTAAAAGCAATCAGGGGTGAAGATGTAAATCCACAATATACAATATTTTTATTGGTCTGGTTTACAGCAACTTTTTATTCAACAACCAATGGTGTTAGGTTTGGAATTTTGGTTGTGCCTGTTTTTAGCATAGCTGCTGGTGTTACGGCCGGACTTTTAGTAAAATTCCTTTCAGAGCGCCTTGGCAGAGTTATTGCAAATCCAGGAGCTGATTCAGGCGAAAACAAATTCCCGATGACATCTGTTTTGGTAATACCTGTAATGATTTTTGTTTTTTTAATAGCATTTGTTTTACCTTTCAGTGCAAGCGGTTATGAATGCGGGGAAAGCACTTGCTCAGTCTTTGATGTGACAGAACACCTGGCAAAAAATCAGATGCCTCAAATGAACGACCAGTGGTATGAAACACTTGATAAAATAAACAGGGAAGCAGATGAAGATGCAATTATTGGCTCATGGTGGGACTTTGGACACTGGTTTGCAGCAATTGGGCAGAGGCCTGCAACCCTTGACGGGGCAAGACAGAGCAGTCCTGAGGCTAACTGGCTTGGAAAACTGATGGTTACTGAAAGCGAGGATGAAAGCATCGGCATACTTAGGTATCTTGCCTGCGGCTCAAATCGGGGTTATGAAAGCCTTATTGAACATGTAAAAGAAGAGGTTGAAGTTCGTGAGATTGCCGAGCTTGAAACGATGAGGCTGCTTGATGAAATTATTCCCTTGCATGACAAGGCAAAGGCAAAAGAAATTTTATCTGAAAAAATAGGAAGTGAAGATGCAGAGGAAGTATTAAAATACACGCACTGTGAAAATCCGCCCCAAAACTATTACATAACAAGCGAGGATATGGTTGGAAAATCCGGTGTGTGGGCTCATTTTGGCTCATGGGATTTTGAAAAGGCCGCAATTTACAACATCGTAAGCAATTACAGAAAACCCAACGCTTCTGATTTGCTGGAAGAGCATTTTGACATAGAAGACGGCTCAAATAAATATGAAGAAGTCAGGAATGTTGACCCCGACCAATGGATAAGCTCCTGGCCAAGTTACATGGATGAAACTGGCTGTAGCAGAGAAAATAATGACACAATTGTATGTGAAAACTCAATCAGTGCTCAGCAGGGTATAAATGTTGTTTACGAAAGCAGGCTTAACCTTGAAACAGGCGAGTTAAACCTTACAAATCTTGTAGTAGACGAAATGGGTAATGTTCATGAAGAAACAAAAGGCAAGCCTAAAAAAGCAAGCTTCGTAAAAGATGATGAATTCGTTTTAACTGAATATGATGAAAACACAATTGATGGGCCAAAAGGTAACGATATGGGTGTTGCAATCTTTCCAACAGGCACAGGCTCATATAGGAGCGTTATAATGGACCATGAGCTTACGGGTAGTATGTTTACAAGACTCTTTCATTTTGAAAATGTTGACGGCGGGATGCCGTATGAAGAGTTCAACAACATACGGGATGTAACGGGCCAAAAGATTATCACCTGGACTGCAGACTGGCCTGAAATGACTAGTTAATTTATTCCTTGGCTTTTTCTTATTTATTGTTATTATTATTATTATTTCTTAGTTTATGTGCATAATTAATGATATATTGAATAGGTTGTTTTTGCTCACTAATTTATAATTGTAGTATCATAGTTCACATTGCAAGAACCATAAACTTTATCCTAGAAAATTTCTATGTATATACTTATAAATCATCAACTATTCCAGAAATTTTTTGTAATCAACTGACCTGTATTTGTCGTCCTTTTTTCTGCCATCCCTTGACAAAACACCAATTTCTATTGCATCTTCTGACAGCTTAAATTTCCTGTCATGGTAAAAAACATTATTCTCTGACCCAAACAAAGCACCCCCATTGCCAAGTCTTTCCTCTTTATATCTTGGTATTTTAGCAAAGATATAATCTCCCCCCTGCACTTGGCAGTTTCCTTCAAATCTCAATTTTTTGATGGGTATATCTTTTTTTGGCGTAACTGTTAACTCAACAATTGTTTTGTAGCCGCCTTCATATGAAGGGCTCCGTCCGCCGACTCCTGCCTCAGACGTAGGTGTAAAAGAAGTCTTATAAGATCCACTAATTATGTTTCTAACCGTAAAATACTCTGTTCTGACAAGTTCACAAAGCTCTTTTGAGTTTTCTTTCAGGCGCTGGTACATTTCCCTGTGTTTTTTCTCAATATCAATTATATTATTATTTTTACCAGACTGCTCTTCCCATTTCTTGACCGAATTTATTATATCGTCAATTCCCATGGTAAAGAATATATATTCAGGTTTAAAAAATTAACGAAAAAACGTACAGAAAAAATAAAAATTAATTATCTTTTGCTTCCCTTGCCCTGTATTCTGCTTCGGCCTCTTTCTTTTTCAGAGTCTAATCTATCCATGCAATTGATCCAACATAATGGGAAACAAGACCTATGCCCCAGCCAAGCAGCGGAAAGAAAAACCAGATTTCGCCAGGTGAATACAGAATATTAATTGTAATAAGCATTGTATTAACAAGTATATAAACTGTCAAAAGTCCGCGACCACCATCGGTCACAGACCGATGGCTTGCTCGCCCTTCGGGCTCGGGTCGCTCCCTTCTGAGCACATTGTATACCACATACTACACCAGTCAGAGACTGGTGGTATACAATGTATTAAATGTATAAAAAAACCCCTTCTCTCTTCTTCAGAGATAATCATTCTATATGCTTTCTTGTATTCATTAAGCGTAATTTCCTTAGCCATTTTTATTCCCTCTATACTTTCTAACTTATCAAAAGAGACAATTGTTTTCTATGTTTATAAATATTTTCGCAGATTTTTTGGTTTTATCTTATATTGAATATAAAATGAGTCTTCCCTCGATTATAACCTCAAGACAGAAATAACATATAAAAAAACTATTATTAGTAATGAACCACTTTTGAAAAACCATATTGTTGCCTTTCATTAACTATCCAAATACACAGCGTTTTTAATTGCCGTAATTATTTTTGCAGGTTGCAACAAGGCTCCATGAATCCGCTCTTTTTTTTTTAGTCTTAAAGGGATAAAGAAAATGAGTGTATGTATAGTTGTTTATTTTTAGGTCGTTAGCTGTTAAAAGTTTGTCCAAATTATTGTATCCTATTTTAACCAGATGGGGATTATGAAATCGCAGCCTGAAAAGATTATAGATTATCTGCACAATTGAGCAGTCTCCTCTTATCCTTTCCTGGGGCACAGCAATTATCAGAAGGCCGTTTTTGTTTAACATTTGCTTTAATTGACTGATTAGCTTTTTTCTTTCTCTAACATGCTCAAGCACATGGGAGAGAATAATCATATCAAATTTTTCCCCTTCAAGGTTATCTTTATTTATGTCAAAAAATGTGGCTTCGTTGTAATTATTTCTTGCATAGTCCAATGCATACGGGTTAATGTCTGCTCCGCACAGCTCAAAATTTTTCCTGGGATATTTTTTATTAATAATATTTAATAAATAGCCTGTATTGCATCCATAGTCAAGGATCCTTAAGTTATTTTTGGTTTTTAATTGGTTGCATATGTAGTTCAACTCGGTTCTCCTGTAATAGAGCACTGTCCTGCTCAAAAAGCCGGTTGTTCGTGTTATTAAAGTATATGCCATGCCGTATTTAGTCTCATTTACAGGGGCAAAATCTAATCGCTTTAATCGTTTAAAAGAACGAAAAGTTTTCTTAGGCATCGAGTTAATATGTTTACAAAAAAAGTTAACGAAAAGTCCAACATTCATAATAAATTGGTATAATAGGTCTTATATAAAGTTTGTTTTTATTGGATTGTGCATAGCTGTTTTTTCAGGTAAAATTGTTTGTTCTGATAAAATGAGCATCCACCTCTAATTTCAACACACAAAAATTTAAAATCTGATTTTTCCACCAGTGTTTCACTGGTGGCTATGTGGAAAAATCAGGGTCCGAAAAAACCTACCCGAGCCGTAGGCGAGCATGCTACCAGTCTGTGACTGGTAGTGGTAGGTTTTTGATTGACTTTGTCAAAACAGGGTTTCCCTAATGTTTTAGAAATTCATCAATCATTTTATGCTTTAAACACAAACAATCAGATTTTACCTATTATTAACTATGCCAAGTAATTTCATTTCTTTTATGTTTATCAAGGAATAATTATTTATACTTATGTTGTATACTTCTATTTCATGGAAATGTTTGACAATACTTTTAATTCCCTTGCAAATGATTTGGTTAAAAAAAATCTTGGCAGGGTTAAAAGAAAAAATGTTTTGGTTCTGGGGTTTGATTCGAAAGAAATTGAGAAAGCCTCCAAAATGCATAACATAAAAAAAATTGGAAAATTATTTTACAAAAAAAGGTTTGACTCATCAAATTTTTTTCAATTTGCAAAAAAGAAAAATCCTGAGCTTGATTTAATTTTTGATATAGGTTTTTCTTCTCATTTATATAAGGGTGAGCTTGCAGCGTTTTACACATACGCTTCAAGAATCCTGGGGTTTAAAGGAAGGCTTTATTCAGTTGTCCCTTCTGCATATGCAAAGCTTTGCAGGCAAAGGTGCCCGGTAAGACTATGGAGTTATTTTGAAGGCCAATATACAAGATTCATAAGTGAGAAAGAATTAAGGCATTTTATACAGGCCAATTTCAGGCTTGAAACATTAACGTTGCATTCCAATGAACAAAATTCTTTTTTTGAGAGTGTAGCCGTAAATGATATGAAAAAGATTGTAAATTGATGAAGTTGCTATTCAACAATCGCTTTAATCATTCCTGTCCTGGTCCTGCTTGTCCTGTCCTGGTCGATGCCGCCGACTTCAATAACATCGTATTTAATTTTTAAGGTTACCTCTTCCCCTTGCTCAAAATTTTTCCCTTCTTCACATCCTATTATTACTTCCTTGGTTTCTTTTCCCTCCCAGGTATGGCTTCCGGACAATTTTTCGCCCTCAACAAATACATTGTTAACAGGACAGTTGTCGGTTCTGTATATGGGGAAGTCTATAAATGGAATCTCGTAAGTATTTTTTACTATTTCAACCTCAAAACCACTAACAATAAGTCTTGTTTGAATTAATCCAATAGTATCGCTTAATAAACTAAACCTAATTGTTTCTTCATTATCTGGCTTTACCTGAAAGCTTCCCGCAGGGCAATCAAACTTTTCAAACTCACAGCAGGTAGAAAAAGAGTCGTTTTTATCCTGCTTGTCATCTGATGCGGAAGAAGACATGGTCTCCTCCAGGCCAATCCCCTGGGGAACCAGGAAAAAAAGAGAGGAGATGATTAAAATAATCCCTATTATTAAATTTCTTTTCAGCGGATGGCTCTTGACAAACCACCTGTCTGTTTTAATTGATGAAAGGTCCAGCCTTGCAAGGGCCCCCCTGAAAAACCAACCAGTTATTTTTACTTTTTTATTAATATACTTTGGGGCATCTGCAAGAGCGAATTTCAGGTCGCCTAAAATAGGTATTATATGCTTGTAATCCGAAAAAAGCATTCCGCTTGTATCTTTAAACTGTAGATTTGAGGCAAGGTAAGAGCCTGCTTTGCCTTTTCCTACAAATGAACCATCAAGCTCAGCAAAATTTCCTCTCATGGGTGAGGCGTACACATCTGACATTAACCCTAAGACATTATTTTCCTTAGTCCTCCGATGGGGATTGTATTTATAAAAAGCCCTTAAAACAATTGCTAAGCCAAGCAAAAAAAGCCCTATCCCAAGCGCGTTGAGGGCTGTTTGAAAATACATAACAATCCCTGCAATTATTGCAAGAAGGGGCAGGCTCCAGACAAATAAGTCCTTAAAAAACATACTATACATTTTTCTTTTATCTATTGGGTTTTGTCTAAGGTATGCCTTTATATCAAAAACCGGCTTTTTTGACATTTCACTTAGCTTTTTAACCCTGTTGCTTATCAATGGGTGTGTAGTGTTTAATTCAGAAATCTTAGCCCACGGGTTTTTCATGTCAAAAATGAATGATTTTTTCATGGCAGTAAAATCGTGTTTGTCTTTTACAATACTGTAAAGCATTCCCTTGTCGTTGCTTGCATCTGAACTCATTATTCCCATGTTTTTTGTCAAATTTATAAAGTCCTTATTCTCCTTGGTGTTAACTATTCCATAAGCAATTTTTACAAGGGCAGTTGACAGGTGGTTAGGGTTTGTTTTTTGTCCTGCGAACCTGTCTGCATAGTATTCCCTGAGCCTTGAAAGATACAATAGTAAGTATTCGCCGACAATGTAAAATATTAATGCAAAAATAGCAAGGGCTATGGGGATATGTGCACTTCTTTCAGAGCGCTCAGCCATTCGCAGAAAAGTTGAGTAAAATACATAAAATATGCTTATCATGGTGTTTGCAATAGTCATAATTATAAAATCCCTGTTAGTTACATGGCCCATTTCATGCGCATAAACAGCTGCGATTTCATCTTCGCTAAGGTATTCAAAAAGTCCCTTTGAAGAAATAACGCGAGCGTTCCACCTCCCCGAGCCGTAGGTCAGTGCAGTAGGGTTATTGTCCTGTATAATTCCAAGCTTTGGGAGGCTGAAGTTATACTCATTGCATATATTCTCTATAACATTTGCTGCCTTTGGACATTTTTTCCTTAGTGTATCTACATTAACCCATTGTATTTCGTAAAATTTGTTATAAATAAAGTCATTAATAGAAGGGCCAACGAGCCAGATGAAAAAATTGGTAAAAATTATAATAAATACTACAGTTGTCAAATCCAGAAAATCCATAAACACCCCAAGAGCAAGAAAAAAAGATAAAACCAGAGCTATCATAAGTCCAAGGGTAAAAACCGAAGCAAATCCTACTCTCATTTTTTTAGTTACGTATTTTTAATATTTGTCAATCAAAAACCTACCATAAATAATAGATAGGTAGGTTTTTCGGACGGTTG
>JBMCCQ010000014.1:0-19424 GCA_048618745.1 Candidatus Nanoarchaeia archaeon
ACGGGTCAGAAATCCGTCGTAGAGTGCAAGAGCAAAAGCCAGCCTGACTGGAATTCAACCAATAAGGATTCCAGACGCGAAAGCGAGGTCTAGCGAACTCTTGAGCCTCCTTGATGGGGGCCAGGAATGTCAGAAAAGTTACTCCGGGGATAACAGAGTTGTCGCGCCCGAGAGTTCACATCGACGGCGCGGTTTGCTACATCGATGTCGGCTCTTCCTATCCTGGACGTGCAGAAGCGTCCAAGGGTGGGGGTGTTCACCCATTAAAAGGGATCGTGAGCTGGGTTCAGAACGTTGTGAGACAGTTTGTTTGATATCTACCGGGAATGTTCGATGTTTGAGGGGAAGAACGATCTAGTACGAGAGGAACGATCGTTCGGGGCCACTGGTGTACCGGTTATCCGACAGGGTAGGTGCCGGGCAGCTACGCCCTACGGGATAAGTGCTGAAGGCATCTAAGCACGAAGCCCTCCTCGAAAAGAAACATCTTAGAACGCCTGTAGAAGACAGGTTTGATAGAACCGGTGTGTAAGTGCCAAGCTTCGGCAAGGTATTCAGCACGCGGTTACTAACAGTTCGTACACCATATTCACCTAATGTGCGGTTTTTTCATCTATTTTTTTTAATTCTTTCTAGTTGTAAGAATACAATTTATATAATAAAACAATTGCTAGACGACAGTATATTTTTTCAGTTGTATTCCTAAAAGAATTGCAATACTAGTTACACAGATATGCTTTATTATAGATTAGAAAAGATAAATAAAAAATACACTAATCAGAGAAGGGTTCTTACTTTATCTATATTCGCTGCAACCTCTTCACCTTTCTTTGTTAACGAAAGAAGTTTCAGCCTACCTGTCTTATTGAATCTTACAAGATCAGACTTCTCCATTTGTTGCAGGATTTTAACTACATGAGAATATGTACAATCAATCTGCTTTGCAAGCGAAGAAGCATACACTTCTCCTTTCGCATTGTACAGTCCTAAAAGCATCATCGTTGGCTTCTCTCTAAAAAAAACGTTAAAAATTTTTTCGTCTTTCATTTACTGCTCCCTCCCCATTCCTTTTTTGTTTCTATAAAACATATATAGTAAAATGACTTTTATAAGCCATTTATAATAATATATATTTGCGTAGGTAATAGAGAATTTAAATCATTTATATTTTTTTTCATTTACATGGTTGAAGTTAATTTTCCTTTTGAAACAGTTAGAAAACAACAAAAAGAGTTTATTGATGATTTTAGTACCGCTCTTGAAAATAATCAAAACTTTATATCCCACGCACCAACAGGCATTGGAAAGACTGCTGCTGTTCTAGCGCCAGCAATAACATATGCTAAAAAGCATAAAAAAACCATTTTTTTTCTTACATCCAGACATACTCAGCATAAAATCGCTCTTGAAACACTTCAAAAAATAAAGGAAAAAAACGGGCTTAAACTTACAGTTACCGATATCATAGGAAGACAATGGATGTGCTCACAGCCGAATGTGCATACACTTTACTCGGGGGAGTTTTATGAATATTGTCGCAGTGTAAGAGAAAACGATAAATGTGAATACTACCAAAACACAAAACAAAAAAACAAACTCACAACTGAGGCAAAAGCTGCAATCAGCTCCCTTTCAGACGGCATTTATAATATTGAAGAATTAACCACCCAATGCTACACTAAAAAACTATGCCCCTATGAAATAGCGCTTGCATTGGCTTCCCGCTCTGATGTCATTATTACTGACTACTATTATCTTTTTCATCCAAAAATAAGTGAACTGTTCCTGAAAAAAACAGCGCTGGAGATTAAAGAATCTATCATAATAGTTGATGAAGCCCACAATCTTCCACCAAGGCTTATGGAAATTGCAACTGACAGGTTATCTTCAATTAATATTAACCGCGCAATAAAAGAAGCAAAAAAATCAGGCTACCCAAAATTCATTGAAACACTTCAGAGACTTCAGGATATATTAAACAATGAAACAGCCTCTCTCCCAGAACACAACGAAAGAATTGTAGGGAAACAGGCATTCATAAAAAAAATTAACCAATATTGTGAGACTAAAGAGTTAATAGAAGACCTGGAAGACGCTGCCGATGAGATACGTGAAAAACAAAGACAAAGTTATCTAGGTGGGATTGGAAATTTTCTTTCAAACTGGCTCCAATACCCTGAGGAGGGTTTTGCAAGAATTATTACTAAAACAAAAGACAACATTATATTAAGCAACAATTGCCTGGACCCTTCAGTTATCTCAAGAGAAACAACACAAAAGGCGGTATCAACAGTATTGATGTCCGGCACTCTCAATCCTCCTTCTATGTATAAAGATATACTTGGTCTTGGGGAAAGCATTATGAAAAATTATTCCAGCCCGTTTCCTGAAAATAACAGGCTAAACTTAATTATTCCAAAGACCTCCACCAAGTACGATAAAAGAAGCGAAAGCATGTACAAGCTGATTTCTATTGAATGTGCAAAAGTTGCAAACAATGTCCCTGGAAATACAATCATATTTTTTCCTAGCTACATTTTAAGGGATAAGATAGCAGTCTACTTTGAAAAGATTAGTGAAAAGACTTCCATTTATGAGCAGCCCAACATGAACTCTTCACAAAGAAACGAAATGCTTGAAAAATTCAAGTCCTACAATAAAAGTGGCGCTGTACTTCTTTCTGTAATAGGGGGAAGCTTTTATGAGGGAGTAGACCTCCCGGGGGATTTATTAAAATGCGTCGTAATTGTGGGGCTGCCTTTTCAGCAGCCTGACCTTAAAACCAAAGAATTAATCTCTTATTATGATAAAAAATACGGGAAAGGTTGGGATTATGGCTATGTTTTCCCTGCGTTTAACAAAACTCTTCAGTCAGCTGGAAGGTGCATAAGAAGCGAAAATGATAGGGGGATTGTTGTCTTTCTTGATGAAAGGTACGCCTGGAATAATTATAAAAAGGTTTTTCCCACAGATACCCATATACAAACAGTACAAGAGCCAGTCCGAATAATCAATAGTTTTTTTGGGGATAATTCATGATGTCCTGGTTGTTATTATTCATTGCGGGAATCGGAGCAGGAATTGTTACAGGTATTTTCGGCGGAAGCGCAACACTGATAGTAGTGCCTTTGCTTGTAATATTTGGAGGTTATCATCCATACATGGCAGTAGGGCTAGCCCTATCTATTGACGTTTTCTCTTCGTTAGTAGCTTATTATGTGTACAAAATAAGAAACAGGATTACATTAAAGCCAGCACTGCCCATGATACTTTCTGCACTTGGAGGTGTATTAATAGGAAGTTTGTTTGCAATCAGGATACCTGAAAATATTTTGACAATTCTTGCTGGATTTGGAATTTTACTCGCCAGTTTAAAGTTCATATTTGACTCCAGCACACCCATAAAAAAAATAAAGAACTGGTTTGATGGAGGGCACACCCTTCCAGTAGCCTGGGGATTTATTAATGGAATTGGTCTTGGAGTAATCGGCGGGGGGGGAGGGATAATTCTCCTTGTAGGACTAACTGTACTCCTTGGTTATCCGATTCATAAAGCAATTGGTGTCTCTGTATTAGGAATGGTTGCTCTTGCACTTGTAGGTGCAATAAGCCACTACGCTCTTATGCCATTTAGCTTGAATGCGCTAGCTATTGGGATTATTGGGGGAGTTATTGGAGCATTGGTATCAGCACAATTGGCCAATAAACTCAATGAGAAAAAACTAAATATAATAATTGGATTGTGTCTTTTAACTCTTGGAGCAGGCCTGCTTATTAAGGGGTTATTCTTTATTTAATAAAGTGCAGATTATACTTTTTCAATACTTATAGCGAACTCTCTGCCTTTAATTTTTTCGCCAGTTTTATGCTTAAAATGCTTAAGCTCTTCACTAAACTCCACCTCTTTAGCTCCTACCTTTTCCTTTAAATAATCAGAGTGCCTGCTTATTCTTTCAATCATTTCACTATCTGAGGAAACCTTTAAAGAAACATTATCGTTTCTTTTTAGTCCCGAGTTTTTTCTGAGGTTCTGAACTCTGCGAATGATCTCCCTTAAATATCCCTCAGTTTCAAGCTCAGGTGTAAGACTCTTGTCCAGATACACAAAACCATTTTTGTACTCTGACTCAATTAAGTTTTCAGGCACGCTTCTCTCGACTTTTATATGAGACTTTGTAATAATCATACTTTCGCCATCCACAGTCATCTCATGTCCTCCCCTTTCAAGCTCATCCATAAGGGTTTTCGTACTGGTTGAAATAAGCCTCTCAATTATTCTATCCTTTTTTGCCCCAAATTCTTTACCGATTGCAGCAACATCAGGCTTTACTGTTTCCTCAATTTGCTCAAGCTTTTCTGTAACCTCAACCTCCTTTAGGTTGGTCTGCCCTTTTATTATTTCCTCCATTATCTCCACAGCTTCCCTGTCACTTTTTGAATGCGTTACTACACTAACCTTAGGAAGAGGCCATCTCTGCCCTAACTGGGCTTTTTCCCTCGCATAAAGGATTGCCTGGATTATATCAGAAGCTATATTAAAATCTTGCTCTAGTTTTTTATTAATTTCTTTTTCCTTATAAGCAGGCCAGTCTTCCTCATGAATGCTTTCTTTTTGTGTCCCTGTTATTTCGCGGAGCTTTTGATAGATTTCTTCAGTAATCATAGGACAGACAGGCGCAAATATTTTTAAAGAATTGTAAAACACCTCATAAATCACATTAAATACCTGCGCTTTCTCGCTTTGTGTTCCCTGGTTAAGCTTATCCCTTACCTGTTGTATATAAGTTCTAGATAATTCCAAAAACAATTCTTCTGCTATCTGTGGTGCCTCGTTTATCCTGTAGTTATCAAAAGCCTCCGTCTGGTTTTTAATTGCCGAGTTCATTTTAGAGATTATATACATTTCAGCTAATCCAAACCCTGCCCTGTCTGCTTTTGTAATCTCAAATTTATTGGCTTCATAAGTGTCAATAACAAGGTTCATCAGATTCCACAAGATCCCCAAATTTTTGTACTTGATTTTCATATCATCAAAATTGTAGTTAATATCCTGACCAGGATTGGTGCCTCCTATCATGTAATATCTTAATGTATCAGCACCGTATTTTTCCACAACCTCACCTGGCAGGATATAATTACCCAGGCTTTTGGACATTTTCCTGCCATGTGCATCCTGTACAAAGCCATGCATGTATACTGCATTAAAACTTGGCTTTTCCATACTAACCATTGATGCCACAAATAACAGGTTAAACCACCCTCTTATCTGGTCTATTCCTTCAAGAATAAAATCAGCGGGAAACATCTTTTCAAACAAGTCTTTTCTTCTGGGATAATCAAGACAGTTCCATGATGCAGAGCCGGCATCAATCCACACATCCAATATATCCGGCTCTCTTATCATCTTACCACCACAACTGCAACTCCATTTAACCTTGTCAATCCATGGTTTATGCAGGTCTTTAGGAATATGCTCGGCATATTTTCCCAATTCTTCAACTGAGCCAATCACAACATATTCACTGCACTTATCACATTTCCATACAGGTAAGGGAGTCCCCCAGTATCTTTGCCTTGTTATACCATTGTCTCTTAGGTTTTCAAGCCAGGAATCGTAATTTCTTGAGCCTGCATAATCAGGCACCCAGTTAATATTTTTGTTAAGCTCCCTCATATTTTCCTTTAGGTCTTCAACCTTAAAAAACCACTGGCTTGTTGTCCTGTAGATTACAGCGTTTTTACATCTCCAACAATGCCCGTAGTCGTGCCTGAACTTTTCGGATTTTATGAGTGCTTCTTTTTTATCAAAAAATTCAACAAACTTTTTCTCATCTCCCTTAGCCGACCAACCTTTGAAGTGCCCCATTTCTTTGTTAAAGTACCCTTTCTCATCGACACCATTAAAGGGGGGTATGCCTTCCCTGTGGCCGACCTCATAATCTTCAGGACCACAGCCGGGCGCCATGTGCACAAGACCCGTACCTGCTTCAGTTGTTACATATTCTTCACTCATTACAACTGAATGCACCTTTTCTGACTTTTCCTCAAACCCCCTGTATTTATGCTTTAATTCCTCATAAAGGGGGTGGTGATATTTCAAACCCATGATTTTATCTCCAGAAAACTCCTCAATTAACTTATAATCTTTTCCCGCTTTTTCCTTTATTACCTCATCTGCCAATTCTTTAGCAAGCACCCATACTTCATCATTAACCTTTGCCTTGACATATGTAATTTCCGGGCTGGCCATAACACCTAAGTTAAATGGAATAGTCCAGGGTGTAGTTGTCCAGACAATCAGATATTCGTTTTCAGAACCCGCGACTTTAAATTTTAGATATATTGAATGGTCTGTAACTTTCTTATACTCAAGCTCGTGTTTTGCAAGTGCTGTTGAGCATTTGGGACACCATGTCATAGTTTTTTCTCCAAGATACAGCCTTCCATTTTCATGGGCTTTTTTAATAAGCCACCACTCCCCTTCAATGTATTCAGGAGTTATCGGCTGATATGCATTTTCAAAATCCATCCAAACTCCCAGCCTTGTAAAATCCTTATTCATCTCCACCATATTTCTTTTTGCAAGACTTTCACAGGCCTTAACAAATTTGGAAACCCCCATATTTTCAATTTCTTCCTTATCTTCAATACCCTGCTCTTTCATTGTTGCCATTTCAGTAGGCATTCCATGCATATCATAACCAGCTCTATCCCATACATCAAAACCTCTCATTCTCTTAAAACGCAAAATAGCATCTTTGAGGCTTTTATTCCACGCAGTTCCAATATGCACTTTACCAGAAGTATAGGGAGGACCATCCAAAAAGTAGAATTTTTGCTTGCCCTTGTTCTTTTTCTTCACCTTTTGCCATACACCATTATTTTTCCAGTGCTCAAGTATTTTCGGCTCCACTTCTTTGAAATTATAGTTTCTGCTCATAAATAACCCTCCTTTGTAAATATGTAATTACTTTGGACTAGAATAAATTATTTAAATATATCGCAATAAAAAAAGAAAAAATCTAAAATGAATTCAGATTAATTTTTACTCCAGGCCGCAATACCAATAACCACAAGATTCACAAGAGGTATCAGCATTAGAATTGCCCACCATCCTGGCTTTCTGATTTTTTCAAACATTTTCCACATCCAGATTACTGAGACTACTGTAAAAGCTAGTGATGCTAAAACATTAATAAACGGAATTACAAATCCTATCAAAAGAAGCCAGGGCCACCAATGCATCCCTGACGCTCTGAACGCAATCAACGCAGGCCCAATACCTGGTATCCATGCGAGACCGGGCATGCTGTCCTTTGCTTTTCTTCCAATTGTCATAAACGCAAAAGAAGTATATACATATACAGCAACCCCTATTATTAAACCAATCAAAGCAATAAATCCTGCCATCGCCGCTAAGCCAGCAGCAGCTCCTCCGCTGCCGTCGACAGTTACAGCTTCATTTCCCATTTGTAAAAGCATCTTCTCACCTCAAATTTTTTCCATTTAAAACATTATAGAATAATTGATATATAAATATTCTCATTTGATTTATATATCATGATTCATAACCCATTATAATTCAAAAAATATAAATATTAGTTATGAATTTATATTCATAACCAAGAAATGGAGGTGGTTGTTATGCCAGGAGGAGATAGAACAGGACCAAGAGGATTAGGACCTGCAACCGGATGGGGCAGAGGCCCATGCGGTAGAGGCTTTAGAAGGGCTAGGGGCTTTGGTTTTGGAAAAGCAATGGGTTTAGGAAACCTGAGCAAAGATGAAGAAAAAGAAATGCTCCAAAAGGAAGTCGAAAACCTGGAACAGGAGAAACAGGAATTAAAATCCCGACTAAAAAAACTTGAGAATGAATAAGGACCAAGTATCAATAGCAGGCTTGATAGAGAACACACTGTTGTTTATATTCAAGCTAGTGGTAGGTTTATTGACACGCTCAACATCAATACTTGCTGAAGCTTTGCACTCGGGAACCGATGTAATCTCATCAGGAATAACTTACGTAGGGATAAGAATTTCCAGAAAACCTGTTGATAAACAACACCCATATGGACACTATAAATATGAAGTGCTTTTTGGTTTTTTCATATCTCTATTTATATTTGGTGCAGGCGCATATATTATATATGAAGCCATAATGAATCTTTTTAACCCTGGACAGGTAGAGGTTAATGCACTTGCATTGGGAGTAATGGCCTTTTCAGCAATTGTTAATGCTGGCATGGCCTACTGGAAAATTAAGGTGGGTAAAAAGGAGAACAGTCTTGCCTTGGTTGCAGATGGTGCACATGACAAAATAGACGTTTTTACATCTTTAAGTGTCCTGGTAGGGCTTGTACTTACAAAGTGGGTCTGGATTTATGCAGATTCTGTTGTTGCAATACTTGTGGGTTTATATATTTTAAAGGAGTCAATTGGCCTTGGAAAAGAAGCAACTGATAATTTATTGGATGTCTCTGCAGGAGAAGAAAAGGAAAACAAGATACAAAAAGTTGCAAAAGATATGGGCCTGGAATTAACTGAACTAAAAACTCAAAAAAGAGGAAGTGTTTTTACTGCCAACCTTACAGTTTCTTTACCTAAAAATTTTGATGTAGAAAAGGCCACAAAAACTACCGAAGATTTCAGGCAAAAATTGTTTAACAACATCCCTGAGCTATCCTATGCTACAATTTCAATTGAAGGTAGTGACACACAAACAAGTTATTACAAGCCACCTGGCTTTGGAAGAGGTTACAGGTGGAGAGCAAAAACAGAGCCAAATATTGAAAATATTTATTGTACTTGCGAAAGATGCGGCTATAAAGAAAAAAAGCAAAGGGGTGTTCCATGCAAACAAAGAAAGTGCCCAACATGTGGAATTGAACTTAAACGGAGTGATGTGGATGCCAAGACCAAGAAGATGCAGAAGAATAGCAAGTAGTCCTGGATTTAATTATTTTAAGCCGGCAGGAGTGGGTTTAAAACATCTTAAAGAAACACTATTGACAATTGATGAGTATGAAGCAATAAGACTTAAAGATAGTGAAGGGCTGGGGCAGGCAGAATGTAGTGAACGTATGCACGTTTCACAACCAACTTTTCACAGACTATTAATAATGGCAAGACAAAAAATAGCAGACAGCATTGTAAATGGCAAGGCAATAAGAATTGAAACAGGAATCAAAGGAGGCTTCTGCATATGTGCAAATTGTGGTGCCAGAATTCCTAAAAACGAGGAAGAAAACTGCAAAATTGATAAATGCCCTGAATGTAAAAGCTATTTAAGAGGAAGTTAATATGAAAGTCTTATTTATTATGAGCGGAAAAGGTGGTGTTGGAAAATCTACAATAGCTGTTAATCTTGCATATGCACTTAAAGAATTAAAAACCGGCCTTATGGATGCAGATATACATGGCCCAAACATTCCTAATTTTCTGGGTATATCCGGAGAAATAAAAACACATGACCAAAAGTTGATTCCCTACACTAAGAATGGAGTTCAGGTAATTTCAATTGGTTTTATGTTGGGAGAATATGACTCAATTGCATGGAGAGGGCCTATGAAACATAACCTGATAAAACAGTTTGTTAAAGAAACACAGTGGGGCCAGCTTGATTACCTTATAGTAGATCTGCCTCCCGGAACAGGAGATGAGGCCTTAAGTGTTGTACAATTACTTAAGCAAAACCCTCATGGAGCTGTAGTTGTATCGACACCACAAAAAGCGTCCATACAGGATTCCAAAAGGTGTATTGACTTTTGCAAAAAAACTGATACAAATATAATCGGAATGATTGAAAACATGTCTGGCGGGATTTTTGGAGAAAGTACAATTAAGGATATTGCCAGCTCTGCAAATATTAATTTTTTAGGTAAAATGTCATTAAACACAGAGGTTGTTAAAGCGGGCGAAAAAGGAGAGGTTTTTGCAGGCAGCCAAAATAACGCTGATAAAGAGCTTAAGGAGATAGTAAAAAAAATAAAGGAATATATGGAGTGATATTTATGAAAATTGCGGTTTGCTCAAAAGAAAACAGCAGGATTAGCCAAGTAGATGATAGATTTGGCAGGTGCAACTATTTTTTGATTTTTAATTCAGGCAAAAAAGGATATGGATCAAAGGAATATATAAGGGGATATGAATTAATAGAATCCATTGAAAACAATGCAAAGGACGCCTCAGGAGGCGCTGGTTTAAAGGCAGTTGAAGAAGTAGTAAGTAAAGAGGCAAACATAGTAATTGCTGGAAAATTCGGGCCTAAGGCAAAAAGGGCTCTTGAGGACTCAGGTATTAAATACTATGCTAAACAGGGCATGGTTGAAGATGCTTTAAATGAAATAATGGAAAAGTCGGGGGATGAGTCGGATAAGTCAGTGGATAAATCCGGAAGTGACTCTAAAAATAAAAGGATCTTTGTTCCACTACTTGAAAATAACGGCGTAGAATCTAAAATCTCAACACATTTTGGGCACGCACCATATTTTGCCATTGTAACAATAGGCAAAGAACCAAAAATTCTTGAAAATAATCTTGACCACCATGATGAAAATAAAAGCCCTGTCAGGCAAATAATTGATATTGCAAACCCTGACTGTGTTGTTGCAAAGGGAATGGGAAAAAGAGCAATACAGCTTTTTGAAGATAATGGTATTGAATTAAAGAGGGCACAAAAAGATACACTGCAAAGTGTTATGGATGGTTTTGAAAATTTGCCAAAGCTAACACAAAGCTGCGGACATTAAAGAGGTGAGTAAAAATGAGTAAGATAAATAAGGAAACAGAAGAAACACTTGAGAAATTAGGAAAGGAATATCCCCAATTTATGACTGCGTTTCATAAATTAATGCATGAAAGTGGCAAGGCAGGCGCAATTGATGAGAAAACCAAAGAGCTTATTGGAACTGCAATATCTGTTTCAAAACAGTGTAAATGGTGCATCCACCATCATGTAAAAAATGCTCTAAAACTTGGGGCAAGCAAGGACGAGATTATGGAAAGCTGTTTTGTTGCAGTCCTTATGGGTGGTGGCCCAAGTTTAATGTATATACAAGAGGTTATAAAAGCTATCGAAGAATGAGTAAAATAATAGGTGTAACTGGCGGAAAGGGCGGAACCGGAAAATCTACCTTAGCTGTATCTCTTTCTTATGAGCTAGCGAAAAAACATAGTGTTTTGTTAGTTGATACAGATGTAGACTGCCCAAACTGCCACATTTTGCTTAATAAAGAGTTAGACTCAGTTGATAAGGTACAGCGGCGAATACCTTATGCGGGTAAAGCCTGTAATAAATGCGGGTTATGTGCCAAAGTCTGCAAGAATAACGCGATTATTGGTCCTGTCGGCAAAGAACCCAAGATATATGCAGAACAATGTAATGGTTGCGGGGCTTGTTATTATGCCTGCAGGCAAAATGCAATAAAATGGAGGCAGACAACGACAGGTCATATATATTTCTCGTCAGGAAACATTAGCCTTTTATCAGGAGAATTAATGGAAAACGAAAAATACTCAGAATTTGTTGTAGAGAAACTAAAGCAACATATTAAAGAAGATTATGAATATGTGGTGGTTGATACTGCTGCTGGTACTCATTGTAATGTATTCTCTGCCCTTGAGATTTGCGATAACGTTTTAATTGTGACAGAAGCAACACCATTAGGAATACATGACCTTGGATTAATAAAGGAGCTTGTTGAGAAGCTGAATAAGAAATATAAGATTGTACTCAATAAATATGATGGACAGGATATTAATGATAATGTGCTAATAAGGATACCTTATAATAGAGAGACTGCCAGAAAATATGCTGAAGGTAAAATTGAGATTTCACAGGCGATAAAGGAGCTTGCAGAGATTATAAAATGAAAGGGATATATATACTTGTAATCAGTGTGGACGCTGATGAAAGCATTAAAGTAGGAGCGCTGGGGAAGATAAGTTTTGAGAAGGGAATTTACTTGTATGTTGGTTCAGCTCAAAATAACCTTGAGAAAAGAATTCAAAGACATATGCGTAAAGACAAGACAAAAAGATGGCATATTGACTATTTTTTAAATATAGGCAAAATTGACGGGGTTTATTATATGCAAGCACCTAAAGAGGAAGAATGCAGGACAGCAGGAATTTTACAGGAAAAGCATTTGCCTATAAAGGGTTTTGGGTGTAGTGATTGTAAATGTAACGGACATTTATTCAAAGCTGTGCATAATTTGGAACTAAAAAAGCATGGTTTTAAGATATATGAGCCAACCAATAAGGTGGTTTAGATGAAAAAAATCTGCGTTGTCAGCGGCAAAGGAGGAGTAGGAAAAAGCACTATTACTGCTTCACTATCTTTAATCCTTAGTAAAAAGTACAATATTGTTTGCGCTGACTGTGATGTGGATGCCTCTAACCTGAGCTTGCTCCTTGGAAAAGAAGAATCAATAAATCAAAAAAGACTAAGCACTAATGAAATTGCTAAGATTGATTATTCTAACTGCAATAATTGCGGCCGATGCGCCCAGGCATGTTACTTTAACGCAATTCAATTTGAACAAAGGTCCACTATTATCGAGGAAAAATGCGAGGGATGCGGAACTTGTAAACTGGTTTGTAAAAATAATGCAATAACTCTTGAGGCAGTAGAAAACGCTACAATACAAAAAATGACAACTACATTTGGTTTTGATGTAGTTTCAGCCCAGCTTGATATGGGCAAGGGAGGAAGCGGTAAAATTGTCAACGAAGTAAAAAATATTACTGGCTATTACGATGCTGATTTAATGCTGATAGATTGTCCTGCAGGTACAGGGTGTCCGGTGATAGCTTCCGTAAATGACTGTGATTACGCAGTAATTGTTACAGAGCCCTCTAAAACTGCATTTTCAGATATGAAGAGAGCCATTAAAATTTTAAGGCATTTTGATATTCCATTTGGAGCAGTACTAAACAAGGCAGATATAAATCCTGCACAAAAGAGTGTTTTCTATCAGTTTTTTAAACAAGAAAATATAGAGATAATTGAGCAGATTGGTTACAATGATGCATTTAAAGAATCATTGATTGCAGGGCAGCCTGCTATAGCATATGAACCCCTTCTAAAAAACAATTTTAACAGAATTGGAAATCATATTATAACCTACATATAAAAGATTATTTTCTATTCTATCCAATTTGATAATTCACATGAAAATGAACATTTGCAAAGCAAAAGATTTTAATATGCAAGTTAAATCCTTCGGATGTAATGAAAGAGCTTAATTTTAAAACTACTAAAGAGCTAAACATCAGCCAGAAAATGATTGACCAGGTGATCGGTCAGGAGAATGCCTGTGAAATAGTTAAGAAGGCTGCTAAAAAAAGAAGACACTTATTTCTCATTGGCGAGCCGGGAACTGGAAAATCGATGCTGGGAATGGCTTTAGCTGAGCTTATGCCGAAAGAAAAGCTTGTAGACACTGTAAGCTTTCCTAATCCTAATGATGAGAATACGCCCTATATCAGAACACTGCCGGCAGGGAAGGGAAGAGAGCTTATAACTAAGGCCAAAACAGAGATGACAGGGATTGGAAACACAAGCAGTTTTTTTGTAATAATTCTATTACTTCTTCTCAGCCTTTTTGGAACATGGTGGACTTTTACAAAGTTTACAGCAGATTATAATGCTACAGTTGGAGCCATAATGGCGGCAAGCTCCTCAATAGGATTTTTCTTTTTGATTGCAGCATTCATATTCATAATGAGTTTTGGAGCAAAGATGGGAAAACAAACAAAAGCACAGACTCCTAAGCTATTGGTTGATAATTTCAGTACTGAACAGGCGCCGTTTCTTGATGCAACCGGGGCTCATGCAGGAGCACTTCTGGGAGATGTTTTGCACGATCCATTCCAGTCAGGCGGCTTAGGAACACCCGCGCATGAAAGAGTTGTTGCCGGGATGATACATAAAGCACACATGGGAGTCCTCTTTATCGACGAGATTTCAACATTAAAGCCGCATACCCAACAGGAGCTTTTAACCGCCCTTCAGGAAGGTAAATACACCATAACCGGACAAAGTGAAAGAAGTGCCGGTGCAATGGTTAGAACTGAGCCTGTTCCATGTAATTTCGTATTGGTTGCGGCTGGGAATATGGAAACTGTAAAAAGCATGCATCCAGCACTCAGATCCAGGATAAGAGGTTATGGTTATGAAGTACACATGCAGGACACCATGAAAGATACTCCTGAGAACAGGAAAAAAATCGCAGTCTTTGTTGCCCAGGAAATTAAAAAAGATGGAACAATACCCCATTTTAGCAAGGAAGCAGTACTTGAAATCATCCAGGAAGCCAGGAGAATGGCTAACAGGAAAGGCTATTTAACATTGCGCTTCAGAGACCTGGGAGGTCTTGTAAGAGCAGCAGGCGATGTTGCCTCCGAAGAAAACGCTGAGCTTGTCCTGCCAAAACATATACCCAAAGCAAAAACAATAGCTAAATCACTGGAAAAACAGGTAGCAGACAAGTATATAGAAAGAAAAAAAGAATACCAGGTCATAATCACTGAAGGAAAAGTTGTTGGGCGTGTCAATGGCCTGGCAGTTATTGGAGGCGAGAGGTCATTTTCAGGGATAATCCTTCCAATTGAATCAGAAGTAACACCCGGCGGAAGCGAGCATGAGATTGTTGCAACCGGACAACTGGGAAATATTGCAAAAGAAGCTGTCACCAATGTATCAGCAATTATAAAAAAGTACTTTGGAAAAGACATTAAGAATAAGCATAATATCTTCATTCAGTTCCTTCAGACTTATGAAGGTGTCGAAGGAGACAGTGCAAGCATTGCGATTGCTGTTGCAATGGTCTCATCATTTAATGATGTTCCTGTAAAACAGGACTATGCTATGACAGGCAGCCTTTCGGTTAGAGGGGATGTTTTACCAGTAGGGGGAGTTACATCCAAAGTAGAAGCAGCGATTAATGCAGGAATAAAGAATGTAATAATTCCAAGGGCAAATTTTGAAGATATTATAATGGATAAGAAAAAGCTTTCAAAGGTTAACCTGATTCCAGTACAAAATATCAGAGAAGTGCTTGAAAATGTTCTTGACTGGAAAGGAAATGAAAATATTCTCAAGAAATTCAGGAATTAATTTCTCCAGTTTATCTCAACTTCATCTGTTCTTTCATAGGGTCTGATAACAGAATCAGCCAGGCAATCATAATACCCGTTTTTATACATAATTATTCCAAGCCAGGCAATCATGGCACCATTATCTACCAATAAGTCATTGGGGGGTATAAAACATACAGCCTCTCTTTCATTGCACATTATTTTTGCCATTTCCTGAAGTCTTTTATTGCATGCAACCCCACCACCCAAGAGTAGCTGATTTTTGTTACAATGTGACATTGCACGCTCGGCAACCTCCATTAACATTGCAAAGATCGTTTCCTGAGCTGAATATGCAATATCAGCATATTTATATTTATCTTCAGAAATCTTTGCCTTAATATTTGTAAGCAGACCACCAAAACTTACATCCATTCCCTTAACAACATAGGGAAGCCTAATTAGATTACCACCATGCATAGCCAGTTCCTGCAATTGAGGACCGCCTGGAAAACCCAGGCCAAGCTCCCTTGCCAAGCTATCAATAAAATTGCCAATTCCAATATCAAGTGTTTCCCCAAAAATCCTGTATCTTCCATTATCATATGCAATAATCTGGGTGTTCGCCCCAGATGCATATAAGAGCACAGGATTATCGGCATTAAATAACATATGTCCAATTTCAAGGTGAGCGATGCAATGATTCACTCCAATGAGGGGCTTGTTGTGTCTTATACTAAGCGCTCTTGCCATATTTGCCCCAATTCTGAGTGTATGCCCAATCCCGGGAGATTTTGAAAAAGAAATAACATCAATATCCTTAATATCCAGTTTTGCAACCTGCAAAGCCCTCTTTATTACAAGCTCACAAACCTCAATATGATGCTCAGCGGTTTTGGCAGGAATCATGCCCCCTTTTTTAGTTGTGTAGCTTTTCTTTTCATTTGCCAATACATTTCCCTTCTCATCAACAATGCCCGCCCCAAATGTATGGGCTGTTGATTCAATGCCTAAACATTTCATATTAAAAAAAGATTTTGGATTAGTATAAAAATCTATGCACATCATAAGGTTTAAAAAGTAGATTTCAATCCCCTGTATCTATGCAAAGCTCAAGGATAAAAGAGCCGAAATTTGAAGACTTAAAAAAAAAAATCCTTTCATATAATCCGAAGGCTAACATTGATTTTTTACAAGAAGCATTTAAATTTACAAAAGATGTTCATGGAGAGCAAAAAAGGCTTTCGGGAGAGCCATTCTATTTTCATCCATTGGAAGTGTCCCTTATCCTCGCGGATCTGAGAACTGCGACCTCAACCATTGCTGCTGCCCTCCTCCATGACGTTATTGAGGACGCAGGGGTTAAAATAACTGATATTAAGGAAAAATTTGGGGAGGAAGTAAGTACTCTTGTGGAAGGACTCACAAATATTGACAAGATGAATTTCAATTCATTGGAAACCTATAAAGCTGAAAATATAAGGAAGATGCTTCTTGCAACAACCAAAGACGTAAGGATTGTTCTTATAAAGCTTGCTGACAGGCTTCATAATATGCGCACTCTTGAGCACTTCAGGGAAGAAAAACAAAAAAGAATAGCAAAAGAAACCCTTGAAATTTATGCACCAATTGCCCATAAACTTGGAATGTGGAATATTAAAGGAGAGCTTGAAGATCTTTCGTTAAGATATCTTCACCCAGACATATACAAATTTTTAAGCGAAAAGATAAATGAAAAACGGCAAGAAAGAGAAAAAGCAGCCAAAGACTTAATTAAAACTATAAAAACCAATCTAAAGAAAAAGAATATAGATGCAGAAGTTTATGGAAGAGCTAAGTATTTCTACAGTATTTATAAGAAAATGATAAGAAAAAAGGTTGACTTTAATGAAATCTATGACCTTATTGGAATAAGAATTATTACAAAAGACATTCCATCCTGTTATGGAGCTCTAGGAGTAATACACGAGCTGTGGAAGCCCATTCCCAAAAGATTTAAGGACTATATTGCAACACCTAAAGCAAATGGTTATCAAAGCCTTCATACAGCAGTAATAGGCTCACACGGTAAAATTCTTGAGCTGCAGATTAGAACAGAAGAGATGCACAGGATTGCAGAAGAAGGTATTGCAGCACACTGGAGATATCACGGCACGGAAAGTGATAAAAAATTCGACAAAAAAATCTCGTGGCTAAAACAGCTTTTGGAATGGAGAAGTACATCAAGTGATGCACAGGATTTTATAGACACGCTTAAGTTCGACCTTTTTGATAAAGAAATAGTTGTCTTCACGCCCAAGGGTGACCCAATAATTCTACCTGAAGAGGCAAGCCCAGTTGATTTTGCTTATGCAGTACACACCAACATAGGCAGCAAATGCTCAAAAGCACTTGTAAATACTAAGATTGTTCCCTTGGATTCCAAACTCCATGCAGGTGATGTAGTAGAAATTGTCACATCAAAAGATGCCAAGCCCTCGAGAAACTGGTTATCCTTTGTCAAAACTGGCAAGGCGAGAGGCAAAATCAGGGCCAAACTTAATGTAAATGTAGAGGAAACAAGAAAAAAACAGAAACCTGAAGAACAAAAAAGTGAAAAATTCCTTACTGACCACATTAAAGTTGAGGGAAAGAATTCAGGTATAAAGATTTCAAAATGCTGCTCTCCAACATATCTTGAGCCAATTGTGGGATTCCAGACCAAAGATAAAAAAATCACGATTCACAATGCTGATTGCCCAAACGTACACACTCTTGACCCAAATAAAAAAGTGAATGTTTCATGGATTAAAAGTGATGAGCCGGATACAAAAGTATTGAAGATAAATGCCATAGACAGGGTAGGTGTTCTAATTGATATACTTAAAGAGATATCCACAAGAGATATCAATGTATTGAATGTCTCTTCAGACACTCAAAAAGAAAATGCACTTATAACAATAAAGATTGAATCTGTGAAAGAGCCAAAATTAAAAGAGCTTCTTGAAGGTATAAGAAAAGTAAAGAGTGTTGTAGGGGTTAACGAAGCTAAAAATTAGAGCTGTTTTCCTTCATTTTCTCAAGAACTGGAAGTTCTTTGCCCTCAAACATCCACAATGAAGCGCCACCACCGCTTGAAATAAAGCCCACATTTTCCGATACACCTGCCTTATGTATGGCTGCTGCAGAATCACCTCCACCTATAATCGAAAAAGCATTACTTTGTGCGATGCATTTTGCAACCTCAACAGTTCCTTTTGCAAAAGCTTCAAATTCAAAAAGCCCTAACGGGCCGTTCCAGATAACTGTATTTGCTTCATGAATTTTCTCTTCAAACGCTTTAATAGTCTCAGGGCCAATATCAAGAGCCATCCACCCATCTTCGATATTATCCACACTGACTACCCTGCTATTGGCATCATATTGTAACTCATCTGCAACCACAGCGTCCTTAGGTAAAATAATCTTATTATTGTTACGGATTTTTTCAATAACATGCTCAAAATTCTGAAGGTTTTGCTTATCGACTTTTGACTCCCCAACATTATATCCAAGTGAATACAAAATGTTAAACGCCAAAGACCCTCCTATTAAAATTAAATCAGAGTGCTGCATAATGTTTTCTATTGAAGACAACTTATCAGCCTTTGCACCACCCATTATTGCAACAAGCGGCCTTTTTGGATTTCTTATGGCCTGACTTATTGTATCAATTTCCTTTTCTGCCGCAAAACCCAGACAGGCGGGCAGGAATTTTAGTGTTGAAGTCATAGAAGCCTGCTTACCCCTGTGCATATTACTGAAAGCTTCCATTACAAAAACATCTGCATTTTTGCACAAAAGCCTTCCAAACTCGTCTCTTTCAGCCTCATCCTTACTTTTTTCAGAAGGATTAAACCTTGCATTCTCCAGTATAACAATTCTTTCTTCCCCAAGGCCATCTTCACCCCAGTTGTCAACTTTTTTTACACCCATCCGGAGAATTTCAGAAAGTTTTTGCGCAACCTTATCGGTTTTTAATTTCTCATCATACCCCTTTGGCCGGCCTATGTGTGTGACAATAATAAGCTGTAAAGCATTATGCTCCAGTATATATTTTAATGTAGGAATTGATTCCTCAATTCTCATAGTATCTGTAACATTTCCCTCAGAATCCATTGGAACGTTATAATCCGTCCTAATAAGCACCTTTTTTCCTTCCAAATCTATATCCTTTAAAGTTTTTACATCCATTGTTTAACACCTTTCAACTATTTCTCAAAACTACTGTATAATAAATTTTTTGGATTTTACGGGTGCATCCGGAATCGTACATTTTTCTATATTGAGGCCATATCAGGTACATGAGCCATATTTCTAAGACA
>JBMCCQ010000015.1:0-19348 GCA_048618745.1 Candidatus Nanoarchaeia archaeon
GTATCAGGTTCAGAATCAGAAAAATAAGTTTGAATGGATTCCCGGGCCAGTTTCAAAAGTCTTTGCCCATCTTCTGCATTCATTTTATCTCTTTTTCAAATGCCTTTAAAAAGGTAGTATTCTTGCGCTTAAGTCTTGTGCATGCTTCCTGAAGGGACTTTACTGCATCTCCTCCTTGTTTTGTCTCAACAACCATAGTAGGAACGCCGAGAGATGGGTGCTCAATAAAATAGCCTGCATTCTTAACATTGCTGTCCTTATAAAGCTCTTCTTTCAAGGCATTGCACAGAGTGTGGTTTTCTCCCTTGATTTCAATAATAACCTTATTCTTGGTTTTTTCTACGGGTTTTAGCTCCATCTTATTCACCAGTACACTTGGATTTTTGGCTAATTTATAAAAGTATTGCTTGGTGACTTAAAAATTTAGCTTAATATTATCTCTGTAATTTCAAATCTACGTTCTTAGCCACTTTTCTAATGTTTTCATAAGTTCTCTTCAAATCCTCTTCAATTTCATCCACAAGTTCACTCATGCTATGGGCCCTCAGAATATACCCTTTGTTGCCTTCCCTTTCAACAATCCCTGAACTGATAAGCTTGTTGATATGGTGAATAACCGTGCCCCTTGTTAGATTTAGCCTGTAGGCAATCTCATCACTTGTGAGCGGACCAGAGCTTTTGCTTGCGCTTTTTGTAAGCTCAATGAATATCCTAAAGCAGCTCTTATCCTTATCTCTTAAATTGAAAAGGCCAAGCGATGCGCCAAGCCATTGCAGCTCTTCATTTATGTCATTGCTTCTCGGCCTTCTCACCTTTATAATAGAAATATGGTCCATATATTACAGACAGATTTTTGTATAAATAAATTTTTCTATTGTATTCGTTTATAAATGCCATAATTAAAGGGCTTTTTATTTTTCTTCTCCTCGTGTCTTTACTATTTAGTTGTGTTAAAGTTTTTTAAATAACAGAATTGGCTTAATCTATCATGAAACAAGCTACTCCTAAAGTGGATACATTATTTGAGGTTGCCTGGGAAGTATGCAACAAGGTTGGTGGGATTTACACCGTGGTTAAATCAAAAGCTGCAATTATGAATGAAAAATACAATAATTATTTTATGATAGGGCCCTTAAACCATGATAATGTTCGTTTTGAGGCAGAGCAGGCTGTTCCTCCTGAATGGCTCAAGGAAGCCCTTGATGAACTGGAGAAGCAAGGTGTGCATACTTTTTTTGGCAAATGGATTACAAAGGGCAGTCCTTATGTAATCCTGATTGATTTTACAAAATTTAAGAATAAAACTATTGAACTTAGGAAATGGTTGTGGGAAAACTATTCAATAGAGAGCCATGTTTCAGGTTGGGATTTTGATGAACCAATGCTCTGGAGCTATGCTGTTAGTGTTTTACTAAAAAAGGTTTCTAAGAAGGTTTCTAAAAAAACAGCAGTCCATCTGCATGAATGGATGGCGGGACTTACATTATTATTTCTTAAGAATACTTTCAGGACTGTTTTTACTACCCATGCGACAATGCTTGGAAGGAGTATGGCAGGCTCCGGCTATAATATCTACAACATGCTCGATGAGCTTAAGCCCAGGGAGATGGCTGAAAAACTGGGTGTATTGGACAAATATACTACAGAGAAGGCCTGTGCCCATAACGCAAATGTATTTACAACAGTAAGTGAGATAACTTCGTTGGAAGCAGAAAAGGTCCTTGGAAAAAAAGCAGATGTTCTGCTGCTTAATGGTCTTGATATTGACAAATTTCCCACTTTTGAAGAGTCTTCCATTCAGCACAGGCAGTACAGGGAAAAGGCCAGGGAGTTTTGCTCTCTCTACTTTTTCCCCCATTATAAATTTGACCTTGAGCAGAGTTTATTTTACTTTATAGTAGGAAGATATGAGTTTAAAAACAAAGGGGTTGATTTATTTATTGATGCTTTAGGGGAGTTGAATAAGAAACTCAAGGAGGAAGACTCGAAAAAAACAATAATTGCGTTCTTCTGGATTCCTGCTAGTGTCCAGGGAATTCACCCCAGATTGCTTGAAAACAAGGAGCAGTTTGAACAGGTGGAAGATTTTGTCCAGAAATCAATTCCTCAGATAAAACAGAAAGTAATAAGAAGTATAATGGGTGGAGAGGAGCTTGAATGCGTGCGCATCTTTGAGGAAGAGGATATGCAGGAAATTAACTCCTATAGGAATAAGTTTATTGCAGAAGGCACCCCTCTTCTTTCAACACACAGACTCTTTAACCAGGATAATGATGCAATTATTAATGCATTCAAAAACGCCGGGCTGAATAATCTGGAAGAGGATAAGGTAAAGGTTATTTTCTACCCGGTTTATCTGGATGGGTTTGACAGGCTGCTTGAATTAAAATATTATAAGGCTATTCAGGCATGTCATTTGGGTGTTTTCCCAAGTTATTATGAGCCATGGGGCTACACTCCACTGGAAAGTGCAGCCTTAGGCGTCCCTTCAGTAACTACAGATTTGGCAGGCTTTGGTAGGTTTATCCGTAAAAAGCAGCAAAAAGAAGACGGAATTTATGTAGTTGACAGGCTTAACAATGATTATAAGCAAGGTGTAAAGCAATTATCAAAAAAGCTTTATGAATATTCACTTTTGCAGAGAAAAGACAGGGTAGAGCAGAAGATGGCAGCTAAAAAGCTTGCCGAGCTTGCGGACTGGAAAATTCTCACTGAGAACTACATAACTGCTCATAACAAGGCATTAGGTAAATGAATTAGGTAAATAAAATGGTGGAATTAAGAAAGGACTATATTCTTGACAGATATGTAATAGTAGCTAGCGAAAGGGCCAAAAGGCCGCATGATTTTAAAAATAGGGAGGAAGAAGCTGAAAATGGCCAATGTTTTTTCTGTCCGGGAAATGAGCATAAAACTCCTCCTGAAATTGCAAGGATAGAGGGCAAAAAAGTCTGGGCCATGCGTGTATTTGAGAATAAATTTCCCGCAGTCCAGGGCAATGGGAAAACTGAGCTGGAGACTCACAACGAGTATTTTACTTTTGCTGATGCCGTAGGACGTCATGAGATAATAGTGGAGACTCCTGAGCATAAAGAGCAGTTATGGGATTTTAGTCCTACCCGGATGAAAAAACTATTTTTGCTTTATCAGGACAGGATTTCTGTTTTAGAAAATGAGGAAGGGGTAAAATATGTTTCACTCTTTAAAAATCATGGCAAAGAGGGTGGAGCAAGCCTTATGCACAGCCACACTCAGGTGATTGCCTATAACCTTATCCCAACAGAGATTATGCAAAAGGAGCAAAAAAGCCGAAATGTTTGCCCATATTGTAAAATCATTGAAAAAGAAAAGGACTCATTAAGGAAAATATCAGAAAATGAGGCGTTTGTATCTTTTACTCCCTATGCGTCAAGGTTCTTATTTGAGGCCTGGGTGTTTCCAAAAAGGCATGTTGTTTCAATAAAAGAGCTAAATAAGGGGGAGATCCAAAAACTGGTTGAAAACATCCGTCCAATCTTAAAAAAATTAAAGGAGTCAAATGCTCCCTATAATATGTATTTGCAGGAAGGGGCCCATAATATGCATTTTCATATTATCATTGCCCCAAGGCTTGCAAACTGGGCAGGATTTGAATTATCAACAGGCACTGTAATAAACCCCGTTTCTCCCGAGGATGCAGCAGAATTTTATCGTAATAAGCAGTAAAAAAGCAAAATATTTAAATAAGAATAATCTGTAAAATTATATTGGATAGTAATTATTATATAAAAGAGGATGAATAATGAAGGCAAAATTTTTATTAATTGCAGTGTTGGTATTAGCATTATCCGTGTTCTCTGTATCGGCTCTTGATACAAGAGTAAACATTTCTACAAAAGAAGTAGTTTACAACAATATTACCTTTGCAAAAGATTTCTATCTTGAAGAGAACAACCCCCATTGCGAAATTCACGGAACTATCAATATTACAAATCCAAGCTCAGAAACTGTTTTTGATACTTACATCAGCTTTGTAAATGTTGACAGGCTTATTTCTGATATGATTAGGGTAGATGGAAGAAACGGCTCCATGTTTTCAGGTGGAGCTGAACAAAACCTGTTAGTTGAAGATGACATTAGCAATGCGACAAATGACTATACCCTTCCGCTTGATATTGATAATGATGGAAATGATGATTATGCTTTTGTTAACTCCACGCATTTTCTCTTTAACCTGAGCAGCGAGAACTCTCTCATTGGGATTAATTTATCTGCGGATATAAGCACAACTCCCCAGACTGTTAATGTAAATCAGGCTGTTATTTCAGGAGAAAGGGATTATGGTAATATAACAATTCAGGGGGATGCCGTGGAGCCAAACACACTCAATGCAAGCAATGTGACAATAAATGTATCTGAGTATTATAGGAGCCCGGTGGTTATTCATATCCCTGAACTAAGGCCGGGAAATCATTCAACCTACATCTATAATGTTACGTGTCAGGATACTGAACCTCCTGTGGATATAGTCACAAATTATTCAAGCAATTCATCCGCTTATCCAAATATTAACCGGAAGGTACTGGCAGGTTATAACTGGACTGTAACACAGGGTGCAAGAAATAATCTTTATCTGGAAAAGAATGTGTCAAATGTAAATCTAACAATATCTGCCCAGCCAGTAGAATGGAACAATTCAATATTTAATTTCAGCCTCCAGAAGCTTCTTGCAACAGGGGATTGGCATAATGTCCAGGGCAATGAAACATCTGAAAAAACCTGGTGGTGGTCACCTAATAATGGTACACTCTCTCCTGATGATTATGTAAATATATCTTATCTTGTAAGGGCCCCATCTTCTGTGCCCTTTACTGCAACTTACCTGGCACTTGTTGAAAATATTACTTATGATGCACCATTTTTGATGTCAAACTTAACTGTAAAGGATATAAATGCATCAGCAAAACTTAACCATTCACTTGAAAAAAGAATCTCTAAGCCTGCTGATAATGAAGAAAACCACAATGTTACCTGGGAGGCAAGGCCGTCTGTTTCTGTTCCCATAAATGCAAGCTATGAGCTTAATAGTGTAACAATGTGGGTTACCCGCAACATGGACCCAAACAATCACTCCCGCCTGAACACAACTTATGATGGCAGCCCCTTAAAAGAGCTTAATTATTCAACACAGCGCCAATGGAATACTGAAAATGATCCCCAGGAGCATTGGTATTTTAATTATACAGATGGCTCAAATGCCTCCAACCCGCCACCTATTGTCTGGATAGAGCCGGAATGGCTACTAAGCAACAAGTACGGCCAGCTTCTGAATTACTCAAGAACTGTAAGTGGCGAGGATAGTTATATGAAGTATATTTATGTGATTCATGGATACTGGCTTCAGGTTAATAAAAATATTACAAGTCTAGGTGAAGACCAGTATAAAGTTGATGTGTATGTGGAAAATATTGGCAATGGCTGGAGTCCCGAGGGGGAGTATGTGACAGTGTATGATTTTGTGCCAAATGAGTTTGATGCATACAATTTTTCAAAAACAAGCAAATTCAGGAATCTTACAGTTGGAACAGAAGGTTCAGAATACTATGGTACTTCCTATAGATGGAATGTGCCCTGGAAAGGGACGCTTAATTCATCTTTGGGACCAAAAAACGGGCCCGATGCAACAAGCCCTGGTAACTATTCATGGAATGCTACATACGTTGTAAACGGTTCAGGAGATTACAGGGTTAGTGAGCTTTACATTGTGGGTTTAGACCCACTTAAGGTAGATGGTGCCTCAGCTTCACCTGTTATTTCAGTTATAAGCGGCTTGCAGTCACATTCAAGGGAAACAATTTATGTAGGGATAGTTGTTTTCCTGATTGCACTTAATGTTTCAAATGTAATAATGACAAGCCGCATAAATCGTAAGATTGACTCGGCCACCGGCCACCGCAAAAACAAATAGAATTAAAAAAAGGGGGATTAAATATTAGTAAAATCAAAGTCATAATAGTGTTTTGTTTTGTAGTATTTATGTTGACCTTCAACTTAGGCTTTGCTGAAGTTGTAGAATTTAGTAATTATGAAACCAGAACCACTCTTAATGAAGACCACCTGGGTATTCAAAGGGTTCTCACTTTGCAAAACGTTGGCTCCAATCCAATTATTCCTGGAGAGCTTCATTTTAAAACACATGAATTAGAGGGGGATAAGAAGGTTCCCTCAAATATAAATAATTTTGAAGCGACCAATGACTATGATATGGAAATGGAGACGCAAAAAGTCAAGGAGGATAAGGTAACTGACCTGGTGGTGAGTATATGGGAGCCAATCCTCCCGAAATTCAGCTATAAAATTTACATGAACTATGATATTGAGTTTGAGCCAAAAGGGATATTATTTTATGAACTTAGGGTGCCAAATGAGGAGACAACAATACCTATCAAGGAAAGCAAAAATGAAATAATGCTTCCTGAAAATTATCATGTGACATATGCTCCGGATGCTGAAGTTACTAAAAGGGAAATTGAAGGCGAAACTGTAAATGTGGTCTCATGGAGTGGCAAGAATCCTGTTGCAATTGAATACTCTGTAGTCCCGTTGCCCAGAATTGGAATTAAGGCAGTAAATGTCTTCTGGGGTGTAATTATCATAATTACTTTAGTCTTTTCATATCTTTTCCATAAAAGGCTTAGATAGGAGGTAGCAAATGAGATTCTTTGCCCTATTGATTGTTTTTTTTGTTTTCTTGCCTGTTTGTGTGGCTGGTGTATTTGATGTTGGAATTGAGGAAAAGGGAAAGGTAGTTAGCTATTATGATGAATATTATGTTGTTCAGGTAAACGGCACAGCAACCGTTACAAATGATTTTAACGCTACTATTTACAATGTTGTAATCCCATTTGATATCAATACATTGAATATTTTTGAGGCATCTGATACAGAGTACATAATGCCCAGACAGTTTGAATTTCAGATGTTTAAGCCTAAAGAGGTCAAAGAAATTGATTATGAAATAAGGGGCATCACGCCGCTTGACCCTATGGAGAATAACAAGAGCGTTTTGCGCTCAGGGATACAACTCGAAAAAGCCTCTCTTCAGCCGACGCTTATTTCAAAACTTCAAAAAGCTGATGTTGAAAAGCATGAAATCAATACTTCTAAGGTAAGGGGTGTCAAAAACAGAAGGGTAGTAACTGTAAAGCTGGAAAACCCCAGTGAGTTCACATATAATATCTCGTCAGTTGAAGTAATAAAAACACCAAACCAGACACTTGAGGATGAAAATATCTTAAAAAAGTGGACTTTCCCTGAAAATAAGTCCAACTTTAATATTGGGCCAAAATCAGAATGGTTAAAAGATATCGTTGATTATAATGTTACCGGAGATGAAGTTTACTGGATTAATACCGATATTAACACACAACTGGGAATTAACCTCTTTGGTTCTCATAATATTTCGAGATTTAACCAGGAGGACCTTCTTGACCCCACTAACAAAAGCGATGACGAGCTTGAAGAATTAGAAAATCAAACTGAGTTTCTTGAACATAAAATGTATGTGAGTAAAAAGTACTCCGACACCCGTGTAAACCCGGGCGATGTAGTTAGTGTAGATATTAAAGTGAATAATTTCGCACCAATCAGCCGCAATATAACTGTTAAAGATTTTATTCCACAGGGCTTTAGTATCATGAATCAGAGCTCAAAAAACAGGTCAGTGCAATGGAGGGAGGTTGTGAACCCCGATAGCTCAAAAAGCATAAATTACCAACTAAGGTATGAAGATGAGGATTTGCTGGGTGTGGATTATTTTGAGCCTGCGGTGGTATACTACGAAGACCAGTCCATTTCCACAAATAGAGTTCCATTCGTAAGAAAGTATATTCCCGAGAAAAGAATTTACATTCAAAAAGATGTAAAGTCTTCTTTAGATGGTGAGTATAAAGTGGAGATAACTGTCCAGAATGTGGGACAGGGAAACATTGAAAATATGTATATCAAAGAGTTTGTCAGCGCAAGAGATACATTCAGGGAAATATCAAAGTCTCCTGAAGAAAAAGGGGTTTGGCTTATCCCGCAACTGGAGGCAGGCGGAGAATGGAAGGTTTCATACATTACAAACGAAAACGAAGTTTTGAATTCTCTTCCTCAAGTTTTAGGTGTAGAAGAGAGTAGTGTTATTAAAACCCTGATATTTGAAAATTATGTAAAAAACACGTGGATCTCGTCAAAAGTAAACATAATTGAGATAATCGGGGTTGCGGTGTTGGTTTTGACAATAGGCGGGGGATTTTTTTTCAGGTGGGCTAGGAGAACAAAAAAATTACGAGCATTTAAAAGATTTGGAAGAAAAATCAAAAAACTTCGCGAAGATACTTTGCCGGACTCAGATGCAATTGAATACCTTAAAACCCAGTCACAACAACGCTCAGATTATCCTGAAGATATTAAGACTGAAACACCGAAAGAGGAAAATGAGAAAGCACCCACAAAAAAGGTTTCTAAGGATGATACAAGAGAAGAGGCACACAAAAACCTTGATGAGCTTAAAAGGCTTCATGAGGATGTTGAAGAAAAAAAAGGGGAATAGATTATTTAATAATTAACATTCCATCTTTTTCAGAAATTGTTATGTTTTCTTTTGCAGCTTCTTTTTCAATATTTTCAATAAACTGCTGATTTGCCTCAATTGTGTCTTCCATCTCCCTGTCAAACTCATATTCATAAAGCCCGGGGCTGCACTCATTCATATCTACCCCCTTTGTTGCACAGTCAACAGCATTTTGCATATCATATGCAAAATCAACGGATTTTTCCGAAGTGCTTTCAGCTATTTCCATTAGCTGGCTTGCAAAGCCCAAAAAGAGTATTGCAAGAGCCGGATACATAAAAATCTCTTTAATCATAATTAAAACCCCCAACCACAACTTAAGAGAATTCAAAGCAATATATAAATGTTTTGATTTGTTACCACTTAAAAGAAACAACGCCTGTTGTGTTAAACGGTTAATTAATCATTAATTTTCTTGTCACAGCTTTTTTTACCTTAAAATACTCACTTAATTTTATAAATACCCTCCTACGAAAATATCAATAGTTCATTAAATTTATAAGTGACGGATAAACTTGTGTTGATAATGTTTGAAATAAAGTTTGTAGGAAGAGGAGGCCAGGGCGGAAAAAGCGCTGCACAGCTATTGGCAGAAGCAGCAATGGAAAAAGGTAAACACATCCAGTCATTTCCTGAATATGGTGCTGAAAGACAGGGTGCTCCGGTTTTTGCCTATACGAGAATTGACGACAAGGAAATAAGGATTCATTCAGGCGTTACCAATCCTGATGTTGTTGTTGTCCTTGACCCTACTTTACTGGATAGTATTCCAGTAACTCAAGGTCTTGATGAAAACGGTGTTGTTATTGTAAACACTTCAAAAAGTGCGGATGAAATAAAAAAAATTATTAGTTTTGATAATGTGTACGTAATTGATGCAACAAAAATAAGTGTTGAGCTTTTTGGAAAAAATATTCCCAATACTCCAATGCTCGGGGCGGTTGCAAGTGTAACTGACCTTGTCTCACTGGATGTTTTAAAAGAAAAAATCAGGCATAAGTTTGAGCGTAAGCTTGGCGAGGAGGGAGTAAAAAAAAACCTGGAGGCAATAGAGCGGGCATATAACGAGGTATCAAAATGAAGCCTGGCTGGAAGAATTTAGAAGAAGGTGGCAAAATCCTTGAAGCAGGAAATTCTGTTGAGCATAAAACCGGAGACTGGAGAACCTTCCGGCCTGTACTTACAAATAATGCATGTACACATTGCCTTATCTGCTGGATATACTGTCCCGAAGGTGCTATTGAAGCAAAAGACGGCAAAAGGGGGAAGATAAACCTTGATTTTTGTAAGGGCTGCGGGATTTGTGCAGAAAGCTGTCCTGTAAAGGCAATAGAAATGAAAGACGAGAACGAGTTCAAATGAAAGCGCTAACTGGCTCAGAGGCAATGGCATTAGCCATAAAACAGATTGACCCTGATGTTGTTTCAGCCTATCCAATCACTCCACAGACACCTGTCATGCATGCATATGCGAAGTATCATTCAGATGGTGATGTCTCTGGCGACCTGATAAGAGTTGAGTCAGAGCATTCAGCAATGTCGGCTGCTGTCGGTGCGGCTTCAGCCGGTGCAAGGGTAATGACTGCAACAGCAGCAAATGGTCTTGCACTTATGTGGGAGATTGTTTATATTGCATCATCAATGCGCCTTCCTATTGTAATGGGTATTGTTAATCGCGCATTATCCGGTCCGATTAATATTCACTGTGATCATTCTGATTCAATGGGCGCAAGAGATTCAGGATGGATGCAGATTTATGCAGAAAATAACCAGGAAGCTTATGAAAACACTATTTTTGCAATGAAATTGGCTGAAAAATGCAGGATTCCTATGATGAGTTGTATGGATGGTTTTATCACAAGCCACTCTGTGGAAGGTGTTGAACCCTTTGATGAAGCTAAAGTTAAAGAATATATTGGCGAGCATGAGGCAAGATATCCTTTATTAGATGTAGACAACCCAACTACCCACGGCCCATTGGATTTGTTTGATTATTATTTTGAACATAAAAGAAAGCAATCAGAGGCAATGTTTCAGGCCAAACTGGCATTCAAAGAAGCGGCAAAAGAATTTACTGAAAATTTTGGCAGGCCTATGGAAGAGATTGAAAATTATAAAACTGAGGATGCAGATTATATAATTGTTGCACTCTCCTCAACCTGCGGTACAGCAAAGGTAGCAGTTGATAAGTTAAGAGAAGAAGGCAAAAAGGTTGGTCTTCTTAAAATCAGGCTTTTCAGGCCATTTCCTTCACATGAAATAAGAAAATCACTTGAGAATGCAAAATTTGTTGCGGTTCTTGACCGCTCAGAAAGTTTTGGGGGTTTTGGAGGGCCTCTATTTTCAGAGGTGAGGTCAGCATGCTATGGTTATAAACCAGAGATAGTGGATTACATCTATGGACTTGGCGGGCGTGAAATTGATACAAGTATGATTGAACAGGTGTTTAGCGACCTTGAAAGTTATAAAGATAACGAAATCACTGAATATGTAAAATACTTAGGGGTAAGAGAATGAATCTAAAAGAATTAAGCAAACGTGAAGAACGCCTTGCACCCGGGCATAGGATGTGTCCTGGTTGTGCTGCCCCGATAATTGCAAGGATGGTTACCAAGGCAACACAAGAGCCTATAGTAATTTCTAATGCAACAGGCTGTCTTGAAGTTTCAACAACAATTTACCCGTATACATCATGGCGTGTTCCTTGGATTCATAATGCATTTGAAAATGCCGCAGCAACAATTTCAGGGGTTGAGGCAGCCTATAATGTATTGAAAAGAAAGGGTAAAATAAAAAAGGATATTAAATTCTTAAGCTTTGGCGGAGATGGCGGGACCTATGACATAGGGCTTCAGTCATTGTCAGGTGCTTTGGAGAGAGGCCATAATTTTGTGTACGTTTGTTATGATAATGAGGCTTACATGAACACAGGCATACAAAGAAGCAGCGCAACTCCATTTGGTGCGAACACAAAAACTGCGCCTGCAGGAAAAGTCCACCAGGGTAAAGAGCAGTTCAAAAAGGATTTGGTTGCAGTTGTTGCAGGCCATAATATACCTTATATTGCACAGGCCTCTCCACATAACTGGAATGACCTTATAAAAAAAGCTGAAAAGGCATTCAATACAGAAGGGCCGGCTTTTCTGAATATAATTTCTCCATGCGTTCCCGGGTGGGGAATAAAAATGAATCAAACCATTAATATTGCCAAACTTGCGGTGGAGACATGTTTCTGGCCTTTATATGAAATTGAAAATGGGGTATATAAACTTAACTACGACCCTAAAGAAAGGAAAAAGCCAATTACTGATTGGCTAAAGCCCCAGTCAAGGTTTAAACATCTTTTCCGACAAGAAAATAAGGAGCTTCTTGAAAAATTTCAGGAGCATGTGGACAAACAATGGGAAAGGCTTAAGAAAATGGCTGAACAAAGCCATAATAATTAAGAAGTTTTGGTGCAATAATTCTTCTGGACGCCGCATCCATAAAAGCATACTGCTCTATGAGTTCTTTACTAAGGGGAGGGTATTTTTCCTCTTCTTCTCTGACAATCCTGCTTAAATGGCAACCCACAATAAAATTAAGCATTTTGGATGCATCTTTTTTGTAATAATCATAAAAGTACTTAAGGTTCATCAGATAAGAATTGATTATATACCTCTCCTGGCTCTTGTAGGTCTTTAAAACCCTGAAAGGTGAGGAAGAATTCTGCTTAGGTGCATGCAGTATCTCTGAGTGTATTTCTGGGTAATACTCTTCTCTAAGTTTAAGAATAATGCCTTCCAGTGCCCGCTGCGCACTTTTAGCATCCTTATAAGGGTATAAAATAAGTTGGCCCATAATTCTATTTTAGTCCTGCATTGCCAGATGTTCAAAAGGTTTTGGATGTTTGCCAATCATATTTTCATCCAATACTATCTTGGCATCCAGAACAGCCCCTCCTTTTTCATCAACAGCAAAAGGGTTAATGTCAACTTCCTTTAATTCAGGAAAATCAACAAGCATCCTTGAAAAATTGTAAAGGATTTGCTGCATGTTTTTTATACTGACTCCCTTTAATCCCCTGAATCCTTTAAGTTGTTGGTAAATCTTGGTATCTTCCATCAACTGCTCTGCCTGTTTTTTGTTAATTGGAGGAAGGGTAATGCTTGTATCCCGCTCCAGTTCAACTGTCACACCACCTTTACCAAAAACAATAGTTGGCCCGAAAAGGTCATCTTTTTTGCTTCCGATTAAGAGCTCAAATTTTTTACTAACCATTTCTTCAATCATTACTCCTTCAATGCCTGCCCTGGGCTCCTTTTTTTTAACAGTTGTCATAATATTTTCAAAGGCTTTACGGGCATTTTCAGGCGTATTTATGTCTGTGTCAACACCTCCGGAATCTGTTTTGTGGAGTATATCAGGACTTGAGACCTTCATCACAACAGGAAATCCGATTTTGGAGGCAAGCTTCCATGCCTCATCACTACTTGTTGCAAGCCCGAAATTTGCTGTTGGAATATCATAATTGCTTATAAACCATTTGGCTTCAATTTCAGTCATCGTTGTTCTTCCTTCTGAAAATATTTTATTTATTAGTCGCTTGTTTTTGGCTTTATTTTTATGTGGTTTGTGTTTTACCACCTTTTGTTTCTTAAGCTCTTCCTTACGTTTGGTGTATTTGTACATGGACATAAATACTTTTACAGCGCTTTCGGGAACCCTGTAAACAGGGATATCTCCTTTCTCAAGAGATTTCCTTCCAAGCTCAACATCCTCTTCTCCCATCCATACAGCTAACACTGGCTTTTTAGGGTTTTTCTTGTAAATTTCAATAATGCTTTTCGCAATCTCCATAGGCCTCGTCATAGACTGGGGAGTGAGAACCACCATTACGCCATCCACATTCCTGTCTTTTATACAGGCATTGACCGCCTTTTTGTATCTTTCAGGGTCGGCATCCCCCAGTACATCAACAGGGTTGCCATGGCTCCAGTGAGGAGGCAGAAATGAGTTTAATTTTCTAATTGTCATTGGTGATAACTGCGCAACTTTTCCTCCCTCTTCAATTAGTGAATCTGTTGAAATTACCCCCGGTCCGCCTGCATTAGTAATTATTGCCATCCGGTTTCCTTTTGGAAAAGGCTGTCTTGAAAGCACCTGTGCACAGTTGTATAAGCTTTGTGATTCTTTTATCCTGCTTACACCTGTTCTTCTGAAGGCAGCATCATAGACTGAATCATTCCCTGCAAGGCTTCCTGTATGTGATAGTGCCGCCTTTGCCCCGGCTGAGCTTCTTCCGACCTTTAAGACCACAACTGGTTTTTTCTTGCTGATTGAGGAGGCAGCTTTGAGAAACGCTGAAGGATTGGATAAACTTTCCATATAAACTAATACTGCATCAGTATCCTCATCTTCTTCCAGGTATTCAAGCATAGACTCAAAGCCTACATCAGCCATACTTCCTAAACTGACAAAATGGCTAAAGCCCACATTATATTGTATTGACCAGTCCAGAACAGCAGTGCATAATGCCCCTGATTGTGAGATAAATGCAATCCTGCCTGGAAGCGCCATCTTATTTGCAAAACTCGCATTAAGATTATTTTTCGGGCGCAGAAACCCAAGACAGTTTGGGCCAATGATTCGTAATTTAAATTGTTTTGCAAGAGACACAACATTATCAAATAGCTCCTTCCCCTCTTCTCCTGCTTCCTTAAAACCTGCTGTTATAATGACCATGCCTCCTGCTTTCTTTCTCCCTGCCTCTTTTACAATTGCAGGAACAGTAGGCGCTGGTGTTGCAACAACTACTAAGTCTATCTTATCAGGAATTGTAGTAAGGCTTTTATAGGCCCTCACTCCCATTATGCTTTTTCTTTTAGGGTTAACAGGATAAACAATACCTGCGAATTTGCCAAGCAGGTTCTTCATCACAGAATTTCCAACACTTCCGCCTCTATTGCTTGCCCCAACTACCGCAATTGTTTCAGGATTAAATGTTCTTTTCAGGTTTTCATCCATTTTAGTACCTCTTTTTTAAAAATGAACCGCAAAAATTTTTATTGTGTACTTTTATTGAGTACAATATTTTGCAGTATTAAGTCTTTTAAATATCTTTGCACGTTCATTAAGCATATTTGCTTTTTTGCAGGATATAAGCATTTTATAATAAATGCGGCTCTTTTGAAAAAGTCTCTAATCTTGCGGGATAGATGACAATTGCTAAACATAGAACTGGCTGGGTTCATGTTCTTCTATCCTCCTGGCTTTTTTGCTAAGTCAATTAGGGGGTTTTTAAGAGGGCAAATGCACAAGTTTTATAAAGGTATTACTCTTTTACACAAACGGTGATTAAATGGCAAAAAAAACCACAGTTATCCCTAAAGCCCCTTTTGGCAGGATACTTATGAGACAGGGCGCAAAAAGGGTTTCTTCTGATGCGCTTGATGCATTTACTGATGTTATGACAGATATTGCTGAAGAAATTAGCGAGCAGGCAGTAAAGATTGCAAAGCATGCAGGAAGAAAAACCGTCCAGGATGGGGATGTAAAACTAGCTTCAAAATAATTCCTAATACCTGTACATGTTAAGGTGGCCCTTTACTGTCTTGTACAAATGCTCAACTTCTTCACTGACACCTGCTTCAAATTTCTGGGTGTTAACCGAATATATCCATCTGTCAAAGGCCATTCTCAAAAAATAAAATAATGGCTTTCCTTCCCATTTTGCCTTATAATCTGTTATAAGGTAGCCATTGAGGCCCACAACTATTTTTCCCTGATTCATTGGAACCTCAACACCATCTTTTTTTACCATAATGTCTTTCATGTTTTTTGCATGGATGGTGATTTTTATCTTGCATTGTGCATAATCAGAAAACTTCTTATCCCCCCAAAACTCAACCATTATATCTTTTCCGGTTTTTAGCACCTGCTCATGGTTTTTGCTTTCTTCTTTGTCATAGCCCCTCTCTTTTAACCAGTGCTCAATTGTCAGGTAGAGCTCACTAAGCTTAAACAATCCTTCATAATTAATTCCTAGGTCCTGAACAATGTGTCTTTTTTCTCCCATCTTAAAAATACTTACCTACTGTATTACAATTCAAAAACTCCTTAATATAATCACCCAGCCCTTCTATCCTGTAAACATGATCATCCATCCAGATAGCACCATAGCGCTCATTTATTACATAATTCTCCATGAAACTTTTTAATTTTTTTGCAAAACCGGAATGCTCAAACCTTTCTGCAAAGTCAGTCTGTAAGTTCCCGTCAACTTTAATATACATTGCAGCTTTTGTCATTTCTTTTTTTTCTCCATTCTCTGTAACTTCAACGGCCACTGCATCGTAGATCTTAATATAAACATCCACAAGCAGCCTGTGATATTCTGTCTCATTGACCCAACCCTTAATCCCGTACTCATAGTCCGTCCCGAAATCGCTCTCTTTAGACTTTGTCTGATATATATAGTACTCATAACCCTTCTTTTCAAACCAGTCTGTTATGGCCTTTATTAGCTCATCTGTATTAAAGACTCCTTTATATCTTATGTGAACTCTGTTAAGCGCCATAACAATATTATAATTATGTGTTTATATAAAATTTTCTTTTTTTTGTTTTATTTTAGGAAACGATTATGAGTTCTTTAAGATTACAAAAACATAAAACTCAATACAAGAAAAAACATTACAGTCATTGATACAAATTTATCGAAAATCTTGCCTCTCTTTTCAAGGCCAACTACTAATATAAGGGCACATGCCGAAATTACAAGAGCGAGGTATTCAATTATCTGAGTAATATGGCCTGTAAGAATCCTGTATGAGAGAACAAGCATCAAAATCATTACAAAGAAGCCGGAGAGTATCTCGCTTATGTTTTCTTTAGCTTCCTTTTTTATTTGTTTTAGTATCTCCTTTGCCATTTTTCACATTATATATGGTGCGCGTGGGAAATGGAATGCCTATTTTATGTTTTCTCAGCTCCTTGTATATTTGTGAAGTAAGTTGGCTTTTAATTTTAAAACTTTCCATAAAATCCCTCACAAAAAATATTAGCTTGAAGTTAAGAGAAAAATCATCCATTTTTTCAAATCTTACTTCAGTGCACTCAGGGTATACAACATAATCCTTATCTTTTAGTGTGTTTAAGAGTACCTTTTCTACCTTTTTGGGGTCTGTTCCGTATTCTACCCCTAACTCAATTGTTACCCTGTATGAGGAATCAGGTTGAGTGTAGTTAAATACTTTACTGTTTGCAAGCATTGAATTTGGAATGGTCAGCATTTCATTATCAAAAGTTCTTATCTTAGTAGCCCTGAGGCCAATCTTTTTTACAGTGCCCATCTCACCTGTATCAAGCTGTATAATATCATTTGCCTTAAAGGTGTGGTCAAGCATAAGGCTCAGCCCGGATATAATATTGGAAAAGGTCTCTCTAAGAGCAATTCCCAAAACAACACCAATAACAGATAAACTCAAAAACACGCCTTTAAGCTCTTTTGCAAGTCCCCAGATAACTAAAATAAATAGGATTGCTATAATCACAATAATTATTTTTGAGGTGTTGTGGGCAATTACAAAAAGGCTTTCATCGACTCTTGCCTGTGAAACATTTATTAGTCTTTGCTCCCAGTACTCAATAATGTTTTCAATTACTACATTAAGAGCATGCATAATTACTATGACTATTGCTGTTTTTACTATGGGTAGGATAAATTTTTCTCCCATATCCAATTGGTTAACTGAGACAATTACTCCAAGAAGAATTATCACCCAGGAAACAGGGTATTCAATCTTTTCAACCACAAGATTCAGGTAAGGACTCTCTCCCTTTCTGACAATTGTTGTGAGATAAGTTTTAAACATATAAAGAACAGTATTTGCAAGTAATAAAAATGCAATAAATACTGTAATTGCGTTCAAAAGCTTATTTTCAACAATTAAAGTTGCTGTTCCTTTTACAAATTCAAAAATTGATATATTCCATATGTATAAAAGAACAAGGCCCAAAACGACAAGAATTATTACCCATATAAAGCGTTTTGCATTAATAAGGCTATGCTGTGTTATCTTGTGCTTTTTGCTTTTTCGAAGTGTAAGTGCGAGAATTTCAGACAGATACATCATCACAAGGGCAACCAAAAAAACCATTACTGTGTTATTCCACTTTAAAAGATATGTTGGGGCCTTAAGGGCAAGAAGGGCAGCATCAGTTAATAAGAGCACAAATACAAAAGAAACGGGATACTTAACTACTTCAAATCTTGGCTGAAATTTTTTCCGTTTCTTTCTTTTACGTGCCAAAGTAAATATTACTATCAGTGCAAAAAGCGAAAGGAGTAGTGCATAATAAAATTCAATACCCATTAGAAGAAAAATGCCTTTTTCTTAATTTATATACTTTTTGTGTTATCAGAAAATAGTAAATAATTATTGCTGTGATGTAACAGCAATTCTGTAGCTTTGAGGAAATTTGTAAGAAGCTTTGTGCAATGCTTTCTTAGCCGCATTTATGTGTTTTTTTTCAACAAAAACACTAAATACTGCCTGGTCTTTTCTTACCTGTGCAGCCTTTCCTATGGCCTTGCCAAAAGACTTCTTCATTCCTGTACTCATACGGTCAGCACCTGCACCAGAAGCAAGAGGGTTTTCTCTTAATGTGTGGTGTGGGTATGTCCTTATCACCAGCCTGAAATCAAGCTTACCTACATTTTTTTCAAGATACCTGTTGCAGGTAAGCCTTGCAGCCTCAATTGCATTATGCCTTATTTGCAGGGCCTGGTCTGCAAGAAGATCAACACGAATGCTAAAATCTCTTTTCAGGTTGCCGCCCACGAATCTTACAATTTTTATGTTAGGGGCAGTCTTTATGTATGATAGTTTTCTGTACTTGGATTTTCTTGTATAGGGCCTCTCAAGCCTTCTGTAAGCGCAAAATTTTCTTAATCGTGCCATAAATTTTTGAGAATTGTGACCTCTTTATAAAATTATCGGTTAGCTTCATCGAAAAATTTATAAATAACTAATGGGATAAAAATCATTAGTAAAATCAAAAAGAGGTGTGCAAATGAGAAGAAATACTAAAGCTTCTTTAAATCTTTCCGTAAATGCTATTGTGGTATTCGTATTAGCTTTTGCTATGCTTGGAGTGGGTCTCATGTTTACAGATATGATTCGAAGTAAAATGAGTGATACTATGGGGTCAATTACTGAAATTGATGATTTCGAAACACCTCCAGACCCAACAAATCCTTTAACTATAAATCAGGAATTAAGTATAAGTCAGGGAGATACGAAAAAAATAAAATTAGGGTTTTATAACAAAGGCTCCCCAGCAGAACATGTAAAGGTGGGTATAAAAAAATGCATAGATAATCAGAATAATGAGGCTCTTGAAGGTAGTGGTGAAATACCTAACGCTGTATCTATACCGGCTGACAGCGTACCTGCTGGAGAAGGTATAGGCTTTAAGTTTACACTTGATATGACTCAGAATCTTCTTGGAGAGGATTTGAAGGCGTCGGATAATGATCCTTTATACCCTCCTGGCACATATACATGTGAATTCATTGCATATAATGCAGGGGAAGCAGGTGAGTTGCTACCAACAGAGGCTGGTGACGTGGATAGCGAGGCTGGTGACGTGGATAGCGCTGGCGACGAGGGTTATATCTATGAGGAAAAGCAATTTTGGCTTGAGGTAACTGGTTGAGGAGGTTCAAATGGGAAATAAAAAACAATTAACAAATCAGCAGGAGTTTGAG
>JBMCCQ010000016.1:0-17747 GCA_048618745.1 Candidatus Nanoarchaeia archaeon
CTGGATGAGTAACTTTTTTAAAGACCTTATAATACTGTTTAGGATGGGGGTGTTGTGATGAGTAAGTTGACTCCGGCTATGCAGCAGTTTATGGACATTAAAAACAAGAATCCTGATTGTATAATCCTATTTCGAATGGGGGATTTTTATGAGCTGTTTTACGAGGACGCCCGCAAAGCGGCCGAGGTATTAGATATAACGCTAACCAAAAGAGGGCAGCATAATGGTGTGGATATTCCTTTGGCTGGCATTCCATATCACTCAATTGAGCCCTATCTCGCTAAACTGATAAAAAACGGGTTTAAGGTTGCAATATGCGAGCAGCTTGAAGACCCCAAACAGGCCAAGGGGGTTGTAAAAAGAGGCGTTACAAGAATTGTCACTCCCGGAACAGTGATTGAAGACAGGATTTTAGGTGGTGATGCTAATAATTATCTTGCATGTGTTTTAAAGGATGGAGAAAAAATTGGATTAAGCGTAGTTGATATAAGCACTGGAGAGTTTTTGACTTATAGTTTTCCTGAAAGCCAAATCTACGAAGAGCTCTCGCGCTTTACACCTTCTGAAATAATAGTTTCTACAACCCAGGGAAGTGAATTAAATTACCTTAGGGAATACTACTTTGTCACACAGCATGAAGAAAGACATTTTTTATTAGAGCAGGCCGAAAATGTATTAAAGCAGCATTTTGGTGTTGAAAGCCTGGCCGGGTTTGGAATTGAGGGGAATAAAACACTTATAAAATGCTGCGGAGGTCTTCTTAGTTATGTAAAAGAAACACAAAAAACATCAATGGAGTTTATCAACAAGATTAGAAAGTTCAATTATCAAAATTACATGCAGCTTGATACTTACACTAAAAAAAATTTAGAATTATTGCAAAACATAGCTGATGGTGGGGTGAAGGGAAGCCTTCTCTCAGTAATTGACAGAACCAAGACGCCTATGGGTAAGCGCCTTATTAAAAACTGGTTGACACAGCCGCTTCTTGAGCCGGGCGAGATTAATTACAGGCTTGATGGTGTTGAGGAATTGAAAAACAGCCTGATGCAAAGGGAAGAGTTAAAAGAAGTTTTAAGGGGTGTGTATGATATTGAAAGGCTCATATCAAAGATTTCTTATGGCAATTGCAATGCAAGAGATGTTGTTTCATTAAAGAATTCTTTACTAAAGGTTCCAAAAATAAAAAATATTATTGAGGATTTTAAGAGTGCAATTATTAGGGATATTAAGGGTATGGAAGAGATTGATGAGCTTAATAGTTATATAGAAAAGGCATTAGTTGAAGAGCCCCCTGTTTTAGTTAGAGACGGCGGTTTTATTCAAAAAGGATTTAATAATGAGCTTGATGAGTTAAGGGATGTAAGCCAGAACAGCAAAAAAATAATACAGGAGCTTGAGGCCAGGGAAAAATCAAAGACAGGCATAAAATCATTAAAGGTAAGATATAACAAAGTGTTCGGGTATTATATAGAAATTACAAAAACCCAGCTTAATCTTGTGCCGGAGCATTACATGAGAAAGCAGACTATGGCTAATGCTGAAAGGTTTATTACAGATGAATTAAAGGAGCTTGAAACTAAAATAATCTCTGCTGATGAGCGTATGAAAGAGCTTGAGTATGAGCTTTTTATGGAAATTGTAGAAGAGGTAAAAAAGCATACCAAAAAACTTCAGGAGGTCTCAAAAAGGATTGCTATCCTGGATGTGATTTTGTCATTTTCTGATGTAGCATCTTCATGCGGCTATACTAAGCCAGTTGTTGATAACAAGTATTCATTAAAGATTAAGGAAGGAAGGCACCCGGTTATTGAACAAAATACTGAGAATTTTATTACTAATGATACTGTTATGGATGAAGATGCAAGGACTTTTATTATTACTGGCCCTAATATGGCAGGAAAATCTACTTTTATGAGGCAGTCGGCTTTGATTATAATAATGGCGCAGATTGGATGTTTTGTGCCGGCTAAAAAGGCTAAAGTTGGAGTAGTTGACAGGGTCTTTACAAGAGTGGGGGCGAGCGATGATATCTCTTCAGGGCAATCCACCTTTATGATGGAGATGACACAGACTGCATTAATCCTTAACAATGCAACAAAAAAAAGCTTTATAATCTTAGATGAGATTGGCCGCGGCACTTCCACTTTTGATGGTATGGCGCTAGCCTGGAGTGTGGCTGAATATATTACAAAAAATATAAAATGCAAGACACTATTTGCAACACATTATCATACACTTAATGATTTGTCAAAGCAGTTAAAGGAAGTGAAAAACTATAATATCTCAGTAGTTGAAGAAAACGACTCAATTGTATTTTTACATAAGATCGAAGAAGGCGGGACTGACAAAAGCTATGGGATACATGTGGCCAAATTGGCAGGCATTCCGGATAATGTGATTGAGGAAGCCAAAAGGATGCAGATGAAACTTGAAGAGCAAAACGGTAAAGCAAGCAGGCAGGTAGTTGAAAAGGTTGAAGAGAAGTCTGACAAAGAAAAAAAGAGCACATATAAAATAACAGAGCAAAAGACTCTGGGAGATATGTTATGAAACTAACAATACTTGGGTCAGGGACTTATAGTCCTGAAATTGATAGGGCGACAGGAGGGTATCTATTAGAAGCGGATGATAAGAAAATATTATTTGATTTTGGAAGGGGTGTTCTTAATAACCTTTACAAAGCCGGGCATAAGTACGGGGGTATTGACTGTGTTGCATTAAGTCATATGCATCCCGACCATTACAATGATTTGTTGTCCTATGTGCATCTTTTGAACAATCCGCCTATGCAAGAGGCAAAAAGAAGGAAAAAGGTTACTTTAATCGGTCCTGAAGGTTTTGGGAAAAATATTGAGCATTTACTTAAGTCAGCGAATGAAGAGATTGATAACAAAAAAGTAGGGCTAAAAGAGATTGTACCATATGCAACTGAAAAAATTGGCAATATGGAGATGAAAATTTATGAAACAATCCACAGTGCAGACGAGCTCTGCCTGTCTTTCAGGGTTGAATATAACGGCAAGGTGTTTGCATACTCAGGTGATACCGCTGATTCATGGGGTTTAAGGGATGCTATTAATGATGCAGATTTGGCAGTAGTTGAAGCGACAATGCCACATAATAAATTAAAGCCAACGCATCTTTCGGGATATTTGGCCGGAAAAATAGCAGAAAAACAAAATGTTTCAAGGCTAGTTTTAACCCATGTAAGAAAGTTTAATACAAATGTATTAGAGGAGGCAAAAGAAAACTATAATGGAGAGGTAACCTTAGCAGAGGATTTAATGCAATTTGAGATTTAAGTTGTATGTAAAAATAGTTTGTAATTAAAAATGGCGATAAACCAGCTTGACGAGGAGACAATAAACAGGATTGCTGCAGGTGAAGTAATTGAGAGGCCGGCGTCTGTTGTTAAGGAGCTAATTGAAAACTCTATAGATGCAGGTGCTGACAAAATTGATGTGTTAATTTCAGATGGTGGCAGAAATAAGATTGTCGTTGAGGACAATGGCTCCGGGATGAGTAGTGATGATGCACAAAAATCAATACTCAGGCATACTACAAGCAAGATTAGGGATTATAATGATTTGTGGAGCATTCTTACCATGGGCTTTAGGGGAGAGGCCTTAAGCAGCATCGCCAGTGTATCAAAATTGTCAATCATTACAAAGCAGGAAAATGAAGATGGTGTGAAGGTTGAGTGTGAGGGGGGAGAAATTAAAGGAAAAAAGGCTTTTGCTGCTAATAACGGTACTAAAATAATTGTGAATGAACTTTTTTATAATGTTCCAGCAAGAAAGAAATTTTTGAAATCGAGAAATTATGAGCAAAAGCAGATTACTGATGTTGTTAGCAGATATGCGCTTATACACACCAATAAGGCTTTTACATTAAGAAATGACGAGGGAGTATTGATTGAAAAGCCAAAAGTTTCCTCGATAAAAGAAAATATTGCGGCTGTTTATGGCGTGGATGTTGCTAAAGAGTCATTTATAGTTAATAAAGATGGTGTTAGGGGGAGGATTGCAAAGCCCACGATTAACAGGGCCTCAAGGGATTATATGTCTGTTTATGTAAATAAACGTTTTGTTAAATCAAAAATAGCTGAAGATGCAATAATGGATGCAATGAAAACTTTGATTTTTCATGACAGGTATCCTATTGCAGTAATTAATCTTGATATTGAGCCCCGGGAGGTGGATGTGAATGTTCACCCTGCAAAAAGAATCATTAAGTTTAAGGATGAGAATGAAATCTACCAAAGGGTGTTTGATGCTGTAATTAACGGGATGCAGGCGGCGGATTTATTCTCTACATCAAAGGCAAAGCCAAAACAGCATATTTTGGGTGAGGGGCCAGAGAAAAAAGAAAAACCAAAAGAGAGTTATTTTCAGAAAAGAAATGATACCCAGTCCTTTTTGGCTGCAGAGGAGGAGGGGGAGTACCAACTGGATGTAAATATAATGGGGCAGATACATAAGACATACATAATAATTGAGACTGAGGAGGGTTATTCTATAGTTGACCAGCATGCGGCTGAAGAAAGAATTAATTATGAGAAATTAAGGGAGCAGTATGAAAATGAAAAGGTTGAGAGGCAGGAGCTTCTTAATGGGTGTGTGCTTGAGCTGACTGCAACTGAATTCTCGTCAATAATTGAAAACTCAAATGTATTAGGTGAGCTGGGGTTTTATTTTGAGGAGTTTGGGAAAAACAGTATAATATTAAGGCAGATTCCTGCTACAATTAGTCTGGAGTATGACCTTAAGGATACAATACTTACTTTGTTGGAGAAAGTAGGGAGGAATACAGCTCGTGATGAGAAAAAGGAAGAGTCATTAAAGTACATGGCATGCCGCTCATCTGTGAAGGCGGGCGAAGAGCTTAATTTTAAAGAGATGAAAAAGCTTATAAAAAAACTGTTTGAGACGAACAACAAATACACATGCCCTCACGGAAGGCCGACAATGCTGAGGTATCCTTTGCAAAAGCTGGAAAAGGATTTTAAGAGGACAGAATAATGGATATTAAATCAATTAAGGCAGCATCAGGAAAATCATTGAAGTCTCTTTTTGGAATGCTTCCTATATTAGTGGGTGTGGTGTTTTTAATAGGGGCAATAAAAACTATTGTGCCTGCCAAAATGTATGCAAGTGTCTTTGGGCATAGTGCTTTTCTTGATTCAGTCTTTGGCTCTGCTATTGGAAGCATTATGGCAGGCAACCCTATCACAAGCTATGTTTTGGGAGGGGAGTTCTTAGCTGAGGGTGTGAGTCTTTTGGCTGTGACTGCCTTTATAGTAGCCTGGGTAACAGTGGGAATTGTGCAGCTTCCTGCTGAGTCTGCAGCATTTGGAAAAAAATTCGCAATTATAAGAAATATAATGTGCTTTATTTTTGCAATCCTTATCGCAGCATTGCATGCATGGGTCTATGTCTGGCTTATGGGGGTGCTCTAATATGCAGGGTAAATGGTATTTTTTAATTTTAGTTGCCTTTTTTTATGTTATAATATTATTTTTCTCACCTGTAATTGTTATTGAGGCCTTTTCAAATTCTTTGCAATTACTATTTAAGATTATTCCTGCACTTGCCTTGGTTTTTTTGATAATGCTGTTAATTAACCTTTATGTAAATGCAAAAACTGTTAAGAATTATCTTGGAAGGTCAAGGGGTAGGTGGCTGATTGCATTAGCCTCCGGCGTAATTTCTATGGGGCCAATTTATGTGTGGTATCCTCTCTTAGCGGATTTGCGCAGGAAAGGGACTGGTTATGGGGTTATTTCAACTTTTCTTTATGCACGAGCTGTAAAGCCCTTTCTCCTGCCTGTAATGGTTGCCTATTTTGGTCTGGTGTACACTGTTGTTTTGTCTGTTATAGTGCTTTTTGCAGCATTTTTGCAGGGGATTATATTTGAAAATATGGAAAGATGGCTGTAGTTATTACAACAAATATTTTTTTATTGCATAATCTTTTTAAGGAGGAGAGAGGTGAGGTTTTTGATGAGGAAAGTTTATGGCCAAAGCAGGGTGGAGTATTGTAATTTTTGTGAAAAGCCAGCCACAACAGTAAACAGACAGGGGGTGCCCTGCTGTATTAATCATAAGGAGAAAATGGTTGAGGATAAGAGGTGTGTTTGTGGCCATAGTATGGAGGTTAAAAAGGGAAAATGGGGCCCTTTTTTCCTGTGCCCCAATTGTGGACCAAAATCTTTTTCTAAGGCCCAGGAGTTTGATACAGGCGGGTTTAAATTAAACAGGAAATTCAGGAATTAATTTTTTTAGATTTCAACCAATAGCTTTTTAAATAATGCCTTAATCCAATGCCTTAATCCTATGAGAAATAGGGAGCTGAGTGATAAACGCTCGGGGGATATAAAATGGAATATAAACTTGTTTTAAACGATCCGAAATCTGCGAAAAGCTATAAAAAGGAAGTAAAGGACAATGAGGCTGAATTTTTCAGAGGGAAAAAGATCGGCGAGACTGTGAAGGGAGATAATTTTGGCCTTCCCGGGTATGAATTTGTTATCACGGGTGGCAGTGACCATTCTGGTTTTCCAATGAGATGGGATGTTGAATCCAATACTAAAAAGAAGATTCTTGCTGTTGGAGGAGTCGGAATTAAAAGTAAAAGAAAGGGGATGAAGGTCAGAAAAACTGTAGCAGGCAATACTGTTGGTAATGAAACTGTCCAGATTAATCTTAAGGTTACCAAGGAAGGGAAAGATAAGCTTGGGGAGTCTGCTGAAACTGAAGAGAAAAAAGAATAATTTGTAAGAATGGCAAAAAGAAAAATAATCCAGCCTGAAGTAAATGTTGGCCTCATAGGGCATGTGGACCATGGCAAAACCACGCTAACTGAAAGGCTGACCGGGAAATGGGCAGATACTCATTCCGAGGAAATCAAAAGAGGAATAACTATCAGGCTTGGTTATGCGGATACCACTCTTAGGAAATGCAAAAAATGCGAAGGACCTGATGCATATACTGTCCATGAAAAATGCGAAACATGCGGCGGGGCAACTGAGGAGATAAAAAGAATCAGTATTGTTGATGCACCAGGTCACGAGTCGCTTATGGCTACAATGCTTTCAGGCGCCACAATGATGGATGGCGCTTTACTTTTGGTTGCAGCAAATGAAACATGCCCGCAGCCCCAGACAAGAGAGCATATAATGGGCCTTCAGATTATCGGAATAAAAAATATTATTGTTATTCAGAATAAAATTGACCTTGTAAGCAGAGAAAGGGCAAAAAAGAATTATGAGCAAATAAGAAAATTTCTTGAGGAAGTGGGATATAAGGATGCGCCAATAATACCTGTTTCAGCAGTGCATAATGTTAATGTGGGAGCAGTTATCGAGGCAATTGATCAATACATACCTAAAAAAGAGAGGAATCCTGAGGATAATCCATTAATGTTTGTCTCGAGGAGTTTTGATATAAACAGGCCAGGTGCGGATATAAGTAAGCTAAAAGGCGGCGTGCTTGGCGGAAGCCTTGTAAAAGGGATTTTAAAAAAAGACCAGGAAGTCGAAATAAGGCCTGGTATCAGGTCTGAAGAAAAAAACCAGGCGGTGTGGAAGCCTATAAAGACTAAGATTGTTTCTCTTGCTTCAGGAAATGACCCGCTGGAGCAGGTAGGACCCGGTGGTTCAATTGCTTTGGCTACAAGCCTTGACCCTGCTATTGTGAAATCTGACCAGTTAGCCGGCGCGGCTGTTGGCCTTCCTGAACATCTTCCTGAGGTGAGATATCAACTAAAGCTTGAAACCCATTTATTAGAAAGGGTTGTTGGAAGTAAAGAGGAAAAAGATGTTGAGCCTATAAAAAAAGGAGAAACTCTGATGCTTAATGTAAATACTGCTGCAACTGTTGGTGTTGTAACTAGTATAAGCAAAAATTTTGTTGAATGCAAGCTTAAACTGCCTGTATGCGCAGAGGCCGGATCAAGAGTTACTATTTCCCGCCTTATTGGAAGCCGGTTTAGACTAATAGGGTATGGAATAATTAACGAGTGAATCATGTCAAAAGCTTTAAGTAGTGGTTTACTCTATGGTTTATTTAATTGTCCCAAAACTTTTTGGGATTGCTCTTTTGTTTTGGATAATACAATTTTATTTAGTAAACAAAAAAAACTATAACGAAAAACATGTTTTTATGTTATACCTATTCAGTCTTTTGGTATTGATTCTCTACCTTATGGTCACTATTTAGGCTAATTTTGAAAAATTATATAAATACTGGTTGCCAGGGTAAGATGTAATGGATGGCATTTTAAAAAGGAGACTAGAGCAGGGACCTCTCCTGGTTGCGGAAGGCTATTTATTTGAAATGGAGAGAAGGGGTTATGTGAAGGCGGGCCCTTTTGTTCCTGAAGTTGTTCTTGATTATCCGGATGCTTTAAGGGAGCTTCACAGGGAATTTTTAAGTGCAGGCTCTGATGTAATGGTTGCTTTTACTTATTATGCGCACAGGGACAAGGTAAAATCTGTCGGAAGAGAAAGAGACCTTGAAAAGCTTAACAGGCAGGCTTTGCGTATAGCAGGGGATGTGGCAGATGAGGCAAATGCATTGGTTGCAGGGAATATATGCAATACATGGGTGTATGACCCAAACAACCAGAACACCTGGAAGGAAGTTTATGAAATGTATGATGAGCAGGTTAAATGGGCTAAAGAGGAAGGTGCAGATTATATAATTGCTGAAACTCTATTTTACCTTGGAGAGGCCTATATTGCTTTAGAGATAATAAAAAAGCATGGTCTGGAGGCTGTAATCACTTTTGCCCCCTTTCATAGCAAGACACTTGACGGCTGGGGGTTTCCTGAGGCATGCAGGGCTCTTGAGAGTGAAGGGGCTAGTGTAGTTGGGCTGAACTGTGGCACAGGTCCGTGGCTTATGCTTGATATAATTAAAAAAATACAGGAAAAGGTTAGTTGTAAAGTAGCATGTCTTCCAGTGCCCTATAGAACTGATGAAGAGTATCCCAATTTTCAAAAGCTAAAGACAAAAAGTGGTGAGCAGGCATTTCCTGTTCTTCTCGATGAGCATCTCTTAAACAGGAAGGAAACAGCAGAGTTTGCAGTTAAGGCCAAGAGAATGGGTGTGGACTATATAGGACTTTGTTGTGGTGGTGCACCGCATTTTATCAGGGCAATGGCTGAAAGTTTGGGAAGAAGGCCGCAGGCAAGCAAATATTCACCCGATATGGATAATCATGCAATGCTGGGAAAAAACGCAAGGGAGCATAATATAAAATATATTTCTGACTGGAAAAGCTGAATAATATTTTTTAATACAACAAAGTATATATATTCTGCATTTTTCTAAATCACGATGGAAGAAGAGAAAAAGATTGAGAAGAAAACAAAAGAGATTATAACAAATCTTAGTAAAAAGGAACTACCTGAATACAATACACCTGCAGGCAAGGGAAGTAATGAAGAAGAATGAGTCTTAAAGCAAAAAAGAGGCTGGCGCACTGCTCCTTTTCAAGGATACAGAGTTCAAGCTCTATTAACACCTTCAGACAATGTCCCAGAAAGTATTTTTATTCTTATGTCAGGGGTCTACCACAGAAGCCAAGCATTCACTTAATACGCGGAAAAATTGCACATAAGATTGTGGAGGATTTTTTCAGGCTGGATATCAATAATGTTCCTTTGGATAATTTTGAATTCAATATGAAGATTCTGCTGCAGGATATGCTTTCCCGGCTTTGGTCTGAGTCATGGGATGAGTTCAAAGCACTTGAGCTTAGTGAGAATGAGATCAATGGTTATCTTGAAGAGACAAAAAGAATGATACAGTACTGGTTTTTGCATTTTATGGATGATGTTAAGAAGGAGGCCAAGAATATTGGCTTTAAAGAGGCATTTAACAAGCTAAAGCCGGTTTCTGAGGAGCACTTCATATCTGAAGAGATTGGAGTGCAGGGATATGTTGATGCAATTCATAAGGACAAGGAAGGTATAAGAATAATTGACTATAAAACCTCAAAAAAAGATAAAATTTCAGAGGATTACAGGCTCCAGCTTGCCATTTATTCATTACTTTACCATGAAAAATACAATGTATACCCGTATAAGGCAGGGGTATTTCTTTTCAGGCATGGCGAGAGGACAATTGATGTAACTGAAGATTTACTCGAGTTTGGTCGAAAGGAGCTTGAGAGTATACACGTGATGACTTCTACTGAGGACATAAATGATTATCCGAAAAAGCCTTCTGTTCTTTGCAACTGGCGAAGTGGTTGTTGCGATTATTATGATATCTGTTGTAAAGAAAATTAAGGAGACCGGCTCTCTTACTGCAGGTGGGGGTTAGAATCAGGGCAGTGAATAGAGAGCCAGTCTCATGAGTAGGTGGGGGAAGCCGGCCTCCATTCGCCACTTAGGTGGGGGGTTAGAATCAGGCGGCGAACAGAGGGCCGGCAGTGATCATTAATCTTCTCTTACTATCAGGTTTTTTGGTGGACGTCTCATTTCCTGCATCCACATTATCCCGATTCTAACCATCGCCTTATTGAATTTATCTGAAATCTTGTATCTTTTGTGATATAGGTCATATTCAATTATGCCCATGCCTTTCATTGGGGTTAATATCCTGTCATAAAACTGGCGCTTATTGTAGGAGAGTTTCACCTTTTTACCTTCATATCCGGGCTCATGAAGTTTTGCTGTCAGTTTCCCGTCGTGAAGAGATGTTGCAAACATGGACATTTCGGTTTTCCCAATTTCTCCGCCGTTGTTTTTCATTTCGTCAATCAGCAGCTTTGCAACTATTATCTGCTGTTTTGTGGCAAAAATGACTTCGTAAATATCATTTGGCATGTTAAACTGGTCAAAAAGTATTACCATACTCTTATAAATGGTGCAACTAATATATAAATATTTCGATTAGTATACTCTTTTGTATATTAAAATATGGTTTACAGGATAATTATGGTGGTTAGGCTTTGAACTCTGAAAAGGGAATTACCCTGTGTGTATGAATATTTTAAAAGAAAAAATTCTGAGGCTTATTCTGAACAAGAGACACAATATGTGATAATAAAGTTTATAAAATTTGTATATGTACTGTAGAATATGAGGTATAGTGAGCTTGCGCAGGTGTATGATAATATCCAGTCTACAGCAAAAAGGCTGGAAAAAACAAGCATAATTGCTGAATTTCTAAAGAAAATCCCTGATCGGGAGCTTGATGTAATTGTTCTTTTAATGCAGGGGAAGGTATTTCATTCCTGGGATGAGAGAAAACTGGGAGTGGCTGCGAAAACTGTTGTAAAGGCAATTAATGTGGCTACAGGCATCAGGGTTTCTATAATTGAGGATGAATGGAGAAAAACCGGTGATCTGGGCCTTGTTGCGGAAAAGCTTGTTGGGAAAAAAAAGCAGTCAACCTTGTTTTCAAGTGAGCTTGAGGTGGAAAAGGTTTATAATAACATTGTAAAACTTGCTACGCTTGAGGGTATGGGAACAGTTGATGCAAGACTTAAGCTTGTTGCTGAGCTTCTTACAAGTGCCAAACCCATGGAAGCACGCTATATAGTAAGGACAGTACTTGAGGATTTAAGAGTAGGCGTTGGTGAGGGCCTTGTCAGGGATGCGATAGTCTGGGCCTACTTTGGTGAGGAGCTAGGGGTTTTTTATGATGCAGAAAACAATAAACTCAACTTCCCTGAGCAAAAGAGGGAGCAGTTTGAGAAGTATGTAGATGCAGTGCAATTTGCGTATAATCTGAAGAATGATTTCTCAGAAGTTATAAGAATTGCAAGGAGCCAGAGATTTGAAGGGCTGCAAAATACTACAGCAACTGTTGGAAAGCCTATGAAGAGCATGCTTTTTCAGAAAGCAAAAGATATGGAGGAGGCTTTTGGGGTTGTTGGAAAGCCCGCGGCGATTGAATATAAGTATGATGGTTTCAGGGTTCAGGTTCATTACAATGAAGGGGACGTCAAGCTTTTTACAAGAAGGCTTGAAAATGTTACAAAGCAGTTTCCCGATGTTGTGAAAAGTATAAGGGATAATATTAGATGTAATACAGCTATTCTTGATACAGAGATTGTAGGCTTTAACCCAAAAACCAACCAATATATATCTTTTCAGGAGATCTCCCAGCGGATTAAAAGAAAGTACAATATCGAGGCAATGATAAAAAAATACCCTGTGGAGGTCAATGTTTTTGATATTATGTACTACAATGGAAAAATGCAGCTTGAGAGCCCTTTTAACAAACGAAGAAAACTGATTTCTGAGATAGTGGAGCCAAAAACAAGAAGCATTGTTCTTTCAAGAATTATGGTGACAGACAAAAAGGATGAGGCAGTATCATTTTATAACGAGGCTCTTGATATGGGTGAGGAAGGTGTTATGGTTAAGAATCTTCAGGGCGATTATCAGCCAGGGCTCAGGGTTGGAAAAGGAGTGAAGCTAAAACCAGTTATGGACTCGCTTGAGCTGGTGGTAGTTGAGGCTGAATGGGGTGAAGGAAAAAGGGCTAACTGGCTTACAAGTTTTACCCTGGCTGCCATGGATGAGAATAAGGAGTTAAAAGCTGTAGGAAAGGTTTCCACAGGTCTAAAAGAGCTTGAAAGCGAAGGTACGACCTATAAACATCTTACAGACATCCTGACACCTTTGATAGTTTCCCAGAAAGGCAGGAAGGCTCGGCTAAAGCCCGATGTTGTAATCGAGGTTAATTACGAGGAAATTCAGAAATCAACTACTTATGAAAGCGGCTTTGCGCTCAGGTTTCCCAGATTTGTGCGCTTAAGGGAGGAGAGAGGCGTTGAGGACGCGGATACAATATCACATATAGAAAAACTTTATAAAGGTCAGCGTAACAGGAATAAATATGGTAGCAGTGTTTTTTGAAAAACCCAACCATAGGCTGCTTTCCCATTTTGGAAAGTCACAGGTGGATATGCATTTTCATACCAGGTATTCTGATTCTAATGTGAGGGTTTCTAAGGCCCTGAAAAAGGCAAGAAAACTGGGAATAGGGATTGCAATCACAGACCATAATGAGGTTAAAGGGGCTTTACGGGCAGTCGATAATGATGATGGAGTTATGGTTATCCCGGGAATTGAAGTATCATGCAGGGAGGGGCCGCATATATTAATATACTTTTATGAGCCTGAGGGTTTAAAGGCTTTCTTTGAGAATTTTATAAAAGAAAAAAGGAATGGAAACCCATATATGGCCATTAGGGCAACTGTTGAAGAAGTCCTTAAGGAAGCTGGCCAATACAAGTGTATTAAAGTGGCAGCGCACCCTTTTGGGTATATGACAGCTAATTCAGGGTTGCTAAAAACTGTAAAAAAAGGTTATATAAGCGAGAAAGTGCTAAATGAGCTTGACGGCATAGAAGTTATTTGCGGGGCTATGAACAGGTATTTAAATAAAAAGGCATCTATTTATGCTGATAAGTATAATTTTATGGCTACGGGCGGCTCAGATGGGCATTGCTTGTTCCAGCTAGGGAAGGTAGTAACTGTTGCAGAAGGAAATACAAGGCAGGAATTTCTGGACAGCATTAAGAAGAGGTGTAGTGTTGCAATAGGAAAAGAGCCCAAGCCATTTACAAAACTAATCCCTGCAACATCCACTATACGCAACCATGTTCCTTATACGATTCCTACTGTGAAATTACAGTCTATGATGATGTATGAGAGGGCTAAACATTTTCCGGGCAGGGTAATAAAAAAATGCAAGACAAGAAGAGTTCTAAAGCATAAAGATTTTTAAATGGCCTCCTTTTACAAGGATTTTGTTACAATTTAGCGCCTGAATTACTCTTATGGTTCAGGCTGGCTAAGCTTTCGGCCATAGCCAACGCAAAGGACCAGCGTAACGCAACAGTATAGTCAGCTGGCGTTAACGGGGGTTGAGGGGACCTCAACCTTTTTATAAGGCTTTGCTGGGTTTTGAGGCGATACCCAAAACCACCAATGTGCGTTGGCTTATAGGGTGGTAAGCGCACTATTATATAATTGCCCCCATAGTTTAGCCTGGCTGGCAGCTTATTTGTTGTCAGGGTAAATAGAACGCGGGCTTGCGGAGCCTGTGGCCTGGGTTCAAATCCCAGTGGGGGCGTCTTTTCAATTAAAACTATTAACCAGCTTGTAAAACACGCTGTTTGTCCAGCCAAAACCCTTCTGGGTGGGGTATCTGCCGTCCCTGCCTTTTGTAAGGTTTACAACATCGTATTTTTCCCAGAATTCTCCTGTTTTTTCATAGACTTCCCTATTAAGCTCTAGCCATTTATAAGCGAGCCTTTTTGCATCCTCTCTAAAGCCATAATTTAAAAGTCCCTTGATTACAATCCACTGCTGATTTGGCCAGCCATTTGGGTAGTCCCACTGCTTAAACTCTTCTGAGAGTCCGCTGGATTGGGTGTTGGCAAGGCCTCCTCTGCATTCGAATACTGGTAGTTTTTTCTTTACAAGTTCTGCCTGCTCCTGGGTTGCAAGCCCTGCCCAGAGTGGGTAAAAGCCAGCCAGAGAATAAAATTCACTGGTTTTTTTGTTTTTGAAGTCATAATCAAAAAAAAAGCCGTCAGTATACATAATCTTATTAACTGTTTTTGTCCTCTCTTTTGCGGCTTTCGAGTATTTATCGGATTTCTCATTATCTTCAAGTAGGCTGTATATAAAAGAGAGGTCTTTTTCATATTTATATAATAAAGAGTTAAGGTCAATGGGGAGGAAATCAAGACATTTTTCAAAAAAGCGGGAAGTCATATCCCATCCTGACTCATGCTCAGAGGTTACATGGGTGTGCCAGTGGTCGCAGTACCTTGAGAGGCCCTTATAAACCATGTGTATTTGTTTTTTATCTATCCAGTACAAAAGCTCTCTTTCAGCGATTTTCGCCATTTCGGCCAGCCAGGGAAGGTTTTTTGTTTGCTCATAAACTTCAAGTGCCATTGATGTGAAAAATGGAGGCTGGCTGATTCCCAGGTTATAGTATCTATTTCTTAGGGGGATGATGCCGAACCTTCTGCATAAGTATGCAAGATTTTCTGTCATTTCCCTTGCAAGGTCTGTCTCACCCATTTCTGTTAGTCCGAGAATTATAAAATAGCTGTCCCAGTAAAACTGGTCATTTTCGAATATGCTTTCCTTCTGCGCAGGGGCTACAAAGCGGTTTGGAAGCCCAATATTGGTTTCTTTGTCTTCAGGCAGATAAAAAATCAGTTTGGGAAGTGTGTTTTTAATATGCTTTAGGCAATGGTTGTATGTGTTCATAGGGTTTTTGCGGCGAGGGTTCTTTATAAAAAATTTTCCAATTCAATTAACCAATCTAGAAAAAGGGCGAGCTAATTCTTTTGGGTTAGCTGGTTTTTAAGCCACTGCATAATAACTTCTGTAATATATATAATCTCTTCTTTAGTAAGCTCTCTATTGGGAGGGATTTTGTGCCATTTATAAAGGCATTTCCGGCAGCATGTAGCTGTTGCGTGCTGTGCGATAAAAACAGGGTGGCCGCGCCAGGGGGTTTGTTTTCCGTCTTTTTTGGGGTTGGAGAGGCGGGTTTTAATAAAGTCTGATGCGTGCTTTTGTATTACATCCCAGCCCCTTTCTTTAATATATTGTTCTTCTTTGTCTTTTAGTCTGAACGAGTTCCTGAATTTTGAGCGTTTAAGCATCGAAAGAATCGTTTGCATTCTCATTACCTGTTTTGTCAAGGAGTACTTTCTTATTTCCTGAATAAAGACCCATTTCGCTCATCTGCTGATACTGGGTTTCTGTTAAGGAAAGGGGTGTAATAGTAAATTTATACTTCTCCTTAATCTCAGCGCAAATCCTTTTGATTTCTCCTGTATCAATATCATCTCCTATTAAAAGCACATTTGCCCTGTCGTTGTGCTCTTTTCCATGCAATATTATCTTTTTAAGTCCCGGAAGCTCTTTTGCCATGGCTACAAATTTATCCATGATCCTTAAGTCCATTTTAAATATGGATGCCAGAAATTTTACCTTTTTGTTGTCCTTTAGGTGGTATAGTTTGAATCTGCTGATTTTTGATACTTCTACAATGTCAAGTCTGTGAAGCTTATTTAGGATCCTAAGGGTGGTTGCCATTGGAACTTTGGCCTGCTGGGAGAGCTCCTGGAGGTAGAATTGTTTTCTGCTTTCCTGAAACATGGTTTTAAGGATTGCAATTATTTTCTTGTCAAACAGCTCTTCAAAAAGTGAAAGCTCTTCCATAAAATAGAGTGGAATATACTCTTATTTATATGTTTTCATTTTTGAAATTTATTTTCATAATTGAAATTTAATTTCAAGATTGATAGTTAGCTTTCACAGTCTTAAATTTTGGGTTTTTATTAGAAATGTTTTTTTTAGGTTTATGTATAAGAACATACTTAAAAATATACTCTAAATAATATTAATTTGTGTTTGTTAATCCCGGGTATATATTTTGAGTTTGTTAGAACATTATTTTAGAAATATATACTGTGAGCAAATAAGAAAAGCAGGTAAGAAAAATCAGGGAGAAATTATTTTCTCATCCTTTTCCTTTTTTCTTTATTCATTCTTTTACGTTGCCATTTCCAGCGCATCTGGCCTTTCTTTTTCCATCTTCTTGAACTTCTTTTCATTGATAACCCTCAAATAAGCTATAAAGTATCTTTTTTAAACAGCTTATAAAGTCCGGATTAAGAATTTATATATAAGGTTTTGGTTTTTGCAAAAATATTTAAACAAGCAATGCAATTAAAAGCCATATGGATACCTTGGAATGTATCAGAACCAGGCGTTCTATACGCAAATTTAAAAGAATTCCTGTGGAATGGGCAAAGATTGGCAGAGTAATAGAAGCAGGAACATTTGCACCTTCTGCCGGCAATTTGCAGGATTTCAGGTTTATGGTTGTAAATGATGATGAGAAGAAAAAGCAGCTTGCTCATTTTTCAATGGACCAGATGTGGATGGCAGATGCCCCTGTATATATAGTAGTAAGCTCTGTCTTTGAAAAATGCAGAAGGTTTTATGGTGTGAGAGGAGAAAGGCTGTACTCTATACAGGCCGCTGCAGCTGCTATACAGAACATTCTTTTGGCTGCGCACACACAGGGCTTAGGTGCCTGTTGGGTGGGGGGATTTGATGAGGATCATGTATCTGAACTGTTGCAGATCCCTGATTATGTGAGAGTGCAGGCGATAATTCCTGTTGGGTATGCTGATGAAAAACCTCCTGCACCCCCAAAATATCATCTGGAGGATATGTGCCACATTAATTTTTATGGGGACAATTCTGCAAAAGTCTGGAATGCCAGGACAGAGGTTTTAAAGGAGTGGTCACCGCATGTGGAAAAGGCTGTTGATAAGGTTACTTCTACTGCTGGCAAAGGTAGTAAAAAGCTTGGGGAAAGACTTGGGGAAGGGCTTAATAGTCTTAGAAACAAATTTTCTGGTAAATAGTTTATAAAAACATATTTTTTATAAATCTTTTTTTGTTGGTCCTAATACATAATATGTTTTTTATATTGATAAACTTTAAATAATAGTTTACACATAATAGAAAAATATAAATATAAGCTTTGACATTAATAATGTAAAGTAACCCACTTACAACCAATTAAGTAAAATAAGCTTAACCTGGTGGGGTATTTTAGGGCAAAGCTGTTGGGGTTAAGTGGTAAATGTCCGCTGCCTCATAATTAATAAAAATATGAGAGGGGAGAAAATGGATTTTGTTGTTGAAAAGGCAATGGAGCAATCTGGTGGAG
>JBMCCQ010000017.1:0-16885 GCA_048618745.1 Candidatus Nanoarchaeia archaeon
ATTCCCAGCAGGTTGTTGCGGGGGGTTTATCTGTAACGTCAATTACAAAGCTTCCTGCAAGCTCTTTTACCATATCTCTAATCTTGTCCAGGGTATCCCATTTAATTTCTTCACCGGCCCGTGCAGGTCTTACAGTCATAAAATCGTCAGTTAAAACCGCCCGGAGAGCAACGCTTCTTTTGCCGCTTGCGTTTAGGTCTGCGCCGAAGAGGATAAATATTGTCTGGCTAAGCCCAACATTTTCTTTAGAAATAGTTTCCCTGCCCTTACAATCAATTTCTTTTAACATCTCAACATTTTCTTTAGTAACCTTAGTCTCAACTGCTTTTGGCTGGCTTTCAGATAAATCAACCTGATAAACAACCCTGTTTATCTCTTCTATTTGCATGGGTATTTCTTTTGCTGCACCCCTTATTTTCTGCCAGTCTCTGGCCCCTCTTAATATTGCAACAAACCTGTAAGTGCGATGGTCTCCCTGCACACCCACAGTTTTAACGGGGCAAACAACAGCATTTAAACCATGTCTTTGTGCAATTTTATCCGTCCTGTCACTAAGCTCAGAAGCTTCTTTCTCCCACTCTTTTTTCCCGTCAACTATCCTTATTCCAAGTCCCGGGCCGGGAAAGGGCTGCCTGTTATAAATTTCTTCAGGTAATCCTATTTCTTTAGCTGCCTTCCTCACTTCATCTTTGAATATCCATTTATTGGGCTCAACTAGGCGCTTCTTTGCCTTTAACTTTTCAATAAACTCACAACCCACATTATGATGGCTCTTTATATTTGATGCAGACTTTCCAACACCTTTTCCTGATTCGATTAAGTCTGTATACAAAGTGCCCTGTGCAAGAAATGTGTTGTCAGGGTCAAGTTCCAGTTTTTTTATAAGCTTTTCCTGGATTTTTCCAAACAGGTTGCCAATAGCCTTTCTTTTTTCTTCAGGCTCAGCTAAATTTTTGACTGCATCAATAAATTCATCCTCTCCTCTATAAACAATTAGATTGTCAACTCCCGCGTTTTTCAGGCTTTTTTTAACTTCATCTGTTTCATTATTTCTCATGAGAGCTTCAATATATATGGGATAAACCCCGCCGATACCTTCTGTCTGCGATAAAAGGGCTGCAACAAAACTGCTGTCAACCCCTCCCGAAACAAAACATATTACATTATTTTTTCCTACAGTGTTTTTTATATACCGTTTGGACTCCTCAATAAAGTTTGAAGGCGTCCAGTTATACCCACAGCCGCATATTTTATGCACAAAATTTGAAATTATTTGTGAGCCAAATTCGGTATGGCCTACTTCGGGATGAAACTGAACTCCAAACAGATTTTTCTCCTTATTCTGAATGGCTGCAACATGAGAAGGACTCCTTGCAATTATTTGAAATCCAGGCAGACAATTTTCATCAACACTGTCTCCATGACTCATCCATACCTTAATATTAGAGGGAAGTCCGGAAAACAATTCGCTCGAAGAAAGTGCAACTGTAGTTTCACCAAATTCCCTCTGCTGCTGGCTTATCAATTTCCCACCATTCAAATAAACAATCTCCTGCATCCCATAACAAATTCCCAAAACAGGAATATTGAGTTCAAATACACCCGCATCTATTGATGGAGCCTCCTCTTCATAAACACTTGCAGGCCCGCCGGAAAAAATAATTCCACTGGAATTTTGTTTGGTGATTTCCTCTATTGCTGCACTAGAAGGGAGTATTTCAGAATAAACATTTGACTCTCTTACTCTTTTTGCAATAAGCTGGGTGTATTGTCCTCCAAAATCTATAACAAGTATTTTTTCCATTTTACAGCACTATAAATTAGGAGGCCTCGTTGTAATCTGTACTGAATGAGGCATTGACTCATTTGCTCCGGCCGGAGTTACCCGTCTGAAATCTGCATTTTCAATAAGAGTTTCAACATCCTTTGCTCCTACATAGCCAAAACCATTTCGCACACCGCCTAAGAGCATATGCACCTGCTGGGCAACAGTACCCTTATAGGGAACAGCAGACTCAACACCTTCTGGAACAGGCTCCTTTGCTTCTTCCTGCCTATATCTTTCCCTTGAGGCCTTACTTTCTTTCATAGCCGCAACACTTCCCATTCCTCTGTAAGTTTTACATAATTTGCCGTCTATCCAGACTTGTTTGCCAGGGGATTCCTTTGTCCCGGCAAGAAGGTTTCCAAGCATTACACAATGAGCCCCTGCACCTATTGCTTTTACAATATCTCCTGAGTATTTAATGCCTCCGTCAGCGCATACAGGAACATCATACTCTCTAGCAAGTTCAGTTATTTCAAAGACAGCACTTAATTGAGGGCATCCAATCCCTGCAACTTTTCTGGTTGAGCATATACTGCCCGGCCCCTGGCCAACTTTTATGCCATCAATTTTACCTGCCTCTAAAAGCCTTTTAGCTGACTCAGGCTCAGAGATATTACCAACCATAAGTTCAATCCCAGGGTAGTTATTGTTCATATATTCAATCATTTTCAGCATATTACCGGTGTCCCCGTGTGCAGAATCAACCAGTATTACATCAGGCCCACGCTTTACAAGCTCTTTTATTCTTTCTAGGTTTTCCTCACCAAGATTATCACTTATGGAAGCACCTACCCTTAGATTGCCCTGCTCATCCATATTATAATGAACTGTCTCTTTATTCTCAATTGCCTGTAGATCTTTATAGGCATACATGCCTCTTACCACTCCATCGCTGTCAACAAGAGGGAGGACCTTTTTACGGTTTTTCCTGATAATTTCAAGCGCCTCTTCTTTTCCTGTATCGAAGGGGGCAGTTATAAGATTTTTTTCCATTACCTCTGAAAGTTTTTTATCATAATCTGAGAAAAGGAAATGTTTGTTGGTGATTATTCCCTTCAGTTTTTTTTCATTGTCAACCACTAGGAAACTGCTAAAACCAAATCCCTTTTCCTTTCTGTAATCATCCAGCTCTTGCAGGGTTTTGTCTTCCTGCATACATATAGGTTTTTTAATCAGTCCGGTAACACCGTTAAGATGATTTTTTACCTTTGATATCTGCCACGCCTGGGTTTCAACTGGCATATTCTTATGGATAAAGCCCATGCCACCTTCTTTTGCAATTGCTATTGCAAGCTCATATTCAGTCACAGTGTCCATTGCGGAGCTTAAAATTGGCATTTTCGCTGTCACATTTTTTGTGATTTTCGTATTAAGCTCTACATCTTTGGGGCTAACCTGTGAATAGCCTGTTTTCAGGCTTACATCATCAAATGTAAGTGAGTAATAATTTTCCTTATGCCACTTAAAAAATTCAGCACTCCTCCTACCAGCATCACTTTTAGAATTTGATTTTTTTACCATATCTAGTGTTTCGGGATTTCATTTTTAAAGATTTCGGAAGATATCAGTTAATATGAGGAAGTTTGTTTTCAAGAAGCCCCTCTTCTCCTACTTTTGTGATGGCAATTGCATAGTTATAATTTTTATCAGCCCTGAAAACCCTCACAAGCCCCTCAACAGCCATCATATAAACAAGATTGCCAGCTTTTTCGTAATCAAACATATATCTTGCCTGCCTGTACTGAAAATCATTTCCCACATATTCATATGTTTTTAGCTCCTGCAACAATATTTTCGCCCTGAGATTATTTGAGGCAAAAGGATCATGATAACAGTTTGTGTATAGCTCCTGCAATTCTTTTCGCTTTTCCATTCCCCAGGGGATAAGAGAGCAATATAAAAAAATTACCACCAGAAAATTTATTATACTAAAAGGGCGTGAGTAGAAAATATGGTAGAAAGCGCGACATTGGCAGTAGATTTATGTGTATTCAAAGCTGATGAAGAACTGAAAATCCTTTTAATTAAGCGCAGAAATGAGCCCTTTAAAGGCTGCTATGCCCTGCCCGGAGGAGTGGTTGATAAAAATGAAGAGCTTGAAAGGACAGCAAGCCGAGAATTAGAGGAAGAGACAGGAATAATCCCAATATTTTTAAAAAAATTATCTACATATGCAAAAGTAGACAGAGACCCAAGAGGAAGAGTAGCTTCTACAAGTTTTTTATCTTTAGTTAAGCCAGGGGTTAAAGCTTTGCCAGATGATGATGCAATTTATGCAGATTGGTTTAAGCTAAAAGAGATTCCTCCTTTGGCCTTTGACCATAAAGAAATTATTGAAGACGCACATTATACGCTAAGACTTGAATTACAGTTTTCCAATATTGCAGGTCTTGCTATGCCTGAAACATTCACGCTAAAAGAGCTGGGCATGCTGTACGATAAAATATTTAGTTCCCTTGATTATAAGAATTTTGAATACTGGGCCCTAAATAGTGGCCTTTTAAAAAAGACTAAAGAGGGGCGATTTTGTTTTAAGGACAAGACATATAAAAGAATTGACAGTGGATTCTTCCTGCAAGATTATTGACAAGTCCTCTAAATTAATACTTATTTATTGAGCAATCCTTATCTGTACCCAATATAAAATTTAAGTCCCAGGAAAAAAAGATAAATGATAAAGGCAAATATAATAAAGATACCCGCCAAAACAACACCCAGGTAATTGTTGTAGCCTGTGATTGCCTTTTCTCCAAAAAATTCCTTTTTAATTTTAGGCATTATAAATACTGCATTAAGTACATCATTTGCCGCATACTGATTTTCAGTTCCAATCATAAGGGCATATTTGCCCTGATTATTCTCATTAAACACCTTAATTACATATTCTCCGTCTTTAACCAATTGGTTGTACTCGGGGCCCTTGTAATACCTGTTATTTGCAAAATTATCAAAATATTCATTCCACTCTCCCTGCACACTTATAGTTTTGTTATTGGTTATTATACTCAGATTAAATCTGTTACCGGAGTCATATGGCGTCAACACAGCAACACTCATAATGAACTCCTCTGAAGCCTCTATTCTGTAAAAATGCGGGCTGCTTTCAAGCTCCCCATAATAAACCTTCAATTTTTTAGGGTCCTGTACACTAATATTTTCTGAATCCACAATAACCGGGTGGAAGGCAAAAGCATTAGTTGAGAATATAATAAACAAAAGCAGCCAGGTGAGCCATTTCATAGCCAGATAATATTTCTTATTATTTATATGTTTAACTATTTAAATAATAACATTCTGTCAAAAAGCCATAATCATTGTTATACCCGCAACATACGACAGGGTGGAAACAGGCATTACCTTTCGTTATTATTGCTAGGGACACAACAGACTTCATAATCTTTCTGGCAGTCCATACTTTCCAGTTCACCCTCACCCTCACGACATGTATCCCTACATTCTCCTCTGCACTTGCTTGCCTCGTAACCAAATGCACCCATTCTTCCCATAAATACAGCTGCCAAAATTACTAACACGAGTACAACCAAAGCAGCAATAACAATTGTGTTTAATGATAGCCCTTGTGCTTTTGCCAAAAAAATCACCTCTGCATTAATAATAATAAATTTTCTTAAAGCTTATATTTAAATCTTATGTTGTTTGAAGGGCTCTTCCCGAAAATGCAGGTTAGCCTCAAGCCGTGCAGGGTTTTTTTGCTTATGTTTTAAGAACAGAAGGTGTATGTCTATAAAAGATTGGCATTTCATCTGATGCAGTTCAATTAAATGTCTTTTTGAATATTCAATAATCCCATTGGGATTATTTTTACCTTACGGGGCTATCGCCTCATACGAGTAAACATAATTGCCCGAAACCGATTTCTAACCAGGAACAAAATGAAATTTCCGGACAGCGTCCTTGTTTGACATAAGTTTTAAATAATTTTTTTACTGCAAGAACAGATAGTCAAGATTTGTGGTTTTAGTAAGTTGAGCACATCATCAATAATAAAAATCAAAAGAAAACTGCTTTTTGGATTTATGATAAATTAAAACAGTCGTTACTAATAAAATTTTTAAACAAGCTTTTTCTCTTATAAGCAATGAAAGAGTTCAATGTTCTACAAAAGTCCCTTGCAAAAAGGGTTGTGAATGAAAACAAGGGCAGATATTTTTATAAAAACGCAGCCACAGATTGCATTCTTATCCATAATGTTCCATATATTTTTACATGCAATAACGATGATAAACTAACCATATTCAAAAATTACTCAATTCTTGTGAAAAAAGGGATAATAAAAAAATTACTTCCTTCATCTGAATTCAACCCGGATGATTTTGATCTGGTCTATAATGCAGGAAAAAAAGGAGGTGTTGTCATTACACCTGGACTTGTTAACACACATGCCCACCCGCCCATGTATCTTATGCGTTCAATAATGACCCTTGAGGAAGGCGAGGGATTAAAAGACACAATAGAAGCAATGCCAAAATGGGAGAGGTTAATGAATGATGAAGATATTGCAGTAGGCTCTCTTGGTGATATTACTGAGCAGCAGAGATACGGGATTACAAGCACACTTAGCCATTACGGTGTGTTTGAGCCAATAGATTTTGCTGCATCTCTTACAAGGCACAACCTGATTAATGCACTTTCTGCTGTGTCTAACACACATCCCGAAAACTCTCCTGAGATGATTGAAGACTTACTAAAAAGAAAAAAAACATATTCTAAGCCAGGTGTTGCGCTTCATTATTTATACAAGGCAGATGATAAGACACTTGGAAAAATAAGAGACCTTGTAAGAAAACATTCAATTCTTTTTACCTGCCACATGGCTGAAAGCGAGGATGTAGCACAAGAATGCCAGCGCAAGAGAAAAGCTAGAGAAGTAACCCTTCTTGCCCGCCACGGTCTTTTAAATAAAAACTCTATACTTTCACATTCTATTGCATTAAAAGATCATGAAATAAAAAGGATTGTTGAAGCAGGAGCGGGAATTTCACATCTTCCAACAAGCAATACAATACATAAATCAGGAAGGTTTCCTTTCTGGAAGTTTTATGATTACGGCGGATTCCCCAGAATCGCACTGGGCACAGACGGAGTAGTAAGTAAATGCAGAGTAGATGTTCTTTCTGAGGCATACCAGACAAGAATCACACATATTTATGAGAGAAGCGTCAAATTTGGCTCATTATTTAAGATGGCTACAGCTAACGGTGCAAGAATCCTTGGATTTGATAACAGAGGTAAAATTCTTCCCGGCTATAACGCTGACTTGGCTATATGGAAATTAAATGATATAAGTTGTATTCCTTTTGACGAGAACAACCCCATAACCCTTATAAGTAATCTTATAACACACGGGGGTAGGCCTGTCCGTGACTTAATGATAAACGGAGAGTTTATAATAAAAAACAGGCAGCACCAGTTTGTTAATGAAAGCTCACTTCTGAGGAATATGCAGAAAAGCCATATGCAGATGAGAAAACGTGTTTCAGACTAAACCCTTAAATTCTCCGCCGTACAGCGGATGTTTAACTATTTTTTTTGCCATTTTTTTCCCTGAAAAATTATACCATAAATATGAATAAATATCCCTTAAAAATGAGTTTGCAGGCAGGTAACCGCTTTTTAAGCTCTCGCCTTTTAGACTGCCTATTAGCTTATATTCAGGAATTACTGCCTTCTTTAGATATTGTGGCTCTTTAACTGATGCAAGCTCACAAATTGCCTTTTCAACTGCGGTAACATTTTTTCCTGAAATAATTGTATCCCTGATTTTTGGATGTACAATATAAGGATGGGCGATCTGTCCGCAAATTGTAGCATCAACAACAACAAAAGCAGGCGGGAGATGTGTATTTGCTTTTACGACTTTTTTATCATCAACATCTTCAAAAACTATTCTAGCCTGATTGGCCATTGCCCCGGAAATCCAAAATGGCCCTACTCCCACGACAGGAATGTTTATTATATGGTTTGCTGCCAATACAATTCTTGGAACCTTCATACCGCGATATTCTTCCAACTTTTCTTTGTTTAAATCAATTATTTCCACTTTTTTGTCAAGACATATTTTCTTTACACCCCAACGTTGAAGAGCAGCGGGATTACGTGTACATATATGCAGGGAAAGCTCCGGCTTAAGCTCTCTTAACACCCTGATTACTGACTCAATAACCCAGGGGGATGTGCAGGCGCCGGGAATTACTCTTTGTGTTCTGAAATCAGGAGCAAGAAGAACTTTATTCCCGGTAATTTTTTCATTTAAGCCTGCAAGCTCCATAGATTTTTTGGTCTTCATATAAAGCTCGTGCTTAAATTCTCTCCTTATAATTGTGGCTGCTACTTTATTCATTTTTTCTCCTGAAAGTTATAAATTTATGCATTGTAAAACTATAAAATAAAACAATAAACATTGCAATAACCCTTGAAATAAGGTGAAATAATTCCAGATATTCAGTCAGAGCAACTGTTATTAATAAGTTTCCTAAAAGTCCACCCACATTAACTAAAGAAAATACAAAAAACTGGCTGACTAACCTGCCCTTATTTCCCCGGAAATTAAGATATTTATTTAATGTAAAATTCACTACTACACCAAACAAATGAGATAGAATAACTGCAACCGGGTAATAAATACTTAAACCAAATGTAAAGATTATATAGGCTAAAAGAGAAATAACTGCTGCAATACCTGCGAAAAGGACAAATCTGAAAAACTCAAATCTTTTATCCCTGAAAAATACATAAATCATCTTTAGAATAATTTCCTTGTACGTTTGCATTATTTATAAGAAAAGCACCATGTATTTAAATATTATTAAAGAAAGAACATAAGAAATTTTTTATATACAAGCGTCATGCCAAGTCTGAAATGAGAAAAAATAATGAGCCGCTTGTTTCAGTAGTGATGCCCTGCCTTAATGAAGAAGATTCAGTCGGCATCTGTGTGGAAAAGGCGGTTGAAACCTTAAAGAAACTTGGGATTAAAGGAGAAGTTATTGTTTCTGATAATGGTAGCACTGATAATTCTGTAAAAATTGCAAAATCCAGAGGGGCAAGGGTAGTTCACCAGCCTATCAAGGGATATGGTAGCGCCTACCTAAAAGGCTTTGAGGCTGCCCGCGGAAAATATATAGTAATGGGTGATTCTGATAATACCTATGATTTCAGGGACTTAAAGCGTTTTATTGAGCCGCTTGAAAAAGGTTATGATATGGTTATGGGCTCAAGGCTAAAAGGCAGGATCAAACCAGGAGCAATGCCATGGCTACATAAATACATTGGAAACCCGCTACTTTCCTGGTTTCTAAGGACTCTTTTCAATACAAAGGTGTCTGATGCTCACTGCGGCATGAGGTCATTTACAAGGGATGCCTATAAAAGAATGCACCTTAAAACAAAAGGTATGGAATTTGCTTCAGAAATTGTAATTAATGCCGCAAAGGCCAAACTAAAAATTAAAGAGATACCAATTACCCTGCATGCGAATAATGAGCGCAGACCTCACCTGAATTCATTAAGGGACGGCTGGAGGCATCTGAGGTTTATGATAGAGTACAGCCCCTTTCACCTTTTTTTCATTCCGGGAATAATGATTCTTACACTTGGAATAATCCTTTTCGCACTGCTTATTGTTTTTTTCCCGTTGAATATTGGAAGAACAACCCTTGGGCCAAATACCGCAGTTCTTTCAAGTCTTTTTGTATTCATAGGCTTTCAGCTTATTATATCTGCTTATATTGCAAAACTGCATTATTTTAAGTTCAGCCATTTTGAGAGGCCAGGCGGCTTATTAAAGAAACTGGATAATTTTTTTTCGCTGGAAAAGGGCATATTGGCGGGGCTTATCCCAGGACTGGCAGGTTTAATTGTTTTGCTAAGTGTAACCATTAACTGGATTAATAACTCCTTTGGACCATTAAGCAACCTTAACGCAATTGCATCTGTTTTTGGCATGACACTTGTAGTTCTTGGCATACAAATAATTTCAAACTCGTTTCTGGTAAGTATAATAAAAAATGACTGAACGCTTCCAAAAATAACAGTCAATTTTAAATAAAATTAAATTCAGCCAAAATATTAATGCTTTCAAAAAAATTAGGTTGGCAAGATTATGTATTTTGCGGTATAATAATACTCTTTCTAATCCTTACAGGCTCAATTGTTAAGGAATACGAATCTTTTCCTGCACCATTATATGGCGGAGATTACTACGTTCAGCTGGGGCAGGTAAACCATGTAAAAGACGGCGGCAATCCATTCTCATGCCAGCGGACAAGCGACTCTGTACCAAACTATTTCCCGGTTTATGCTACAATTACAGGATATACGGCGAGATTTGGCGGGATGTCGGCCATGGATGCAGTATTTTTTATGTCAGTGGTTTCTGTTTTGCTTTCTGCAGTTGTAATTTATCTTCTGGGAAGCAGGCTCTTTGACAAAAGTATTGGACTGGTACTTGTATTGTTTTTTGCAAGCACCATTCCAATATTATACTATTCTTCTTTTGCAAGCAGTGTGACATTCCCCTTAATTTTTATATTTGTGTGCAATTCTTTTTTCCGGGAAAAAACAAAGTTTAAGACAAGGGTTATTAATTCGATAATTACCGGAATTTTGTTTGGTTTGTTAACCCTTAGCCACGGGACTATGCTGTTTTCACTCTCTTTGTTTTTTGGACTTTTATTCTTATACGAAGCGGTGCTTAAACATCTATCATTAAATAGAGGGTTTAACAAAGCCTCCTTTCTTAAAGGCATTAAACACACAATACTATTGTTTGCAATCATTTTCACTATTGGCATATTGATATCCCTTCTTTACTGGCTTCCCGTAGGCCTTGAATTTTTGAAAGGTGAGAGCTCTTACAAAACCCTTCTGAATATGAATACTGCTGAAGAGCAAAGTTTTTTTGGCGAAAGCTTTACTCCAATTGTAAACATATTTTTTGATTTTAGCTCAGTTGAAAAGGCGTTATTTTCGCTGGGCGCAATTTTAGCTATGGGCTTTCTTTTTTTTCTCAGGAAAATCCCAAAAAAGTATAAGTTCAGCTACTTTTTTGTTGTGGCTACAATACTAATCTATCCCCTTTTGTATATATTCTTAGGCTTAATGGGAGTAAAACCTGCTGTATATACCTCCACCTTAGGCAAGTTCTGGATATCTATGTCAAGTTTACTTTTGTTTGGGCTTTCTTTAAAACTCATAATAAATCTTCCAAAAATAAAGAAGTATTACCTATACATAATTATAGCCCTGCTTATGATTGGCACTTGGTCCGTATATGCTCAATACACGAATCATATTGACAACCAATGGTATAAGAACAGTAAAGAACCACTTCCGCAGTATCTGACTGAAACTGCTGAATACCTGAAAAAAAATTCAGATGTAAATGATGTTGTTTTGACTAATAAAGAGCTTGGAATGTCAATCAATTCCTTAACGGGCAGAAAGATTGTTGCTTATCCTGTAGGACATAAGTCAATGGTATATGATTTCAACGAGCGTGAAAGGGATTTGGCCATTATGCTATATGGAAATAATAATGAAAAAAGAAGAGAGCTTCTAAATAAGTATGATGTTGAATACTTTTACTGGGATGCATACTGGCTCCAAAGCGAATTCATTCAGGATGAAAGTGGCCAAATTGCTGGATATTTTGACCCCATAGAGATTTTAAACACTAAAGAAAATAAAAGGGTACTAGAAGAAAACGGTGTTAAATTTACTGAGGAAAGACTTGAACTAAATCCAAACATGCGGGGCAAGGTTACAAAATTTGATGTGCTCCTGGTCCATCCAAACCATAATATAATGCATCCCTGGAACGAGGCTCTTGACGAATTCCTTGTCTTAGAAAAGGAAGTAAAATCCCAGGGACAGACAGCTGCAAGGCTTTACAGGGTTGAAATTTAAGATGGGCAGAGTAAAAACAGTTGTTGTTCTGGGTATGCACCGCTCAGGAACTTCTTTGATTGCGGGTATCCTGCAAAAACTTGGAGTTGACATGGGAAAAAAACAGCTGGGCCCACATTTTAGCAATCCCTTAGGACATTTTGAAAATATTGATTTTATTAAGATGGATGATAAAATATTAGCCCATGCCGGAGGTGAGTGGGATAATCCTCCTTCAATAAAAAAGATTGAGAAGCTTAATTCAGAAAAATTAAAACAAAAAATAAGAAAAACAATTTCAAAAAATCAAAACACCCTCTGGGGCTGGAAGGTTCCAACCACTTCATTAACAATTTTGCATTATATGCCTTATCTAAAAAACCCTTATTTTATCTTATGTGAGAGGGATGAACAAAAAATAATTGATTCATTTGTAAACAGGGACGGCCTTTCTGAAAAGAGGGTAAAAAAGATGACTAAAGTTTATAATAAGGCACTGCAGCATTTTCTTCTTAATAATAAATATCCCGTATTGCATCTTAAATATGAAGAACTGATAAGAAACCCAGGTAAAGAAATTGGAAAAATCTCGGGCTTTCTGGGAATACCTGAGAATAAAAAAAAGATAGATGATGCAAAAAGGCTTATATTGCCAAAAGATGAATTAAACAGGCTAAAAGAAAAAATCAGGAAAAAAGAGATACTACTTTTAATCAAAGACACACTAAGATTTCCTTACCTGGCCAGAAGGTACTTTTTAAGGGCTTTGAGAAAGCCCCTATACACACTAAAAAAGCTTGGAATAAAAAAGTAACTATATTTTAAAGGTTGATTCCGAGGCACCATCAGTAGTCGTCTGGTTTGTGCTGTTTTTGCCATCCCAGTCAACTTTCCACACAATTATTTTCTGCCCGTTTATGTCTCTTGTTTCATGCCACTTTTCAAAGTGCTTAAGACCTCCGTCTTCATTTTCAAAATAGAAAAGCCTGACGAAGATACTATCTGTAAGCCTGGAATCCATTAGAACGGCCTTGTAGCTGTTACCCTGGTCGATAAATACCACGCCAAGATTGCTTTTATGCGCCCCGTTATTCTGAAGCTCTATAAGGTTGTTTTCATAGGTTTTTACCCTGAACTCGCCGTCTTTAATGTAAGCTACCTTCTCAGGCTTCCTGATGTTGCCGTTTGCATTTAAACTCGCTTCTTCAGTTTCAAGATCAAAGGTTATGCCGCTGTTGCATTTAATTACATTGCCATCCTTTTTGCAGTTCTCCTGGTCAGCCACACCCGGGTAGGGGGCAATCCAGTCATCAGCATTGGCATTATCAATTTCAAAGTACATGTTTTCTGCATCATCAAGGTCGAACTCATTTTCGAGGATTTCAATTGCCTCATCCTTTTCATTGTTGTGGACAACATTAAACATTGCAGCCCTCTCAAAATCCCATGAGCCAAAGTGCCCCCAGACGCCTGATTTACTAACCATATCTTCACTTGTTATAAAGTAGTTTTCAGGTGGAGAGCAATGAGTGTATTGCAAAACGTTATCTGCCTCTTTCGAACTAAGCTCTGTGTTTTCAAGATAATTTTTAGCAGAGCCGGAATCAAGTGTGATTATATCATAGATTTCATTAATTGTCTTGTACTGGGTCACAGAGTCCTCGTCCCTGTAATCAAGCAGTGTATTATAACCGTAATTCCCGCCGCAGTCCAGGTATCTTAAGATACCTACGCTTTCACTTTCATTGTCTGTAATCATTAATTTTCCAAGCCAATGTGCCTGGGGAGAGTTCTGCCTCCCACCATCAAGGGTTACACTTCTTTCTGCGACAGCTGCAAACCAGTGTCCAAAATCCCACCATGAGTTAATAATAGCATCCTCGCTTGATTCATCCCTGATTTTGGTAAGAGTGTCATACCATGCGTCATTCATGCTGGGAATCTGCTGTTTTGCCTGCTCATGTGCTGCTGAACCAAAATTATTTGGAATGACAGGAAGGAAAAGAAGTATGAATATTAAGATTGCAGCAGGGTACTTAAAATAGTTAGGGTCAATTTCAATTAATTTTCCAAGCCTGCCAACCGGTTCAAGTAACTTTGCAAATGCGACGCCTGCTGCTATACTGAAGACTGGAACCATTAAAAGGATGAACCTCATGCCTTTGCCGGTGGCATAAATGGTGCCTGCAAACCATATCAATAAAAGAAGCGTGTATTGGATTGGCAGGTCTTCTTTTTTATAGGCTTTGTATAAAGCATAACCTGCAGGTGGCAGGGCAAGAAGCACTGAAAATACAATCTGGTTTCCAATAGCATCCATTGAAATAACAAGAAGAATATCCCATATAACAACTGCACCCAAAAAAATAAGATCATAAATTTTATTCTTTTTATGTAATAGAAGAGGCAAAGTCATTCCAACAAGTGCAAACAACAAAAATATATCTGAAGATAAGCTTACATCATTAAGGGCTTTTGAAAGCTTTGCGGGATTCAGTTCAGCAACGGTTGTATATACATTGGGCCAGATTTTTGCTATCCCAACCACTTTAATCTCGGTAAAATCAAGTATGCCGAAAACTTTCATAAACTCTGAAAAAGAGCTGAAAAGTGTAACAAAGAATCCTGTGGATGCAATAAATACCCCTGTTACGAGTGAAGCCTGTTTTACTGTTTTTCTTTTCAAACCCTGCCAGATGTTATAATTACCCTTTCGCTTTACAAGCGCCTTATAAGCAATAACACCCAAAGTGGTCAAAAACAAAAAGAGCAGCATAAAGTACCATCCGCTCCATGCAGCAGAGTACAAGCCAAGTACAACTCCTGTTAAGCCTGCCCAGATTGAGGCTCTTTTAATATTTCTGGCTTCAAGGGCATATAATAAAAACCACGCGGCAAATAACGGAAACAAAACATTATAGGCATCAGTATCTGCAAACCCCCCTGCTGTTCTGCTTAAAAAAGCCGGGTGAAGGGCAATAATCATGGCTGAAATAAGGCCTGCAAACTCACCTTCAATCTTTCTTCCAATAAAAAAGGCAGGGATTACACAGAGAGCAGAGAATATTACCGGGACCCAGAACATTGCAGCCATTAAACTAATGTCCTTTCCAAATAATTTGGCAGGAGCGCTCATTATTTTATAAGTCCATGCACTTATCATTACATGCAAATCCTTTACTGGCTTTTTGTTTGTGGAACGTTTTTCAGAAGGTGTACCGCCAAGCACCAGCGGGTCATAATACTCCCCATCAATTTCTGCACCGAACTGGTTGCCCTCTTCAACATAGTTTCTGGTATGGCGGTAATAGTAATAGGGGTCTATTGCCAGAAGATATGTATTACCATCATCATGCTTGAACCTTTGCCTGAATGTGTTTGCCTGCTGCTCAATTATCTGATTTATTGAAAATTCCTGGCCCTGATAATTTATTTTATCCTCTCTTAATCTTTCGGAAAGCTGTTCATTTACAATTTTCTCCCGCTCCTCTGCAGGAAGATTAGGATAGTTATTCTGAACCTGCCTTGTAATATCCTGTTTCAACATTCCCTTAACAGACTGCTCTGCAAAATCATCTGCAATTGGAAGTTGAGCAGGTAAGGCTCTAAAATAGACACTACAAAGCATACTTATCAGAATGAATGCGAATATTGCAACAATAATAAAAGATTTTGACCCAAGCCAGTCCATCCTCTTTCTGTTGCCGAATATTTTGCTAATTTTAGAAAAGTCAAATCCAATTTCCGGCTCGCTTTTTGTGTGGCTTTTTTTATGTTTTTTTGCCAATACTCGCACCCCTTAAACTCAAGATAAAAACCTTATTTATAAATATTTTGGTAGGCTTAATTTATCCCCTGCTCTTGTGCCATTGGCAGAACCTGCAGGGATTTCAACAACATATTGGGCAGGTTTTTTTGGCCTGTAATATGAAAATGGCTTAAAGTTTTCAACTACTTCAACAACCTTCATATTTTTATCCAGATAAATTACATCTATGGGAAAAAATACAAAGAACATATGAAGCGGGATTATTTTTTCTTGACTGAACCGGAAAACAAGTGTCTTTGGGCGCGAAAACATTAGCCCCAGTGCTTTTGAAAATATGCTTTTGCAAAGAGTGTAATCTGTGGCAATAACCTTATCGCGGGTGTGGTTAACAATCATTTTAGAGCTTTATGGATTCAAATATGATACTGGCATAACTAACTGAATTTGTATAATCCCCAAGTATATCCCCTGAAGTGTAGTATTTGAGGGTCTCTATCCTGTTTACTTTTTCCTGCAACAGCTCAAGAAGCAGTGCAATAGAGTTTTTACCACAAATGGTTGCGCCAGTGCTTATGAGGTAACTCAGGAAACCATGTGTGTTCAGGATTTTAATATGCTCAATTGCTTCATGGTCCATTTGAGAGATGTTATCCTTAATATCTTCTGTAAAGGGCGTGAACCCAAATGAAGGGCCGTAATGAGTAAAGTCTGAGCTTGCTATAAAGCAGACATTTTTACCCAGTTTTTCAACTGCCGAGTTGATGTTTTTTGCAGCTTTTTTAAAGTCGCAACCGTCAGAAACCATTAACGGCAGAATTGCCGGGTTCTCATAAAGGTATTGCAGAAAGGGAAGCTGGACTTCAATTGAGTGCTCATACTGCATGGCATGGTTGTCCTCACTTATTCCTTTGTGCTTGGTAAGCTCGGAAAATAGGGTTTTATCGGCCTTAGCTACACCAAGGGGAGTCTCCCAGTCAAGCTGAGAAGTGACTACTTCGTTTGACTCAAGCCCTCCATGACTAAAGCCAATCAAAACAAAACAATCGTAATCCCCTGATTCACGGAGCGCCTTAAAGCTATGAGCTGCACACATCCCTGAAAACATTAACCCGGCATGAGGTACTATTGCTCCCTTTATTGTATTATGCGCTTTTTCACTGTCAGGGAGGCCCGGCCCAAGCTCATGGTTAAAGCACCTTTTAAGCTGCTCTTTTAAGAGAATGCCGTCTTTTTCATAGAATTGCCCTGCAACATAGGGTTTTCTGGTTTCCATAGAATTCTGAAGGGATTTTATCTTTAAAAATTTTTAGAAATAAAAAAAAATAATAAGTTTACCTGGCTGTTCCGGTTATTAAACCCTGGCTGTTATGTGTCAGGCCGTC
>JBMCCQ010000018.1:0-16684 GCA_048618745.1 Candidatus Nanoarchaeia archaeon
CTGAAGTTGAGAAAATAAAAATTCTTTTGTTTTTAAGGGTTGGCATTTTATCGGCAAGCTTTAATATGCTTTGATGGTGTTTGCCCCAATATATTCCAGAACCCATTCCAATAAGGCTGTATTTGCCAAGATTCACAGAGTTGATCTCATATGTTGTTATAAGCTCAGCATTTAATACTTCAGCTATAGCTTTTGCAATCTTGATTGTATTACCATGATGTATAGACTAACATACAAGCAATACCCTTTTTTCAGACATGTATTTATAAAGCCACACTGTTTAATAAATTTATTGTATTAGCATTCCTAAAACCTCAATATAATATCATTGCGAATAATTTTATAAGTAAATGGCAGCATCCAGTTGGTAAAAGGTGTAATGCAACATAATATTATCGTGCATAACCTCAACCACTTCCGTTCAATTTTTATTGCGCTCCCATATGCATTCAGGTTCCAGTAAGCAATTTCATTTAAATTGGCCATACAAGATATAGAGCCTAAATGAATTTAAATATCTCACAAGTAATTGTCCAATGACCAGTGAGATTTATGGGGTAACCCAATCAAGGAAAGCCACATGTTTTCCTTTAATATAATTATTTTTTCTAATTTGTTAGAATTTGTATTGTGTTTATAAAAACCAGAAAAGGATACCTTGGGAAACCATAACCTTGTGCTGCTTATTTAAGCACTTCGCCGGTTTTAATATACCATAAATATAGGTCAAGTTCAGCAAGAGAAAGTGAAACATCTTCAGCAAGTCTTCTTAGTTTATTCTCATAATCAAGGTATACCTTTTTTGTTATTGCCTTTGGTTTGGGTAAGCCGTGTTCTGCAAGGAGGTTGATAATATGCCTGTCAACAATTGCGAGGCCGCTAAAGCCTACATTACGCAAAAAGTGAGAAGCTTCCTTGTATCCTAAGCCCTTAATTGTGTTTGCAACCCACTCTCTTATCTCATGCTCACTTTTATTTTTAGTTAAGGCCAACACTTTCTCCTTAATATCTAAATGCTCTCGTGCAACGCAAATGAAAGACGCTTTGTTATTATGAAACCTATGACCGTTTTTTTTGATGCAATCCCTTATGTTTTCAAACCTATTTTCGCAAAAACCTCTAACACCCAATTGCTTTTGAATCTCTATAGCCGTCTTTGCCTTTGAGTTTGCTGTGAGAATACAAAAACAAAGCTCGGAAAACCATACTCTCCCTGATAGTTTCCCGGCTTTTTGAAATTCTTTTATCCTTTTGGCAATTACCCTGGAAATTGCATCATTTTTTAGGGCATTGACCTGTTTTGCTAATTTTTCCATGCTCCGTGTACATTGCAATATATTCTAGCACTAACCCCCTGCACATCTTCAAGACAAAAGGTTGCCTTTGGCTCATTAGTCGGGGTAAGCCACTTGCCTGCAATTACCTTACCATCCTTTAATAATTCAATGAGCTCAATAAAATGTGCATCCTGCATTGGATGAGGCACTTCTCCGACTTTCACGGTTATATTTTGGCCGTTTGTCTCAACTACAGGCACATGCTTTTCCTGCCCCTCTTCTTCAATTTTTTCTTCCATTAACTTCATTTCCTGGCCGCAACAGACTACATTAGGCTCATATGCCTCAATCATTTCCACAGTGTTTCCGCATATGTTGCACTTGTAAATCCCAAAACTTTTTGCCATTTTTTAGACCCCCTTGCAAGTGCACTCTTCCTGAAAGCAGAGGCACTCTGGTTCATAGTATTCCTGTGGGTGCTTACATGAAGGGCAAACTTCAGGAGGCTGTGTACCCTTGTGAGTATACCCGCATTTGCTGCATTTCCACAAGATGGGCTCATCAGACTTATGAGTCGTTTTGTTTTCCACCATCTCAAGAAGTTTCCTGAATCTTTTTTCATGGTATTTTTCGGCTTCGCCGACTTCTCTGAATAGTTTCGCTGCCTCTGAATTTCCTTCATCTTCTGCTTCTTTAGCAAAAGTAGGATACATATCACTATTTTCGTAATGCTCGCCTTCAATTGCAGCCTTAAGGTTTTCTTTTGTATTGCCAATACCGTTAAGCAATTTGAATTCCTCTTTTGCATGCTGCAATTCATGATCAGCTGTTTCCTCAAAGATCCTTGCTATATAGTGATAGCCTTCTTTTCTTGCAACTTTTGCAAAATAAAGATACTTGTTTCTTGCCTGGCTTTCTCCGGAGAAAGCCGCCTTTAGGTTTTCTTTTGTTTTCATTTTTTACCCCTCAAAATTCCATTCTTCTTCCATAGCATAAAACTGCTCTGGCTTTTCCAAAAATTCTTTTGTCTTTTCGAGCAGCAGGTAATGCGCCTTTTCCTGCTCAATAAGAAAAGAAAAAAATTCCCTCAATTGTTCATCGCTGGTTTGGTCTCTTTGCTGCTCATAATACACATAGCTTACTTTTTCAAGCTCCATGGCCTTCTCATACAATTGCAGCTCATCTTCGCTTACCTGCAAATCTTTCTTAAATTCACTTACAGTTGTCTTAAAAAACTTTTGGACATCAACTTTACTGTCGCCTGAGAACTGGAGAGTTTTATTATGCAAATAGTTCTTAATCTCGGCAATATGGTTTTCCTCTTCCTTTGCCAGGTATTCAAATGTTCTTTTTACAAGCTGATTACTTGCGTTATTTGCCGCTCCCTCATAAATGCTTTTGCCTCTTTCTTCAAACTCCAGCGCTTCTTTCATAGCATTATGTATTTCCATTTTCACCTCTGCATTGTTTACAAAACCCATAACAAATTATTTCTGAGTTTTTCACTAAAAAGCCATCTTTTTCCCAGTCTTTTATCGCTTTTTCGCATATATTCGGGCTGTGATTATCAAAAATTTTTTCGCATTTTTGGCAGACAAAATGGTGGTGCTTTTTTGTATCACCGTCAAAATGGCTCTCATTTTCAACATATATTTTTTTTACATCGCCTTCAGAAGCCATATTATTCAGATTACGGTAAACCGTTGCAGGGCTGATGCTCGGCAGGGTTTTTTTCACAGCCTTATAAACTTCTTCGGCAGACGGATGTTTATTACTCTCCTTTACTACTTTTTTAATAAGCTCCCTTTGGGGAGTGTTTCTTTGTATAGCCATCTTTTATTGCAACTGATTATCAGAAAATAGTAATTACTATTTAAATATTTGCATACTGATGCCAATTTAGCCATAGTAGGCAAAAATTGATAGAAAACAAAAAGCTTTATAAAGAAAAAGAGCAAAAAATATTAATATATTTAAAAGGGGGAAATTTTATTATGAGACTAACTTTTATGGCATCTATTATGATAATGCTGGTGATTTCTCTACCTTTTTATACCTCTTTAAGTTTGGCAGCCATAAATTCTGTTACTGTAAAGGGCTCTTCGGGAGTGGAGGGCTTAGTCGCACCTTCAGACTCAGTTGATGTAGAGACTGAACTGGAAGGAGAAGTAGCCGAAGAAGACATTATCATAAAATTGTTTGAAGAAGAAAATCCCGAGTGTAATTATGATAGCGGAATGGATACGACTGAATGCAGCTACAGCTCAGAGGAAAACTACTTTGAGAGAAGCTCAGCAATTGTAAGGATAACCGAATACAAGGGAGGTCAAGTAGAGGATTATAAGGATAAAAAAGTGCATGTGGACAGGCATGCCCCTGTAATAACCGGGATTGACACTGAAGGGGAAATATTTGAAATTTCTTTGAAGGATGAAACATGTGAGGATTGTTCGTGTGCAGGGATTGGAGAAATAAATGTTGAAACAGAAGAAACAAAAACTATTGATGTGCAAGATTCAGATTGTGAATACACTGCGGAAATAAATATTTCTGAGGAGGGAATAGAGCTTAATGAGGGAAAAAATGAAATATGTTTTTCTGCAACAGACAGATTTGGAAATGAAGGAGAAAAGGAATGTATTGAGGAAAACATTGACACCTCTGCACCCGAATCAGAGTCTGTACAGCTATTGGGCAAGGAAGGCTACCCTTTAAAATACATTTCGCCCACGCGTGGACTGGAGGCTGTTGTTGTTGCTAATTTCAGTGAAAGGGAATTAAATAAAGTAACCGCGGATTTTTCTGATTTTAACCCCCGCAGGGAGGATATGTACAGCAATATGACAGCAGAATGTGAGAAGGCCGGCACAGATATGTATACTTGCAAGTGGGATTTAATTTTAAGAGGGGAGGGTGATGTTGAGTATAAGATTGTTGCTTCTGATGAAAAGGGAAATTCTAAGGGATATGAAGATGCAGTGGAATTAGAAACTGATGAGACAGCACCCATAATTAATGATATATATATTAACAAAGAGGTCAGCGGAGAAAATCTGTATGTTAAGGAGGGAAAAAATATTATAAGAGCAGAGTTTGAAGATGACGGCTCGGGATATGCGAATGAAGAGGTTTACCTTAATTTCAGGCTTGGCTCAACAAATTTGCAAAATGAAAAGGCTGCAGAGTGCAGCTACAATAATGATGCATGGGAGTGCTGGTGGGATATTAATATCCAGGAAGAAGAAGGCAGCGGCAGCGCGGAGATTAGTGAGGAGACAAAAGATGATGCGGGCAACAGGCTTTCAGATACATTAAGTAAAGAAGTTATGGTTGACACACAAGCGCCTGAAGTAATGAATGAAGAAAAAGCAAGAAGCTGCCCGTATCAAGGTCAAACACTTGAATTAACACTTGAGGTAAAAGATGAGAACAGAGTTTTTGTTAATTCCAAACCCTCAAAAATAACTGCAAACAATAACACTTACGAGGGAAGTTGTGCGCCTATAGATGATGATAAGCATGAATGCACCCTTTCAATTGATGAGCTGGTCCCTGACCATACCAGTGAAAGACTAAAGATCAATATTACTGATTCGGCAAATAACCAGCAAATACACTATGCAGATGTTGAGGTGTGTGAAAAGATTCAGGGAGCAACTTCAGATGATGTGGGCCTGGAGCATCATACAAGTACCGAGATTAACAGGAAGATGCTTTCTTTTGTTGAGCTTCCGGTTGTTGTGAACCTTGAGCTTGAAACTGAATCAGGGATAGAGATTGCAGATAAATCAGCAAGATGCGACAGCAAAACAAAAGATACCAGGCTGTTAAACGCCCGCACAAAGAGTCCTGTGCTTATAACCGCTCTGAAAAAAGAAACGGCGGAGGAGAATCCTGACTCTTCTAAAATAAATATAAGCTGTGAGCTGGATTTAATAATGAGGGAAGGCAATCAAATTTATTCAGAGCCAGTCAGTAAAGAACTTAATCTTACGGTAAACTCAAACAAAATAGGCAGCATGGATAATTCTGTTGAGGATAAGCTTGAGCAAATAGAAGACGACATTGAAGGCGTGGAAGATGATATAGAAAAATATGAGGAATGGAATAAATGGCTTAGCATGATATGCACTTTAGCAGAAAGTATGGCGCAACTGAATGCTGTTATGGGTTTGGTAAAATCTGCTGTTTATTTTTTAGCAGGGTGGATGACTAATTATCCTCCTACAAATTCAGCAGGTTGGGCGTTATGGGGTTTGGTGTGTTCATTTACTTCAACTGTTAATGAATATGTAACTGAATATGTCTGGTATCCGCCCTGGTCGGAAGGATGGGGTAATACAGGCCAATGGGTAAAGAATTTGTGTATGATATATTCATGCAAGCTATGCACACTTGATTATGTTGAAACCACTGCAGATTTAACAGGAATAGATAGCAAGGTTATTAGCTTGGCAGGGGGTGGATTAACATCCGGATTGACAAGAGCAATCTGGGATGATGAAAAGAAAAAAACTAATCATATTAGCTTAATGCTCGGCGGGGTTAATATGGACCCCTTTAAGAGTATACATGCTGCGAGAAGTTGTCTATGTGTTTCCGGAATTGTTTATAATCTGAAAAAGGACAAGCAGATTAAATGCATGTATAAAAACTGTCTGGAAGAAAATGCAGAGGAAGGCCTTCCAACAGACGTATGTGATGAGGCTTACAGGATGAGAGAATGCTTGTATGTTGAAGGAGCCCAATGGAAGCTTTTAGGGAGTAATGAGTTTTTCGCATTTTTTGAAAATACAATAAGCCTTATAATCAGAAATATGCCACTAATTGTTGGGGCTGAAGCATGGGGCAAGGGATGTGGAATGCCAGATGATTCACAAAAAGCTTGTAATCAGGGTAGTGGTAAGGGGTCCCTTTTTTCCCACCCGACAGCTTTAAAGGATCTTGGATGCCATGTGAGCGGTGCTGGTTTGCAGGTTTCGCAGGTAGGCGGCTTTAGTGATATTGCTGACTCTGACAAATATTCAGGAGATTTAGAAGGTGATACAGTATGCTGAAACAGGGTGTATTTATAGGGTTATTATTGGTTTTTTTCATGCTCCTAACGGCAGCAGAGTTTGATTATAGAGAGAGTGACTGGTACGAGGTGGAAGACTGGGAGGTAGAAGTGTGCTCTAAATGGGGCGGAGCAAAAGAAGCCGAGAGTCATACAGGAGGGGTTTATTCAACAGAGTTTGATGAGATGGCAGCTACTGTACAGGCAAGCATGGAGAATATTTCAAACGAAGATGAAGAGATGTATGTATATGAAGTCTCATGGTACCTGCAGCCCATGGAAGGCTCAGAAGAATACAAAGTCAGCCTTGGTGGTGAAAACTCAGAAACAATTACAAAAGGCTCGGCACCTTCAACAACAGGTGATTCTGGATATTATGCAGAGGAAAACTCATCAACAGTTTATGAGCACGTAATACTTGAGTATGAAGATGATAAACTAAAAGCTCCGGTTGTAAAATGAAAAACAAACAAAAACTTATAGAAATCACACTGGCTGAGATTTTACATTTATTGTGCTTAGTTAGTATTGTATTGACTGCCGGGTATTTATTCAGCACTCTTGCACTGGATTTTCAAAAAATCAGTCCCGATGCAAAAGAGATTGAAGAAGCGATAAAAGAAGAGATGGTGTTAAAGGGAAAAATTGATGAAAGCATTGAAGTAATCAAAAAAGTGTTTTTGCAATTGGTCTTAGGCCTAGTTGGTTTTATTGTGCTAACTATCGGGCTTACCACTTTAACTAAAGGCTTTATCTACTCAAGGTATTCAAAAAAATCCTATTGGGATTTTTTAAGGTCATTTGCCCCGGTAAATGTAGTGTGGATGATTGTGTGGACAGGTATTTTTCTTATTTCATTCAGGGTGTTGAGGACAGATTTATTTCCTTTTGCATTTATTGGCCTGATTGCACTTTACATGATATTAACACCAATATTAAGAAGCGTTTATACCACACACAAGGGAAGATTACATAAAGTGTTTATTGACAAGGGCATCAAGCGTTTTCATAGATATCTAATACCTATGCTTATTGCCATGGTTCTGGGTTTTCTGAATTTAGTAATCTGGTTATTCATCTTTATAAAGCCCGGAGTGATCTTTATTTTGATAAATGCATGCTTTACAATCTTTATAATTATATTGGGCAGGGACCTGTTTGTAAAGGCTGCAGGGAGGCTAAAATGAAGCGCTCGCAAGTAAGCATATATATAATCCTCGGGCTGATATTATTAGTTTTAATGATGCTTTTTATGTTTCTTAGAGAAACAGAAAGTGAAAAGAAAGGTCAGACCTCGCCTTATGTTGATGAAGTCCCTTCAACTTACAAAAGCATCCAGAATTATGTCCTGGGTTGTGTAGAGGATGTATCTATTGAAGCAGTGAAAAGAGCGGGGGAGCACGGGGGATACGTAAATATAAGCAATCCGGATTACTCCCCGCATATTCTGCAAGACAACGATATACCTACTGAATCAGACTATATAAATATGGGCAGGGAAAATCATCCTGTTCCTTATTACTGGTATTTAAAATCAGAAAACACCTGCATGAATTGTGAGGTTTCAAATGAAAATATCCCTAGTATAGAGGAGATTGAAAAGCAGCTAGGCATGTATGTTGATAAAAATATTGACCAATGCCTTGTGGATTTAAGAAGTTACAAAAACCAGGGTTATGTTGTTGAAAGAGAAGAGCCTGAAACTGATGTAAATATTGTTGAAGGAAAAGTAATTGTACAAACCAAATATCCAATGAGTCTTTCGTATAACAACACTGCAACAGTAGATATAGAAGATTTTGGAGTTGACCTTCATGTTCCTTTTTTGAAAGCTTATAACCTTTCTTTATCCATAACATCAAAGCAGGGTACAGAGCAGTTTCTCGAGGAGGCCACAATGAGCCTGATTTCTTCTTATTCAGGACTGGCCAATGATAAGCTTCCGCCGATTGTACATGTAGATGAAGGCTACAATACAGTAGTGTGGTCAAAAACGGCTGTAAAAGAGCAGCTTACTAATATCCTGAAAAGCTACATTCCTGTGTTCAGGGTTGAAAATACGCAGAACGGGGAGACTATAGAGGGAAGCGGAAAATTTCAGGATGCGTTTTTTGAGAATACGTTTATTGAAAATAACATTTCTCTGCAACAGGCCACTGTAAATTTTATGATGCTTGACTGGCCAATATATTTTGACATTACACCTAATGAAGGGGATTTACTAAAACCTTCAAGCTTTAAAAACCAGTATCCATATAATATGATTCCCTCCACACAAACTAATCATTATGAATTTTTCTATGATATATCATACCCTGTTTTAGTAACAATTAGTGATGAAGAGGCCCTTAAAGGAGAGGGCTTTGACTTTATGTTTGCATTGGAGACAAATGTAAGGGATAACAAGAACCTGCACAGATGGTACACAGGAAATGGTACGATAGGGGGATGGGATTATAATAACGCCCGCTTTCAGGTGAATCCGGCAACAACTCAAAAGGGAGGTGAGAATTTCAGTCACTCAAAGTCATTAATGTGCGAGGATAAGCAAAGAGTAGTAGGGCCGGTAAACATAACTGTTGCCAGCAGTTATTCAGAATATCCTGTAGAGGGCGCCACACTTAGTTTCAAATGCGGCACTCACAAAGTTTGTGATATAGGAAAAACGGATGAGGAGGGTTACATAAGCACTAAAATTCCGCTTTGTGTTGGTGGTGGCATAACAGTTGAAAAGGAAGGCTACAGGCCATTTATAATTGACGATGTAATTTCAAACACAAGTGAAAGCGCAGAATATGATATCACTTTAGAAAAACTGCAAAAAAAGACAATAAAGGTAAATAAGAGACATTATTATACACTTCAATCAACTGATGATGAAAATTCTACCTACGCTTGGGAGATTGTTAAAAACGAGACAGGCGCCCCATTTTCGGAGGAAAAAGTGATCCTTAATTTTAACAAGCGAAAGGATGAGTATTATGAAAATGATTTTACAAAAGCAGTAATTGTTAATGGAAGCGAAGAGGAAGAGGTAGAGCTTGTACCAGGAGAATATGAAGTTAGGGGGACCCTGCTCGATGAAGAAGGAGTTATAACTGAACAGGTAGATAAGGATTATGAGGGCAAGGAGGTAACCATTCCGTCAGTAAACATGACGCCGGTGCAGTTGGGTGGAGTCCGTCTAAACAATAATACAGGACTATGGGAAGTTACTGAAGAGCAACTGGATAATGAAGTAATAAATTTTTATGTCATAGGATACAGCCGGCCTGAAACTGTGCTTGAAATGGAATACATGGGAGATATTGAGAAGCACTCCAAAAAGTACAGGGAATATCTTGAGCCGACTTTTGAATAATTAAGCCGTTTCGAAATAGAAATCGCCAAGCTTTTTGGATGTTCCGAGTGTATAGGAAAAATGCTTAAAAAAGCCCTCATAGATCCCGTTGTTTGTGCTTTTCCCCCTGTAAACTTTTAAATTATCACTATAAAAGCCACTCCCGGAGAATACACTATTTATTTTGGAAGATAAGTCTACTTCTTTTGCATATAGTATTATCTCATCAGGCATTAATTCTCCATAAACCCTGTATTTTCGTGTTTCAAATAAACCTCCGAAATTTTCAGTAGTTAAAAGAATGCCTTCCAATTTCCCATTTTTTATAAGATTTGGCTGAACCACACCAAGAGCCAAAGGGGAGGGAGTTTCCTTCTTTTTTTGCTCCTTATACTTGAAACTTCCCTTTCCAAAGACATAGAAACCATTATTTATTAGATAATTTTGCAGCTTCTGCTGACGGAGTATGAATTCCCGCTCATCCATAGCTGATTTGCTTTTAAATAGTGATAACATGATGTTAGCCGGAAGAAAATGAATTATATAAATTTTACTTTGAAGGCAATAATTTTATTAAGCCGAAAAAAATTTTGAAAAAATTATGGATGCTTACTACAAAGAAATTATTGAATTCATTAAGAATGAAAAACCAACAAAAGAAAAACTGGCAAAGGAGAAAACAAGGCTTGCCGGGAAACACAGCCTTAAAAGAATACCTACAGATATTGAAATACTGCTCAACACGCCGGATTATGAATTACCGGAGTTAAAGAAATTTCTTATGACAAAACCAGGCAGAACCGGAAGCGGTGTAGCTGTTGTTGCTATCATGTCATATCCTTTCAAGTGCCCTCATGGAGAGTGTGCAATGTGCCCCAGTCTTACTGAGGAAAATGTTCCTCAATCATATACGGGCAAAGAGCCTGCAACTATGCGTGGGATTCGCAATGAGTTTGATTCATACCTGCAGGTAATGAACCGCCTCGAGCAATATATTGTAACTGGGCATAATCCCGAGAAAATTGAGATTATCATAATGGGTGGGACGTTTATGTCTTTTCCCGAGGATTACAGGGAGGATTTTATTACAAACGCCTACAAGGCTTTAAATGATTTCAGCGAGGAGTTTTATGAAGATAATGTATTTCAGCTTGAAAAATTCAAGGGCTTTTTTGAATTGCCCGGAGACGTTTATAATGCTGAGAGGACTAAGAGAATTCAGGATAAGCTAAATAAATTAAAAGAAAAAAACAGGAAAACATTAGAAGAGGAGCAGAAAAGAAATGAAGAAAATGTAGCAAGATGCGTAGGACTTACAATTGAGACAAGACCGGATTACGGGAAACTTGCAGCTGGCAATGAGCTGTTAAGGTATGGTTGTACAAGAGTTGAAATTGGAGTGCAGACTGTTTATAACAAAATCCTTGAAAGAATTGAGAGAGGTCACAACGTCGAGGATTCCATTGAGGCAACAAGAATATTAAAGGATTTGGGCTTTAAGATTAACTACCATCTTATGCCGGGACTTCCAGGAGTTTCCTTTGAAGAGGATGTACAAGGGTTCAAAAAAATTTTTGATGATGAGAGTTTCAGGCCGGATATGCTTAAGCTCTATCCATGCATGGTGCTTAAAGACAGCAAACTTTATAGTGAATGGAAAAACGGAAAGTTCTCACCGCTTAATACTGAGAAAGCTTCACAGTTAATAAGAGAATTCAAGCAGTATGTGCCCAGCTATGTAAGGATAATGAGAGTGCAACGAGACATTCCTACATATGCAATTGAGGCAGGTGTGGAGCACACTAATTTAAGGCAGTTCATTGAAAAACTTAATCCGGACTGCAGGTGTATCAGATGCAGAGAAGTAGGGCATGTATACCATAAGAGAGGAATATTGCCTGAAAACCCTAAAACAGTTGTAAGAAAATACAATGCTTCAAAGGGCAAGGAATTTTTTATTTCGATTGAAGATAAGGAAAACGACATTCTTATTGCTTTCCTCCGCCTGAGGTTTCCTTCAGAAAGTCTCAGAAAAGAAATCACTGATTATACAGCCATCATTAGGGAGCTTCATGTATATGGGGATATTGCAAGAATTGGAGAGAAGAGTAATGTGCAGCATAAGGGATACGGACTAAGGCTGCTTGAAAAAGCTGAAAAAATTGCCGGAGAAAACGGTAAAAGTAAAATGGTGATAATTTCAGGAGTAGGAGTAAGAAGTTATTACAAAAAATCGGGTTATAAAAAAGAAGGCCCATATATGGTAAAATTTATTTAGAGTTCTTCCAGTTGTCTTAACTGGTAAGGATTACAAAATATTCCCTGGTAAGAGGAGAAAATTTCAGGTCTGCTCTCATAAAAAGGCATATGTGTTTGTGTCATTTTCTCTAGCTCCTTTTTGGAATATCTTAGCATATTAGTATTGTTTTTGTCTCTCAAGGTGGAATTAAACCCCAGCTCACCGCCTAACTCAGCAGTGTTTTGGAGAAAATTTCTTCTGTTTTTACTCATTATATTTAAGATAAGGCTATTATTTTCCCTGCTGAGAGTTCCCCTTGAATTCACTAAACCTGCAAAATATCCCAACAGACGCTTGTCTACTTCTGAAGTGCAAACCTCGTCATCAACTATAGCCCTGGGCGCATTATCAGGGTCGTAAAAATATTTATCCAGGAATTGTGCATGTGCTTTTGATGTGATTGTCGGGTCAAATGTATTAAAGGAGTAGTATTTGTTATTAAAGCCGGAGCTTTTAGTAACTGCTGATTTATTCATTTCAAACTCAAGGTTAAATATATCTTTTACAAGATGGCTTACAACCGTATCTATAAATTCGTGCCTTTTTTTTGAAGAGGAAAGATAAAACTGATGTGTTCCGTTTAAATGGCCGATACTTGTATAAACCCCACAAAGAAAAGAAGACTGTTCATCAATCAGTGGCGGAATTTTTGTTCCCCTTACCAGGTCATGCCTTGAATACTCTACATCCCAATCGCCGTTTGTAAAATTGGGATTAAGTCTTTTTCCCTCAACCTGCCTGAAAACCTCTGACCTTAAGTGGTGAATGTAGGGCTCGCCGTTTAGCCTGAATTTCGCGTATCGTTCCTGCAGCCTCCTGCTAAGCTTTCTTGAAGAATTCCTATCCCATTCCTGCTCAACCAGTGCGGCAACAGTATGGGTTTTAATCTCTCCCAATGCCTGATATTTTTCCAGGCCCATGTCCAAAGCTTTCTCATATACAAGAATCCCTGCAATTACTGGGTCTGCAAAGGCTTCTTTTGCCTCAGTAGGAGATATATTCAGAGACTCTTCAAGGATTTTGTACCTTCCCTTGCTGTCTGACTCTATTATTTCTTTCCACTGCACAAGGTTCATAATCCAGCGGAAAAACAATTTATTTATAAAAGTATACTTAATTCCAAAATCTAATGGAAAACCTCGAATTTAAAGATAAATTCAAAGAAAGATTTGCAAAACTTACAGACTGGGAAGAGTTTGTAAAATACAACTCAAAGTTTTTAAGGCGCTCAATCAGGGTTAACACCCTCAAAATAAGTGTTAAAGAGCTAAAAAAAAGAATAGAGGATAAATGGCACCTCGAGCCTGTGAGATGGTGCAAAGAAGGATTCTTTATTGAGCATAAGGGCCTGGGAGAAGATTACAGGAGGGATGTGGGGAACTTAACCGAGCACAGCCTGGGTTACATATTTATCCAGGAAGCTTCATCAATGATTCCTCCAAGAGTATTACTTCCAGAGCCGGGAGATATTATTCTTGATATGTGCGCCTCACCAGGCTCAAAGACTACGCAGATTGCACAATATATGAATAATGAAGGTCTTTTGGTTGCAAATGACTACAAGTTTGAGCGGAACAAGGCGCTGGGGCTTAATCTGCAGAGATCAGGGGTTTTAAATACCGTGATGACCCTTAAAGATGCAAGAAAATTTAGTGGGTTCAGTTTTGATAAGATATTAATTGACGCCCCCTGCTCTGGAACAGGAACAATAAGGAAGAGCCCGAAAACTATGAAAATCTGGAATCCTAATATGATAAAGAGGCTTGCAAAAACCCAGAGAGAGCTAATAGAAAATGCTTTTAACAATCTAAGAAAAGGAGGCGTCCTTGTGTATTCAACCTGCTCTATTGAGCCTGAAGAAAATGAGAGTGTGGTAAGTTATCTACTTGATAAATATGAAAACGCAACTACTGAACAAATAGAGATTGATATTAATAAGTCTTCTCCCGTAGATGAATTCGAGAATGCGCGATTTAATGAAGGAGTCAGAAACTGCCTTAGGATATGGCCCCAGGATAATGATACAGACGGATTTTTTGTCTGCAGAATAAGAAAATTATGACTGCACCATTTCAAGCATTGAAACAATGTTCCAGATTTGGGTTCTAGTATAGGAGTGGAGGTTATTATCATTAGAAATTTCATCAAGCTCGTCAAGAACTTTGTTTATTCTGATTGACAATTCCTCGCTCTCATCATTAAGTGTGTCAATAACTGAAGAAATTTTTGTTTTGATATTTTTTTGTACGGTTGTGTCATCTTTTAACTCATCCAAAGCTTCTATAATTCCAGAAAGTTTGCTTTCCATTTTTTGCTCACCCTGCACGCAATTCCTCTGATTTTTTCTTTAGCTTTTCTTCCTGCTCCTGAAGATTTTTTATCCTTACGTCATATGCCCTCTTTTTATCATTCAATTCCTTTTTAAGTTTATCTTTTGAGGATTTGACCATGATATTGCCAATAATTTTATAGCTTTCATCTGTATCCTCAAGCTCAGCAATGGCAGATTCTACCTCCTTAAGATGGAGCTGGAACTGCTGCCTTTGCCTGGAGTAGTTTTGGATATTCTGCTCAAGCATTTGCAGTTTTTCGGTATTATCACTCATATTTTCTCACTTTTCTCAAATATTTGGACAACCTTAAGCACAGCATTTACAGCTGCACGCATTGAAGTTGCATCCTCCGCCTGTATCTCCACTTCAAGGCAATCGTTTTTGGCTTTTAGGGACGCCTTACTTCGAGAGCCAAAGCCTAACCCATCGGCTTCTATTAATTCCTTTAATCCCTTTGAATTTTCAAGCTGAAGTAAAAGCCTCATCTTGCCTTAACATGAGTTGAGGTAACCCTCTGCTTGAAAAGCATTTTGCTTCCGCAGTAAGGGCATCTGATTTTCTTCCTCAAAAATTCAGAGCTTACGATTTTTGAGCAGTGAAAGCATTTGTATTCTACCATTTTTAGCTCTCTTCATTTAGGGTTTCCTCTGTTGAGTCCCCCTTTTCCATTGATTTTATGCTTTTTTCAGCCTCTTTGGCATAATCTTCAGTTTTGCTCTTTTCTTTTTTTGCAAAAAGCTCATCATCAAACTTATGCTCTGTAACCTTCTGCTGCTTTTTCACCTTCATCTTAACAGGTGCAAATGCTCTTCCGGTAAACTTGGAGTTGCATTTGGAGCATGAGAAGACGCCTACTGAGACCTTCTTAGCAGCAAGATAATTGCAATACGGACATTTATGCTTTGATTTAGCAACTGTTTCTACCTTTGCCAGCCTGTTTCTGATCCGTTTTCCGTATCTTACTCCTAATCGTTTTACAGCTTTAGAATGCTTTCCCATAATATCCCTCATTAATGATGGGGCTACTCGGATTCGAACCGAGGTCATCCGGCCCCAAACCGGAAAGGATAGCCAAACTACCCCATAGCCCCTTTGTTTTTTTGGCTTGACAAGCTTTAGCGAGACAACCCAACTCGCTTCCAAATGGCGAAAGAGTTGCCAAGGCTACAGCCCGTTTCTATTTATATCTGTTTTTAGGATTTGTAAACTATTTATAAATGTTTTGCTTTGGTTTTGATAAAGAATTTAAAAGTTTTACCCCCACCAGAAATTATGTATGAAGGTGTTTTGCAAGGGGCTTTGAGAGGTGTTACGGAATGGATACCCCTGAGTTATTCAGGACACGTAAGCATGTTTGGCCTAAGTAAGGAGTTTGAGTTTATCCTGAGTATTGCCTGCCTGATTGTTGTTCTTACGGCCTTTAGAAACAAAGTAAAAACGATTGTAACGAGTGCATTGAATAAAGATAAACAACCCCTACGTTTTCTTTATATGCTTTTTTTAGGATCCATTCCCTTTACTGTGGCTGTATTTTGGAGCCTTCCACCGTATTTTGCAGGGGTTGGTTTTTTAATTAACGGGTTGTTTTTGATTTCAACAGTTTTGGTGCAAAAAAATGGCAGGGTAAGTCCGATTAAGGCAAGCATTATTGGTGGTTTCCAGGCTCTCTCAGTAATACCGGGCGTTTCAAGAACAGGGATTACGATCAGCTCAGCTATGTTAATGGGTATACGACGTGAGGATGCTTTATTTTTTTCTCTAATGCTTTCTGTTCCTGCTCTGATTTTAAAGATGTTTACAAGTGCTGTAAGTGTATCTTTAGAGGGTGTGCTCGCTGGTTTGATAGCCTTAGTTTTGGGATATGCTTCTCTTAAATTTTTGATAATTTTAGTAAAGAGCAACAAGTTATGGGTTATTGGAGTTTACTCATTTGTTATATTTGCATTAAATTTATTAATCAGCACTTGATAATAAGCATATGGCTAAGTGGAAAAGGCAAAAGGAAAAACCCAGGTCTTTTGTGAAATTCTTAAGGTTCCAGCCTGATGAGACTAAGGAATTAACTGTTTCAGACTGGCAGTTTCCAAAGAACCCTTCAAGTTATCTCTTTAAGTGTTATGTTACAAAGGAGAACGGAGAAGAGGTTGACAAGGTTTGGAGCGTGTGGGATTATGAGTCAACGCAAAAACTGAAGAAAAAGCTTGGTGTAAATTATGTCTCTGGTTCTAAAGAGCTCAAAGTTACGATGAGAAAGGATGAGGAAGAGGAAACGTATTTTGAGATTAGTTAAATTTATAAATGAGCCGCTACCTCTTCTGCAATAAAATAGCCCCGTGGTGTAGTGGACAATCATTCAGGATTTTGGGTCCTGAGACCTCG
>JBMCCQ010000019.1:0-16409 GCA_048618745.1 Candidatus Nanoarchaeia archaeon
TGAGAATGGCCAAATTTCCTGGGTTGGAGGTGTTCCATATATCGGCCCCCTGTATCCAAAATTACCAATAAATCTATCCAACTTACCCATATGATCAAAATGACAATGTGTCAGAATAACAGCCTGCAAAGCATGGGGTAACGGAAAAACTGACGAAAGCCTTTTTTCAATATCGCTAGTTTGTTTATGTAATCCGCCCATGTCAATTGCTACATGAGCATCCCCTATACTAAATATATAATGAGATCCCTGAACAACTCCTGTTGCACCACCAAATAATATTCTTGGTTTTAAAGACATATTGTTTTCACATTTTAAAGTATTGCTAGTCAGTTAGTGCCATAATAATTGGGATTATTTAACTATATAAAGATTTGTAGAATAAAATACATCAGGTCTTCAAAATTTAATTAGAAATAAAACGCCGCGGGTGGGATTTGAACCCACGATTCCCGAAGGAACGGGATGTTTGCGGTATTGTGGGCTTTCTTCAGCACAATTAAGTACTTAGCAATCCCGCGCAATACCAGACTATGCGACCGCGGCATATTTATATTTTAGTGTGCTTGGCGAAATGCTAGAGCCAACACACTTCGGTGGCTGCGGCCGAAAGCGTAGGACTATGCGACCGCGGCATATTTATATTTTAGTGTGCTTGGCGAAATGCTAGAGCCAACACACTTCGGTGGCTACGGCCGAAAACGTAGGACTATTCGACCGCGGCAAACTTTAAAAGCGGAGGTTTCAAGGGTTTTATAAATTTTGTCAAAGGGAAGTCACTATTTAAAAATGCTAAATAAAATTTTAATAATAATGGATTTAAATTTAAATAAAATGAAACATAAAACACACCATCACAAAACCTTTATAACGCTTCTATTGCTGTTAGTTATAGCAATTGGTTTTCTCTTTGGAAGGGGCATGGACGTATCAGGAGAATTTCAATTGATATTTTTGCTTGTGAATACCATTTTCTTGGTAATAATCACGCACTTCTTGCTTGAGATTTACTCAGGTAACAGGGTTTTAGAGGTAGTGGACGTGACACCTAGAGGACATCTTGAGGAGGCGTTTGTTAAAAAAGAGGAAAAACCAAAACCACAGAGAACCACCAGAAAGACTAATACTTCTCCAAAAAAGAGCAAGTCTACAACCAAGAAAAGCTCAAAATCAACCAAAAAGAAAACTAGCAGAAAAAAATAATTTCTTTTTCTTTTATTATAGTAATATTTATAAATGGCCTGTCTTTCCGATGAAAATACAGCGGGGTGGGGCAGCTAGGAGTGCCCGTCGGGCTCATAACCCGGAGGTCGAAGGTTCAAATCCTTCCCCCGCTATTATTCTCCATTAATGAATTTCTAAACAAATTAATAAATATTGTTGAATTTCGCTAACACCTGACCGGAAAACAGGATGATAGGGATGTAATCCATATACATCAATCCCTCCTCTTGTACTTTTTTAATCGTACTGAAAACCGTTCCAACATCTGCTTGGCTAGTTGCGCTTCATTAGTTATGTCTATGAACCCAGTAAATCTTTGATTTACGCTGGTTAAATCTCTGATTTACACCCAGTAACGGTTTGTGCTTGCACAAGCCCAGCAAAGCTAGTCAAACAGTCTGTCGCTTTGCGTTGCTGTATAGTTCAACTGTGGCCTTACGCTAATCTACTGCTTTGCGCTGCATTTAAGTATCTACTGATTATCCAGTTAAGTGAGAAACAACTTTATAACCCTTATACATATAAGCTATACCACATAGAACTCTATCTCCCTTTCCAGGCTATTGCCGTAGTCATCACGGCAGGTCACATAATACTCGTTTTTTCCCAGGGAAACATTTCTTAAAATAGCCGAGAACTTATTTTCTTTAATATTTTCCATCTCCCTTATACCCATATCAACATCCTCATAATATCCACATTTCACATTCTTGGAATTGGTTTCAACATATAAAAGTGGATTGCGGGTTTCAATATCCCCTTTTGGAGCATAATCTATAACCTTAAGCTCTTCCGAACGCTCAAGTGAATATGACAGGGGTTGTTCAAATGTATTTCTATCCTGTGGATTCTCCTCCTGGCAATAAATATTTGCACTAACATTCTTGTCTGACAAGTTTTTTGATGTATTTTGACTGGCATTGGCTAAGCTGAAATTAAGGGAAGGTTTAAATTCGCACATATATTGACCAAATTCCATGTTATTTGCAATTGTGCAATTCGCATCATTTTTTTCTCCAGATGAATAGGAAAGACTGCATTTCTGCTTTTCGTCAGTAAAATACTCAATTGTTAAATTATCTGTACCAAAAACTGACTCATTTTGCCTTAGGCTCTGCTCATTTACCTGGACTGTGTCTGAATCCCCCTCCTTTATTAGAAAATTTATCTCCGATGTTTTTACAGGGTTGTCTCTACAATTTATGAATATTTCAATGGTATCGTTAGCAGTAAGTGAAGTTTTGCATAAATAACTCCCACCAAACTCAGAAGAAATATCATAGCGCGATTCTGAGCAGGCAAAAGTTTTATTCATTTCCTCATAATCCATTTTCTCAGATGAATAACGACAATTTGATGGCTCATTAACATATATTCTCGCTTCCACCTCCTCAGCATCATATGAAAACATAGTATTGTTCTCTGGGACTGCTCCCTGGAGTTTTGGAGGCTCTACGTCCTCATCATCTTCATCAATCTCCACTTCTAAAAACATTGGCTTTTCATTAATAACCCCTGCTTCATTCTCACAATAAAAAAACAGATAATACCCCCCTTCCTCAATTTTATTAAACAAAAGTCGGCTTGCTTCCCTGTATTCTTTAAGGTTAGAGGTAAAAAGCTTTACGAAACTATTTTTTGGCTCTGTAAGTGCCTGAGGCCCGAGAATGGCTCCAAAAACCTTGCGGAATTTCTCATTTTCTGAGAGATTCCCAATATTTTCGTCCAGATTATCCAAAAACACTGATACATTTGTAGCATTCATAAAATCAAGTATTTTTTGTGGAAATTCTGGTTTTGGAGGAACATGCAGTTCAAGAGTATGCTCTTTTGAAAAACCCCCCTCCATATATTGAGCTCCCGTTGCAAAAACCTCTGTTTTTGGCATATATGATATACTGCAAACTGCCTCCTGATCAGTATTAATTCCAAAATCCAGTATGCTATGAGGCTCAAGCTGATCACTAAGCTTGTATCCCTTAAGCTCCGTTTCATTATATTCTATAGTTTTTTCTTCAACCGAATACTCTTTACTTAAAAGACTTTCATTAAACCATAAAGAAGGCGCCTCCATCTCTCCCTCAGGCTCATGACACCTTCCAACACCTTTCTCCTCTTCATAGATGCAATCACCACCCAAACTTTTACACATATATTCTGTGCAAGGTTTATGCGGGTCTGAACCACATAAGGAGCAGTCTCCACTATCCGGAGCACTCCACACTCCACAAACCCCTACATTTTTTACTCTTGCCTTCAGATTTTCATCATCCATTTCTGAGAGCCTTACACCAGCCACAGAATCCATAAAAGAGTAGGCAGAGGACATAATTTGGACAAACCTGTCTATACCTGTTTTTGAAGACATCTCCATTAAGCCTGCTGTTTCTTCTGTATTTAGGGGAAGCATTAATTTATCCCCACCCTCTTTCTTTATAACTCCTGCAATACTTTCATCCAGCTCCTGCTGGACATTTGTATGAAAAAACCCCCTGTCGGTAAATTCATTATTAAAATTTAGATAATTCCCGCAATCTCCATAGCCTGCACATTTGACTGCGGAATTTTCCAGCCATTCTCTGCTGCACCCAAATCCCTCACATTCACTATCAGAGCTTGCACCAAAACACACATCTGCCCCATTTCCCTCCCAGAACTTAAAACCAGGTGGTACTTCAGGAAGACATTCATTTTGCTCCTCACGCCAGTAACAATCCCCGTTTTCTTCATTTTCACAACACTCCCGGCTTTCACAAACCTGGCAATTTTCCCATCTATTTACCCTGCAGCTCGCTTTTGTAAGATTTTCCCCGTCTCTTATAACTGAAGTCTCAGTGCACAATTCTTCCCTGTAATCCCTGCATTCTTCAACATGTATTTCCCCATCTATACAGGAATACCTATAATGCCTTGAGCCTGCTGCATCCGAGCCCCCACCTGTAAGAGAATCATACTCACACCATGACTCCCCATGCCTACGGTTTTTACCATTTTCCAAGTTACAGTCAGAACACTCCTCTCCACCACAACTTGTATCTCCAGAGGGCTCAATAAAAGGACACTCACAATTACTCCCTGGATCATAAAGCCCTTCCTTTTCTTCACACAAACTTCTTGGCACATTCTTATAGCAGTTATTGTCATACTCCACATAGCAACATCCATATCCTTTATCACTAAAACTGCGCTCTTGATAGCCAATATTTGAAACTGTATCTCTCCCTTCCAAAGCAAAATTAAACTCATAATCATCTTTAGTTAATGAATATATAGTGTGGGGATATGGCTTATGTTTTTCAATGATAATCGAGACACCATCATTGATCATAAACTCATTTTGGTCAAAACCACCTTTAGTTATTTCAACATTTACAATATTTGTTGCAAGCATATAAAGCTTGCCCAACGGTTTTCTGATAACCACGCTAAAATCCCTAATAGTTTTTTTGCTCCTGTTGATTTCAAATGTTAAGGGAAATTCCGCGTTTACCTCTACCTTTTCCAGAGATATTGAGGTTTTAATATCCAGCTCTCCCTCTTCCACAGCAAAGCCCTGCTTTCTGAATATATCCAGATTAACGCATTTTTTTACTCTCTCTTCAATCACACTGGAAAGCTGTTTTTCCATCTCCTCCCTGGTTAAAACGGAATTTGTACATTCTATGTCATCTCTTTGTGTGCATAAAAAATTAAATATATCCTCATCGTAATAGGTATAATCCTTAGGCTCCAAAGACCCGCCCAACCTTCCGATTTTTTGAATCGGCTCTTTTGCCTCACTTTCTATACAGGATTCAACGTAAGAACGGACTGGCTTAAGGTCAGAGCTTAACTCATACATATTTGCGAGCTCTACATCCACAGACTCATATCTCAGAGAATTTAGATATATTAGCATAAAAACAGCAGTAAGAATGAGTAGTCCAAAAACTATATAGATTGATACTTGTGATTTTTTCATAAGGTCCTCTTTTTGCACGATTTTTTATATATGACTAGAAAAAATATAAATAGTTTATTGTTATCAGGGCATTTTATGAACAAAAGATACGTATTATTTCTGGTTTTATTATTTATATTGGTGTTTTCCCTGCGAATTTATTTTGCATTACAAAATCCCTATTTCAGTGAAGATGAGGCTTACTTTACACTAAGACAGGTGGAGCACATTAAAGACACGGGGATGCCCATCTACGAAGACAACCTTAGCTATGGTGGCAGAGATTACAGGTTTCTGCCGGCTTATCATTACATAATAGCCGTATTTTCACTTTTCATGCCCGCAACAATAGCTCTTAAAATAGTCCCAAATCTTCTGGCCACAAGCATAATTATTCCTGTATATTTACTAATAAATCATATTACAAAAAGCAAAAAAATTGGCCTGCTTGGAGCCGGCTTAGCTTCATTTGTACCTATTTATATCTATGAAACTATTAACTCTGCCACAGTCTATACCCTGACACTACCCATAATTCTCACAGTAATGTACTTATTTTTAAGAATAAATTTCACAAAATCCCCTAAATGGTTTATTATATTTTTTATAATACTACTATTAACCCATCCCTCAGCACTATTATTAGTCCTTGCACTTCTGTTATACCTATTATTTGCATGGACAGAAGGCCTTGATGTAAAACGCTCAGAAATTGAGCTTGCGCTTTTCTCTCTATTCCTCTCAGTGCTATTCTATATTTTTTTCTTCAGGGATGCATTGATTCTTCACGGCCCATCCATCATTTTTGGAAATATTCCCGATAAAATAATGAATAATTATTTTGCAGGAGTGGAGCTTGCAGAAACTATTTTTTATATAGGTATTATTCCTGCTTTTGCGGCCATATTCGTTAGTTTTCTTTATTTTTCAAAAAGAAAGAAAAAATCAGTATACCTGCCCATGTCTTCCTGTTTTGTCATTGTTTTTATGCTGGTTGCTAAAGTAATCCCGGTTATCCTTGGACTCACATATCTTAGCATTATGTGCACCATCTTATTTGGCGAATTCTTTGCTTTTATAAGTGGATATTTAAAAAAAACAAGATCTATACTCATTAAATGGTCAGCGTATCTTATAATTTTTATAATGCTTGTCACAACTTCACTGGTCCCCTCTTATTTTGCAGCAGCCACTGTTTTTGAAGAGAAAGGCGAAAAAGAGCTAATAACAACTTTACAGGCTCTCGGACCCCTGGTAAGCTCAAACACCACAATTGCCGCAGCCCCTGAAAACGGGCATCTTCTGACATATTATACAAAAAGCAAAAATGTTCTTGATTCCAACTACTTATTTATTAAGAATCTAAACGAAAGATACAATAATCTGGAAGCTTTATATACTTCTGCAGTAGCCTCAAAAGCCCTAGAAATTATGGAAATATATGACATCACTTACATTATACTTGATAAAAGAGCCCGTGAAGAATATAACGTAACCAAACTCTCTTATGCAAATGAACGATGTTTTCCTCAAATCCTCGAATACAATAATACAAAAGTTTATATGAAAAAATGCACATTGGTATAATGAAATGGAAAATTAATGAGAAAGCAATTGTACTTGGCATACTAGTATTTATTAGTATAATTGTTATCTTAACCCAGGTCAGTTTTCTTCCAGATACCACTCTCCTTGACAGGGAATCATACACCCACGCCAAAGCAGCCAATATACTCATGGAAAATAACCTGAGTATCACAGCACAAGTATCAAAAGAAGAATTGAGTTATAATACCCTGCCTTACCAATATTTGCTCGCCTTGATAGGATTACTAACCGGAGTAGAGATAGCGTCCTTACTTGTGCCCTGGTTAGGTTCAATTGCTACGATTATACTATTGTATTTGCTTCTTAAAAGCCAGCAGGTCAACCCGAATTTTAGAATATTAAGCATTTCTTTGTTGGCCCTTTCCCCCGCCTTTTTATATAATACCCTTGTTTCACAGCCCTACTCTTTAATAATTCCACTTTACCTTTCCAGCCTATATTTATTAACAAGGAAAAATAACAAAAGCAAGTTGGGCCTGGTTTTAGGCGGGGTAAGTGCGTTTTTTGACCCCTTCCTTTTCATTATTCTTGCAATTCCGGCCGCTTTCTTTATAAGGGGCAAAAATACCTTAATAATGCCAAAAACTTTCATTTTTACAATTATTTTTGGGATGCTCATGTTCATAACAAGAATTTACACTTTTAAACTATACAACGCAAATACACCAACTGGAGAATTCCTTGTAGACAACCTAAATCTTTTTGGCAGCCTGATAGGATTTTCCGTTTTTTCCATAATACTTGCTTTCAACGGACTTATAACAACCTGGAAACAAAAACAAGCGAATTATCCATTTTATATTTTAATAATACTACTGATATTCTCATCTGCAGTATTTCCTGCCCATAAAATTGCTTTAAATCTTATTATTTGCGTACTGGCCGCCATAGGAATGCTCTCATTTTTATCTATGAAGTGGGAGCTGAAAACTATTGGACAAATAACCATAGGTATCCTCTTAATCGGTCTTTTATTCTCGGCAGGTATCTATATAAATAACCTTATAAAAGCCTCCCCCGACGCAAGAACCATAAAAACTCTTGAATTTCTTAAAACAAATAGTCTGGAAAATGAGAAGGTAATCTCTCACAGCCTTAACAAGCCATGGATTGAATACTTTGCGGACAGAAAAGCCCTCTCCACCAATAACCAGTCACTTTTCAGGACAAGAAAAGAGGATGAAGCCATGTCGTATTTAAAAAGAAATGATATCAACTATATCTTTGTGGACCAAAAAACACGCGAACTTATGATTACCCCCGAAAATAATCTGGGGTTGGAGTTTATAATGCAAAACAGCCAGAATTTTAAAAAAATGGTTCAATATGGTGAAGTAACCCTCTGGGCTAGAAGCGAGTAGCCCAACAAAACAAATATTTTTAAATAACCTCAAACTTTATTGAATTATATGCATCCGGTTTACAATGCAGTGGTATATTTTGTGTGGTTCCTTGCTACTTATTATAGTGTATTTTTTCTGCTCTCACTTTTAACTTTTAATAAAAATATTTTTGAAAACAAAACTAAAAGCTCAATTGGAACTCCTTTTGTTTCAATAATTGTGCCTGCATTTAATGAAGAAGAATCTATTAGGGGAACTATTGAATCCCTTAAAAAACTGACATATCAAAAGCTCGAAATTATAATTATAAACGACGGCAGCAGCGATAAAACTGCAAATATCGTAAAAAAGGAAATAATGCAGGACAACAGATTCAGACTTATTGACAACAAAATTAACCAGGGCAAAGCAACAATTCTCAATCAGGGAATTGACCTTGCCAATGGGAAGTTAATTGCATGTATGGATGCTGACTCAATTGTAGAGGAAAATATAGTTCAAAAGATATTGCCATATTTTGACTCTTCAAAAGTGGGTGCTGTAACAGTCAGTGTGGATGTTCATAAGCCAAAGACACTCCTTCATAAAATAACTGCCCTTGAGTTTGCCCTGGGTTTATCATTGTTTCTCAAAATATTTTCATTTCTTGATTGTATCTTCGTAACCCCTGGACCGTTTTCGGTTTACAGAAAATCAACTCTAAAAAAAGTAGGGGGTTTTAATAAGGAAAACATTACTGAGGACCATGAGATTGCTTTTCGGCTGCACAGGCATGGCTACAAAATCAAAAATTGCATAGAAGCCAAAGTATACACTATTTTGCCTGGAACATTTAAAGGAATCTATGTTCAGAGGAGACGTTGGTATTCAGGGGCTATCCAGACATTCTTTCAGCACAAAGATATGCTTGGAAAAAAAAGATATGGACTTTTCTCCTACTTCATACCTTACAATTTTTTCCTGATACTCCTTGGCCTGGTGCTTTTTACAATGTCGACTGTTTTATGGATTACAAAGAATTTGAGGGAGCTATGGTATTATCATTATACGGGCTTTAACTTCTTTGAAAATTTCAGGCTGGATTTTGACATTTTATATTATGGGAATGTAAATATCCTTGGCCTAAGCTTACTTATGGCCACATTATTATTAATGATTGTTGGCATTATATCCACAAAGAGGAAATTTAGAGAGCACAGGGTGGGTGTGTTAGGGTATCCATTCCTGTTTTTCTTATACCAGATTTACTGGGGTGGTGCATTATTAGCAGTGTTAAAAAGAAAAAAAATCAAATGGAGATAAAAAAAGTACTTGCAGTAAGCGCTCTTGTAATTACGATATTTTTATTTGCAACTATCCTGTTAATCGGCTCAATATTTAACAGCAAGAGAGAGGATTATATTAACTCGCAGTTTAAAGATATGCAGAATGAATTTAACACAATGGAAACTCTTTCAATTATGGCAGAAAGCTATGACAACAAGATGGCATGCATTGCCTTTGAAGAACAATTAAAAGACCTTGATAAAAACATATGGAAACTTGGTGAAAAACTGGAAAGATACAAAGCTGCATCTGAAGAGTTTTATGAAGATAAATATTATAAAGAGCAGAAAAAGGTGTTTAATGAAAATCAGCTCTATTATTATCTTCTTATGAAAAAAATGGTTGAAAGGTGCAATATCAGTAAAAGTACAGTCCTATATTTTTACAGGAATTCAGCTGACTGTGATAAATGCGACGACCAGTCATTTATTTTAAGCGACATCAATCGCCGGGATGATGAAGACGGCAAAAAGGAAGTTGCAATTTTTTCCTTTGACATGGACCTGAACCTTTCCACATTGAATGCAATGGTAAGATACTATGACATAAACCAATATCCCTGCGTGGTAATTGATGAGGAAAAATACTGCGGCATCAGGGGAGAAAAATTCATAATGCAAAAGATTTGTGAAAACAAAAGTGATTTGTATATATGCAATATTTATAAAGAAAAATTTGATGATTTCAATAATTATTAAATATTTCCTTGTTTTTTCCCACTCCTATGAAAAAATACATGCCCTTATTTGCCTTGTTAGCCTTAGTTCTGGTTGCAAAGCTCATATTTCTTACAATTACTTATCATAATCCAGTATGGGACGAGGCAGTGTTCATTGGAATGGGTAAATGGATATCAACCTCCCAAGAAACAGGCCTTTGGGAAAAAATAAGGCCACCTGGTCTCCCCCTAAGCCTTTCCCTAATTTTTAACATAACAAATAGCCATGTATTTGGAGCCGATTTTCTGATTTTACTCTTCACACTTGGCTCAATAATACTCACATATTTAATTGGTTGCAGAGTGTATAATCAGAAAGTGGGACTAATAGCAGGCCTTTTAATTTTTCTAACGCCTGTCTTTTTTTTAAATTCAAACAGGGTTCTTACCGGAATTCCCTCATTATTTTTCTGTCTGCTTGCAATATATGCATATTTAGATAAGAAATACACGCTGTCTGCCCTTGCATGTGCGGGCGCATTTCTTTTCAGATACCCTGCAGGACTCATTTTTCCTGTTATTGCTATACTCATTTTATCTGCAAACCTAAAATATAAACAAAATAAACTTTTTAAAACAATTCAAAATAATCTAAAACCATTTCTTAACTTTACCTTGGTTTTTATATTTCTATTATCCCTTTATTTAATTTACAATAAGATTGCATACAACTCGTTTTTTGAGCCCCTAATAATGGCGGCAAATCACCAAAGCACTTTTGCAGGTAACGTTACAGGCCCAGCTTATATTTTGTTTTATCCAGTGTTACTTTTTTCCTCTAACATTCTCCTCATCTTTGCCTTTTTTTCACCATGGAAAAAAAGATCTCTTAGCATATTGCTGCCTTTGATAACATTTTTTCTGTATTTTACAATAATTCCCCACAAAAAAGAAAGATTCATTTTACTTGCTCTTCCCTATCTTGCAATTTTTGCCGCTGCAGGGATTTACAGGCTAACAACATTTAGTAAAGAAATTTACTATAAAATGATTGTGTATTTTATTTTACTACTGCTTCTCATGCCTAGCCTCATCAGCTTTTATTTTATATTCACAGCAGATAGTGAAAATTTTCCAAAAACAAAACCTACCTATGTAGAAAGCTATTACAGTTTCATTGAAAACGAGCTTGGCCAAAAAATTCTGACATCAGACCCGATCCCTGCGACATTTACAAACAAAAAATTTATTCCCTTTTACCAAGACACAGAGGTAGGCCTTGAGGTATTAAAGAAAAACATAAACCACTCAGATGCAGTAATATACAATGAAGATGCCTTTCCATGGAACAGCACAATTGCAAAAAAACAAAAAGAAGAAATGAAAAGCCTGCTTAAGAAGGAATCAAAATCTATAAAAAACATAAATGTTAGTAACAGTCTAAGAAAGATTTACTTACTCAACTGAGTCTCCTCACATTCAATTATCTTAAGTTTAGCTTTTGTTGCAGGATTTGTCGGCACAAAGGAGCATTTACCATTTTTTTTAATTGACATCTCATATGTTCCAATCTTCCTTGCAATTTCAATTATTTCGTTTTTATCAAAACACAAAAGAGGGCGTAGAACAGGCAGGTCAACTGCAGACTCAATTATTGCCATGTTATCAAGGGTCTGGGACGCAACCTGCCCTAAATTTTCACCTGTTACAATACAATCGGCACCATTTTCCTCTGCAACTTTTTCAGCTTCCCTTAACATTGCTCTTTTGCAAAGCAGACAGGTGTATTTACTATTAGCCTTTTTTGAAATATTTCTTATTACGCGAAGAAAATCAACTTTTATTAGCGGTGAAGAGGGTGAGACAGTATGCTTTAATTCATCGACGTTCGTCTTCCCCATGCTCAGGTTAAGAAAGATCAATTCTAATCCTTTTTGTTTCATTAAGTGTGCGGCAACAGGGCTGTCTATCCCATTACTCAGTAAAACAATTGCTCTCATTTTGCTTTGCAAAAAAATATCATATGATCCTTTTGATAAGGTTCAAGATTTCTTGAATCAACTACTGTCACTTGCTGCTCAAGCTCAGTCCTTACTTTTTTAAAAATATCTTTTGGCTTTTTGGTAACATCTATACTTCTGGATTTCACAGCAATTATTGCATAGCCGCCGCTTTTAAGAAAACACCTGATATTTTTCAAAAAAATTTCTATCTGATGCCTTTGAGCAATATCCTGATAAATAACATCTACATCCTTTGTAATATTATCTTTATATCTTTCACAATGAAAAGCATCTTCAAGTATAGGGGCAATATTTTTGCGCTTTTCACAAACAAATACTAGATCTCTTACTACACGGGTGGCCGGGTCAACTGCAAATACAAAACCCTCTTCACCCACAATATCAGAAACATGTGAAACAGTCGTGCCAGTTGAAGCTCCAAGATAAAGGACTATATCACTTTTTCTGATAAAAATATTCGGTGCACCTTTTAGTATGCTGGCAGCTAATTTGCTTTTATAGGGATTCCACTGCCTGTATTCTGTTCCCCCTTTCTTTTTAATAATTTCATCATAAACCAGAGAACCGGGCGAAAGTGATTTGGTGTAAAGCTCTTTTGACTTTCCTTTTGGTATTTCATATACTTCAAATATTTTTGATTTTTGCATAACTCACTGAGAAAAATGCGGTATTTATATTAATTGCGCTTTATAAGAATTATATCATTGTTCATTTTTTCATTTGCTTTTGCAAAAGCCCTGTATGTTAATTTGCAGTTTTCTTCACCTGCGGGCAAATCATGATAAAAAACACCCTCTTCATCAAATCCAGTTACCGGCACATATATAGGCTTGCTTTCTTTGCCGTAAATTTCCCCGCTATCTGCTCCTGCAATAATTAATGAATGCTGTGAAAAGTTCTCCAAAAGCTCATGTACATCCAATTTTTTCTGCTCAAAAAGCCCCTCTAAGATTGCTTTTTCCCAAACTCTCTCCAGACTATTTATATCACCATGAATCTGCAAGTATGGATAAGTACTTTTAAGCTCCCCTAATTCAAATGAACAAGGCCTTACTGAGCTAAAATACTTCACTTCCAGCCCAATTTCCTTAAGTGGTGGTAAAATTTCAATAGGAAATGACACATGTAGGTTAAGATTATTCGTCCCTGCTAAAAATTTGGCTGCCACTTCTGCACTTGCTTGCAGGGAATTATCGTAGTCTTTTAAAAAAGGTAAATTAAGAAGCATCTTGGACTGCCTTATTTAATGCTTCCACCATCTCATCAACCTTTTTATCATCCATCCCATGTGCCTTTGCGCCCTCTTCTATAGACTCAAACTGAGCAGCCATACAACCCACACAACCCAGACCAAACTGGGCAAAAACAGGTGCAGCCTGCGGGTGGTTCTGAACAACTTCCATTATTCCCATGTTTTTAGTTATTTCGTCTGCCATAGTAGTGGCTAAATTTGAACTCATTTTTAAAACTTACGAAATAACGATTTTTCAGAATTTTTCTTTTGCGATTAATGACAGGAAATCACTGGCAATAAAGCCGTAGCCATATTCCTTTCTGAGTTTATCACCAATCCTTCCAGTTAAATTAGCACCCTTGTATGCTGCTTTTTCCAGGCCAAACCCCTGCGCAATCAGACCGGTTATAATTCCGGCCAGAATATCCCCCGTTCCGCCTACTGTCATCCCGGCATTCCCTGTTTTATTCCTTCGAACCTCATTTCTGCTAATAATTAAATCTTCTTTTCCCTTTAATAAAATTACATTACTTCCACAATATTTCTTTAGCTCAGAATAATTCTTAATAAAAATGCCTGAGTTTTTAAGTAATGTCTCAAGCTCGCCCTTATGCGGGGTTAAGACTGCATTATCTACATCCTGTAATTTTACAGCCTTTAATGCATCCGCATCTATTACCTTATTTTTTTTACCCTTACATAAACGCCTGACCAAGGAAAAAGTGGTTTTTCTTCTCCCAATGCCTGGCCCTAAAAGAATTATATCACTTTTCTCACGCAATTTCTCAATGGTTTTATGATGTCCATAACTAAGATATTTTCCTTTAAGTTTTACTGTGATAATGTCAGGAATAACTGTGTTGATAAACCATGCCACCTTCTCAGGAGCAGCCACTGTTACCAAATCTCCCCCAACACGAAGTGAGGCAACTGCAGCCGAAACTGCCAGAAAACATGCACCGGGATAATCATAGCTTCCGGCTACAACTAGAACCCTCCCATTTTCGCCTTTGTGTGAGTCAGCCTTGCGCATTTTTTATTTCCTTAATCCTTGCTCCACCAGTAGGGAGAGCGCGTATTATTTCGTCATTATCCGCCTTAACATGCTTTTTAATTTCTTTTGCCAAATCACTTGGCTTTTTCTCTCCCTGTTCAAGAACTATATACAAATTTGCATGCGTCCTGACAGCCTCCACCGGGCCGCACATAATTTTATCATCATAAACACAAACTGCCAGATTCATTTTGGGCTTTATATACGTATTTTTTCCCCTGACCATAAACGCACCTTTAGGCAAAAACTCTCCTGACTGAGCTTCCTTTGTAACCTGCTCAGGCATTACATAAAAAGTCTCTGTACTCGCAAGTCCGGCCTTCCATGCCCGTGAAAAACTTGCAGTGGCGTCTGCTACCTCCTGTTTGGTTTGCTCCCCAATTTCCTTGCCATCGCACTTCAAAACAAAAAAAGGGCTTCCAGCCATATCTGTATGAAAAACAAGGTCATTTCTGTCGGTGTGTTTTTTAATTACTAACTCATTAGTAGTAGCGTCGCGTCCACCTATAACCAAAAAACCCTCACTTGTCACAAACCATCTAAATTTTTCAAACCACTCCTTCTTTCTCTTTTTTTTTAAAACCTGCTCTTCAACATTTTCAGGCCTTTCCTTTTCAAGTTGCTTTAATTTCTTTTTAGTCTTCTCAAGTGCCAACTTTGCCCCATCAATTTTTCTTTTGGCCTTTTTGGCCTTTTCAAAATAAATTGAAGCGTTTTCATGAATACTTTTGTCAAGTGAAATTGAAACCTTAGTCATATTTTATAGAGAACTCTGCGGATTTTAAATATTTAAGCCTTTTTAAAAAGCATAAGATAAAATTTATGTTTGCCCTGCCAGACATTTTTGGAGCTTTCCATTGCGAAATTATTTTTTTCTGCCGCTTCTTGCAGCTCCTCCATACTTTCAGCCAAAATTCCAACAACACCTGTATCCTTAAGAACATATTCTGCCTGATAAAATAATTCATTGTAAACTTTTTTTAGTTGTTTAAGATTTGAATGCTTTGATACAGCAGGGGGATGAGTAATTATAAAGTCAATACTTCTCTCATCAAACTTTGTCTCAAGCCACTCAAGGTCGCATTTCGTAGCTGAAATTACTTTGTCAACATCGGCAATTTTGGCATTATTTTTTGTAGCCCTTAAAGCAGCAAGCACATGGTCAGAGCAGTAAATATTTGCCTCTTTCCCACCAGTCTTAGTGTTTTCAGCTTGGGTCTCGTCAACAACAGAAAAATCAAAATCCATAAATCTTGTAAAAGCAAGTTTATCCTTCAAATGAAAATGAGGTGGCTTTTTCAGGTAGGCAAGAGCAGCTTCAATTGGGATAACGCCTGAGCCGCACATTGGATCAAGCAAAATTTTCCCGGGTGTCCAGCCAGCCATTTTAAGTAAAGAAATGGCAGTTACAGCATTCAGTGAAGAGGGGTTATTATAAATTTTATAATCCCGCTTGCTAAGATTCAAGCCAGCAAAGTCGATTCCGAAATAACATTTACCTTTATGCACAAAGACAAGAAAGATTACATCCCAGTTCTCCATGTCAGCCTTTGCACCTGTTTTATCTATTACATACTCACCTGCAAGAGCCGCAAGTTCCATACCACCAATATCAAGATCCTCAAAATGAAATACATTTGCCCTGAATTTCCTATTATCAAACCATGAGCCAAACTCCGTCTTATCAATATGCTCTTTAAGCTCTTTTTCCAAATCCTGATACTCGAATTCATTAAACATCAAGAGAACTTTGTAAAGGCTTTGGGTGGAGTAGCATACTCTGGCTATTTCCTCATAACTTTCGGTCTCAAAACTAACACATGCTTTATGACCTTCAACAGGTTTTCCTGTAATTTCATTAACTTCAAGCTTTGCGGCCTCTTCAAAGCCTTCCGGACAAATTCCTAAACACTTCATTAGTTAGCCGGGCATGTGATTCCTTTTATAAAACTATTGCATTGTCCAAGTATCCCCAATAAGATTAATTATTGGGATAAA
>JBMCCQ010000020.1:0-16367 GCA_048618745.1 Candidatus Nanoarchaeia archaeon
TTTTTAATCGTACTGGAACTTTTAAGTTCCAGAGCTGCATTTCGCTCTTGATTGGCGAAAGAATCAGTGACCATCCCATCCCCCGCATTTTTTTTAATCGTACTGGAACTTTTAAGTTCCAGAGCTGCATTTCGCTCTTGATTGGTTTGCTAGTTACGGTTAATTAGTTATGTCTATTAACCCAGCAAAGCTATGCTTTGCGCTGTCTGCAAACCCAGTCAAGCAGACCCTAGTCTGTTGCTTGACGCTGGCGAAAGAATCAGTGACCATCCCCCGCATTTTATCATTATCCCTATTCTTCGGCAATTATTTCAATAATCATTCAGAAATATTTAAATATCATTCTCTGGCACATATGAAAGCTATGGAAGAAGAAAATGTTTTAATTAAAGAGCGGAAAAGAAAGCTTGAGCAAATTAGGGAAATGGGCATTAATCCATTTGCATATAAATACGATGTCTCTCACTCAACAAAAAGCGTAAAAAACAGTTTTGATAACTTAAAGGCTGAAGAAAAAACTGATAAGGAAGTTTCAGTTGCAGGAAGAATTGTTTCATTTAGGGAGATGGGCAAGGCCTCATTTGCACACATCCAGGATGAGGAAAGCTCAATACAGGTTTATTTTAGAAAAGATGATATTGGTGAGGAGCAGTTTAAGCTTCTAAATCTTCTTGACATTGGCGATTTCCTGGGAGTTAATGGAACTGTTTTTAAAACTAAAAGAGGAGAGTTAACTATTTATGTACAAAAGTTTAAGCTTCTAACAAAATCTCTTCGGCCATTGCCTGAAAAATATCATGGAATTAAAGATGAAGAATTAAAACACAGAAAAAGATATCTTGACTGTATTATGAACCCTGACTCAAAGGATATTTTTAAAAAACGGGCAAAAATTTACAGAGCAATTCGAAAATTTCTTGATGAAAGGGGGTATATTGAAGTGCAGACACCAATCTTACAGACCCAGTATGGTGGTGCCAATGCCAGACCCTTTGTTACAAACATTAATGCGTGGGATATGCCTATGTATTTAAGAATTGCATATGAGCTGCATCTAAAAAGAATGATTGTTGCAGGGTTTCAAAAAGTTTATGATTTAAGCTCATGTTTCAGGAATGAAGGTGTTGATAAAACACACAACCCTGAGTTTGCTATGATGGAGATCCAGACTGCGTACATGGATTACAATTTTACAATGGAACTTGCTGAAGAGTTATGGGAGTTTGTTGCAAGGGAGGTTAATGGCTCAACAAAAATTAAATTTGGAGAGAATGAGATAGACTTAAAGGCTCCCTGGAAGCGGATGACTATGTTTGAAGCCCTGAAAGAGCATGCAAATATTGATGTAGAAAAAATGAGTGATGGAGAGCTTAAAGGATTATGCGAAAAACACGGCATTGAATGTGGTGAGAAGAGAGGAGAAATGATACCTGCGCTTTTTGAGGAGCTAGTAGAAGATAAGCTAATACAGCCAGTACATATAACAGACCATCCTGTTGAAACATGTCCCTTGGCAAAAGAGCACAGGGAAGACAACAGGTTAATTGAAAGATGCGAAAGTTTCATAAACGGCTGGGAAGTAGGCAACTATTACTCAGAGTTAGCCAATTCAGAAATTCAAAGAGAGCACTTTGAAGAGCAGGTAAGAAAAGGAAGAGGCGGAGATGAGGAAGCTCATCCGCTGGATGAAGACTACATTGAAGCTTTGGAATACGGCCTGCCGCCAAACGCAGGAATAGGTATTGGGATAGAGAGAATGGTAATGCTCTTGACAGGACAAGACTCAATAAGAGACGTAATATTTTTCCCTATTATGAAACCCCAAAGTTTATAAATGAATAAAAAATCAGGTTAACTATGGTTGAAGAAAATCCAGATGAGAAAAAGAGGGATGTTATAGGCCTTACAGAGCAGGTAACAGCTTATGGTCCCTCGGGTGATAAAAAAAAGCGCATAAGAGCGAGAGTAGATACGGGGGCGCATTCAAATTCTGTTGATTCGAAGCTCGCCGCGGAGTTGAGCCTGGGGCCGGTCGTAAAAACCACAATCGTAAAATCAGCCAACGGGGAGGCGTTGAGACCTGTTGTAGAAATGTATATAACCTTAGGCGGGAAAAAAATTAAGGGTCTTTTTACAATCGCCGACAGAAGTGAACTTAAGTACAGGGTTTTAATAGGAAGGGATATTTTATCAAAAAGTGGTTTTCTTATAGATCCGAAAATGAAGGGATAGATATGGGGTTAAATGCAGCGATACTTAGTTTAGGCAGTGTAAGCTCAAAATGGACATATGAGCGTATGCAGAATTATTTTGATGAGGTTGATGAACTGGATATTAAAAAAATCCAGGTTCAGCTGGGTAAAGAAAACGGCATATATTATGAAGGGGAGCCTCTAAAACAGTATGATTGTATTTATGCGAAAGGCTCTTATAAATATGCTATTGTATTAAGAGCCCTTACTTCTATGATGGCTGGGAAGTGCTTTATGCCCTTTAAGGCAAGCGCATTCACAGTAGGCCATAATAAGATTTTAACACAGCTTAAGCTTCAGCAGGCTGGCATTCCTACTCCTGCCTCTTATTTATCGCCTTCGGTTGAGTCGGCAAAAAAAGTGCTTGAGGAGATTACTTATCCTGTTATTATCAAATTTCCAGAAGGGACACAAGGCAAGGGTGTTATGTTTGCGGATTCCTATGCATCTGCCTCTTCCATGCTTGATGCATTTGCAACCCTGAAACAGCCCGTTATTATCCAGGAATATGTTGAAACAGGCTCTACTGATACAAGGGCTATTGTTGTCGGCGACAAAGTAGTTGCTGCAATGCAGAGAAAGGCTGAAACAGGTGAAAAAAGGGCTAATATTCATGCAGGGGGCATTGGTGAACCAGTGGAGCTGGACCCTCACGCAAAAAAGATTGCAGTAAAAACTGCTAAAGCCATGAATTGTGGTGTTTGCGCAGTTGATTTACTGGAAAGTGTTAAGGGGCCTTATGTTATTGAAATAAATCTTTCTCCGGGCTTACAGGGAATTACTTCCACAACCAAGGTTGATGTTGCTGATAAAATTGCAAAATACCTATATAATGAAACTAAAAACATGCTTTCTGAGGAGAGTTCAAACGGCAAGGAAAATATCTTCAAAGACCTGGGAATAGACATGGAAAGAAATTCTCAGGAAATAATCACTTCAGCAGACTTAAGAGGAGAAAGGCTTCTCTTGCCTGATGTAATAACAAGGATGGGCCAGATTTCTGAAGATGATGAAATAATCATTAAAGCAGAGAAGGGCAGGATTAGTATTACAAAAGCCTAAATTTGCATAAATTAGTCAAAGTGTGGGATAAAAACATAGTTAATAGCCTGTTAAATGAATTCTATAGCGCTATTTACTATTTGCGGGTTGCACAATAAATATTGTTTTTTAATATTATTTTATGGTTACAATAAATTTATATATTAGTTGAACCTATCTGATTAACAGAATTGTATAGTCGAAGGAGGGATAAATAATGGATAAAACAAAAAAACAAACAGTTCTGGTTGTTGATGATGAGCCGCATATTGTAAACTTGGTAAAGCTTAGCCTGGGCGATCAGAGATATAATGTGGTAGGGGCTTATTCTGCACGTGAGGCGCTGACCGCGTTAAAATCCAACAGGCCGGATTTAATTCTGGTGGATATTATGATGCCTGGGATGGACGGCTACCAGCTCTGCCGTGAGATAAGGGATTTTCCGGAAAATAAGAATACGCCTATTATAATACTGTCTGCAAAAAATCAGTTTTATGATAAGCTTCATGCAGTGGAAGTTGGGGCAGATGACTACATCACAAAGCCGTTTGACCCGACCGAGCTAGAGAGAAGAATTAAGCTCAATACAGTTGAAACAAAAATTAAGGAGGGGGTTTAAATGGATATTATGGATGAAATAAAAATGGATTTAGAAGATGAGATGGATATTTACTCAGATGGTGTTGTCAACGAGCTTGAGGAGAATAGTGAGATTAACCCAAAGGAGGCAGCGTTTATGAGGGGTTTTAATAAGCTTGAAACATAATTTTTTCATTTTTGTATAACACAACCATAAATTATTTATAGAAAAGAATGATTAATAAAGTAATGCAAAACACAAACTTCAAAATACAAGACAGAATCCTTGAATATCTGAAAACAAAGGAGTACGGAGCATCAAGTAGTGAGATTTCTAAGCAGATTGGTCACAACAGGATAACAGTTACAAAATACCTTGAGGTAATGTATGCAAATGACTGGGTCACTGTTGAAGATGTTGCCCAGGCGAGGTTATGGAGGGTTAAAAAAACCGATGAAAAAGCAAAAGTGCTTATTGTTGATGATGAGCCCAGTGTGGTTGAACTTGTTGCTTTGAGCCTTATACCTGGTAAGTATAAGGTGCTTAAGGCATACTCCGGCCTTGATGCTCTCGACAGGGTATATCAGGAAAAACCTGACTTAATTATACTTGACTTAATGATGCCTGGTGTTGATGGTTATGAGGTTTGCAGAAGGTTGAAAAACAGCTCAATCACACACCATATCCCAATAATCATACTTTCAGCAAAAGGCGAGGTTAAGGACAAACTAAAGGGAATGGACCTTGGAGCTGATGATTATATTACAAAACCCTTTGACCCTATGGAAATGGAAGCAAGAGTAAATACAATATTACGAAGAACTAAAAAGGATATTGATACTCATCCACTTTCCAGGCTTCCCGGTAAAACATCGTGTAATGAAAAAATTCAGGAATTAATAAATCAGGGAGAGAAATTTTACGTATTCAGTTATACAATATCAATGCTTGAGGATTATAAAAAAAAGTATGGCTACAGAAAAACCAATGATGCAATTTCAATTATTGCAAGGGCACTTTCCAACACAATTGATGGAAGCGAAGACTTTTTATATCATACAATTGCTGATAGTTTTATATTGATTACGCCTCATAAAAAGGATTCAAAAAAAATCAGGGAGGCATTTGAAACTGTGCTCCCCTATATATATGATGTTGATAAAGAAAAAAAACCTCTTGAAATTAGGGAAAAAAATATACCTTTAGCAAAAATTAAAAAAACCAATGATATACTGGAGGTTATAGGGGATTAAGATGGAAAAAATAATTATTGCTCTTTTGGTTGCCTTGGCCTTTTACTGGTTACTTGGAGCTAGGAAAAAATCCAAAAAAGATGATTTTATGGATTATTATAACACGATAATTAATTCAGATAAATATAAAGTAAAGGGCAAGTTTGAAACCAAGTAAAAAAAGTCAGGATGAGTGGACTTTTTTTGGAAAGAGGTGGGGGGACGAAGTGTGAAAGTCAAAACTAAGACTGTTTTGTATGTGCTTTTTGTTATCGCAGTCTCCATTGTATTCGCCTTATTCATTAATTACTATGGTGTTAATTCACAGGAGTTTTTTATTGGTCTCACAGTCTTTGTATTATTAACAGTGGCAGTAAGCGGAGTTTTTGTATACCAACTGCTTAAACCAATTGATGACCTGATTATTGCAGCACAACTGCTTTCAGCAGGAAGATATGAAAAATCACTTGAAAACAAAAGAAATGACGAGTTTGGAAGGCTGATTAGCACTTTTAATTCAATGAGCCGGAAATTTCGCAAGACTCTTGAAAAGAGCAGGCATTATAGTGACCTCATTGCCCAGGAGAAGTGCAAAACCGACCATATAATTGATTCAATGGCAGATGGTGTGATCGTTACAGATGAAAACTACAAAGTGGTTTTATTTAACTCCACTGCTGAACAGATGTTTAGATTAAATGAGGAAAAGGTAAAGCACAAGCATATTATCCATATCTTTGAGGCATTTGGCATGAAGAACGCAATAAATAAGTTCCCGCCACTAGACAAACATCAGGTCCTTCCATTAAAGGATATTAGTCCCACCATAACTGAACAGGAAGTGCAAAAGCCAAAAAAAATGATACTTCGCATATCAATCGCTGCCGTGTTAAATGAAAAGCATTTTCCCGTCGGAACAGTTACGGTAATTAATGATATTACAAGACTAAAAGAAATTGAAAGAATGAAAACAGAATTTGTATCCAATGTCAGTCATGAGTTGAGAACCCCTCTTACAAGCATATTGGGGTACACGACTGTGCTTCTCAGCAGAAAAAAAGGAGAAATAAATGAAAAGCAAAAAAAATATCTTGAAACAATAGATAGGGAAAGCAAAAGGCTTTCCGGTATAATTGAGGACATTTTGGATTTGTCAAAGCTGGAAAATAGAAAGGCTAACCTCAAATTCGAAAATATTAACCTTAAAGAAGCGTTAGAGAGCAGCCAGGCGGTAAATTTTCCGCGTAAGAAGGGAATCAAGTTTGAAATACTTGCTCCAAAAAATCTTCCAACCGTGAAAGCAGACAGGATAAAGGTAACACAGGTGTTTAATAACTTAATTTCCAATGCGGTAAAATTCACACCAACCAAGGGAAAAATAACTGTCAAGTTTTCAAACAAGAAAGAGCATGTTCAGGTCGATGTCATGGACACCGGAGTAGGGGTCAAAAAAGAGAGCCTTCCTACTCTTTTCAATAAATTTTTTCAGGTAAGAAGTAACCTCACTAATAAGGATGCGGGAACAGGCCTTGGATTATCAATTGTAAAAGAGATTATTGCATCTCATTATGGATTGCTGGGAGTTGAGAGTAAATTTGGCAAGGGTACAAGGATTAGTTTTACAATTCCAAAAAAGCAGGCGAAGCAGGAGACTGAAAAAATAAATTGCTGGGAGTATTTGTCATGTGGAAAAAAGAAATGTCCAATGTACAAGGCTGAAGACAGGGATTGCTGGATAGAAATAGGCACGTTTTGCAAAAAGGGAAAAAATGAGCCCTGCCTGGATAAAATAAAGGTTTGTGCATATTGCGATATATATAAGAGTCTTTTTAAGGAGGAGAGCAATGCCTAAAAAAAAAATACTTGTAGCAGAAGATGAAGAAAGTATTTCGGAGCTCCTTGATATTATACTCAGGGAGAGTTATAATTTAAGTTTTGTAAAGGATGGGGAAAGTGTTTTGCAGGAGGTAAAAAACGTAAGGCCGCATCTTTTGTTGCTTGATGTTATGATGCCGGGAATGAATGGTTATCAAATATGTGAAAATATTCGTAAGGATGCTTCAATAAAAGATTTGAAAGTTGCGATATTAAGTGCCAAGGGGCAGGAAAGGGATATTTTGACCGGATTAAAAAGCGGTGCTGATTATTATTTAACTAAGCCGTTTGACCCCAACGAGCTCAAGAAAAAAATTGATGAAATCATAGTGAGTTGATATGGAGCTCTTTAATAAAGAAAGTCTGAGGCTTGCAGATAACCTGCCAATGCCGTTATTGAAGGTTGAGCTAGATAGCACGATAAGATACGTAAATACAGTTGCTGCAAATAAACTTGGCTATAATAAAAGGGAGTTGGTTGGTAACAGGATTTATAATTTATTTGTTGAAGAAGCGAAGGACAAGCTAAAAAAGTATCTCTTTGAATTCTCCTCACGCAAAAAATCAGAGCTCCCCTTTGAGTATTATGCCATAAAGAAAAATGGGAAATTAATACCTTTGGCAATCTCCAGGAGAGTTGTACAGGACCATAAATCAGGCCATAGACAGGTCATTGTCTGTTTCTTTGATATTTCTGAGCGTAAAAAATCAGAAGAAAATGTTAAAAAAAGCAGGGAGGAGCTTAAGTCTCTTCATAGGTTTAATGAAGGCATACTTGACGGCATCTCTGATGAGCTTATTGTGATGGATGCAAAAACAAGATACATTGAGTACGCTAACAACAAGGTCTTACAAAGGACTGGTTTAACACGTGAGCAGATAAAAAAGAAGCGATGTTTTCAGATATATCATGAGCACAACCATTCTGTAGGTTGCAAAGCTTCTGAAGTTATCTATACTGGCTTTAAAAAGGATTATGAAATAAAGGTATATAATAAGGCAAAAAAGATATACAATCATCTGCATGTGAGTGTTCATCCTATTATGGACGAATCTGGAAAGGTACGAAAGATAATTCATCTGACTAAAGATATTACAAACAAAAAATCTTACGAAAAAAAGCTTGCTGAATTAAATGACAGGCTGCTACGCTTGTATAAAATTTCTTCTTCACTTCAAAGGGCAATCAGTATGGATAAAATCTGTACAATTGCTGTTGAAACTTTTGAATCTCTGGGTTTTGACAGAATCAGAATATATAGATATGATAATAATACGTTAACCGGCATCTTTTCAAATCATATTCCCAAAGAAAAATTTCAGAGCTTTTCATTTAAGCTAAATAAAAGGCATAAAAAAGCATACAATTGCATACATAAAAAAAGGCCCGTAATTGAAAAAACAAAAAGATATGAAAAACTTGCATCTTTTCTTGAAAAGCCCTCCGGGTTGATAAGCGGAAGCCTTCCCCTGATTTCTGAAAACAAGGTCTTTGGAATGATTAGTTTTGATAATAAAATGAGTGGAAAAGAGATTGTTGAAAAAGACTTAGATCTGTATATGACTTTTGCAAACCAGATAGCAAGCGCTATGCAGCGCTCTGAGTTTATTAAGGAAAATGAAAAGAAGGTCCACAGATTATCAACTTTGTATGATATTTACAGCACAATTAATCAAACCCTTGATATGGAAAAGATTATGAATATGGTTGTAATAAGGATTGTTAAGCTCCTTAAAATTGACAGGTGCTCCCTTCTTCTTGAAACTGACAAAAAGGAACTCACAAGGCTGGCCGTTTTTGACAGGAAAGATGCTGCGCCAGAAATAAATAAGAAACTGCCGCTTGGAGATTCAGTAAGTAGTAAGGTCTTAAAAACCAATAACCCCTGCTACATAAAAGATATTAAAAAAAGTAAAGACTATGCTGAGAAAGAGCAAGCCAGTGCAAAGGGGTTGGTCTCATACCTTGGTTTGCCGCTTTCAATTGAAAACAGAGCAATAGGAGTTATTAACATTCATAGCCGCACAAAAAGGATTTTTACTGAAAATGAAATGAATCTTCTTATGGCCTTATGCAGTACTGCAAGTATGATGATTGAAAACTCATGGCTTTACGAGCGCATTAAATATGATAAAAACAATTTTTCAGAGCTTCTTGATATTACTCAAAGAATAGGTCTTATTCATAATATCGATGAGCTTGTTAAGGAAGTGCTTTCACAATCTGTTTCGTTTACTGGAGCAGACCATGGTTTTGTAATGCTTCTTGATAATGATCACTTATCTTTGACATTTTCAACTGGCAATCCCATGGCAAATTCAGAGAAAATGAAATTTAAAGTTGGAACAGGAGTTGTGGGGATGGTAGCAAAAACCGGCAAACCTTATATAATTGATAATGTGGACACGGATTCTAACTATGTGCGTCTTGACAAACGCGTAAAATCAAGTGCCACAATCCCTCTTCTTAAAAAAGGGGCTGTAATGGGTGTCATGCATCTTGAAAGTTCCAGGCCCGAGAAATTCAAGTATTATGCAAAATCGCTTGGTATACTGACTAACCATATTGCAGTTGCAATAGAAAACATAAGACTTTATGACCAGGTTCTTAATTTTAACAGGGAGCTTGAGAGGAGAATTGATGAGGCCACTAAAGAACTGCAGGAGAAAAACAAAGAATTAAGGAAGATGGACGAGATGAAAAGTGATTTTGTCTCTAATGTAAGCCATGAGCTAAGAACGCCGCTGACAAGTATTTTAGGTTACACAAAACTTCTTCATAACGGAAAGCTGGGCGACTTAAGCGACAAGCAGAATAATGTGCTTTCGACGGTTGTATCAGAAAGTGAAAGGCTCTCAAGGCTCATTAATGATGTGCTGGACCTATCCAAATTGGAATCCGGTAAAATTGAGGTTAAATTTGAAAAAGATGATGCTGGACGAATCATCAAAGAAACTGTGGAATCCCTAAGGCATATTGCTGAATCCAAAAAGATAAAGTTAATAACCCGTACAGAGAAAAATGTTGGTTTAGATACCTCTCCTGATTTGCTTAAGCAGGCAGTAATAAACCTTGTCAATAACGCGCTTAAGTTTACAAAAGAAAATGGCAGGGTGACTATAGCTGCAAAAACTAATGGAGATAAAGTTCTAATACATGTAAAAGATACGGGTGTGGGCATACCTAAACAAGAAGTTCCAAAACTTTTTGATAAGTTTTACCAGGTTGATTCTTCAATGACAAGAGAGCATAATGGGACTGGACTCGGACTTGTGATTGTGAAACATATTGCCGAGCTTCATAACGGCACAGTAAAAGTTAATTCTAAAGAAGGTAAAGGAAGCAGGTTCACACTCGAATTGCCTGTTAAACAGGTCTAAATCAGATTAGTATAGTTTACAATTTTTTTAGGGTAGCTTTGATAATCATCATAGCTGATTCTTGGGCAGGCAGTATTTACAAAACATTCTACAAAATTAAAACTCTCAAGCATGTCAGGAGAAAGTGTGTCAAAAATAAATGTAAAGAATTTCTTTTGCGGATACTTATCCTTTAGTTTTTTAACAGAAGACATATTGGACTGGCCAGGTTTCAGACTTACTAAAACTCCTATTTTTTCTGATGTGTGAAACTTGGCAATCCCTCCTTTCTGGATTTTTCTTAGTTTGTCTACCTCAGATTCCCTGATCTTATGAAAGCTTTCGTTTAATGGATTGAATGTATATACTGGAAGTTGGTTTTCCAGTGCAATTGCAATTGGGTGAAATTTTCCATCCCCTATATATAATATTGCTTCAGCGCCTTCAAGTTTTTTGATTGTACATCCAAGGATTTGTCCCGGGTAAAGGCCGTCTGATTTTGGGATACTAACTGTTTTGCCGGTTGCTTCCAAATGCTTTCTTATCTTTTCCAAGTGCTCGAGATATTGTACTGTGGTTACAAGAGAGACTTTCTCTTCCACCATCTCTAAATTTTGCAAACTAAATTTCCCAGTATATTTGGTCTCAATGTGCAGTGTTTCCATAACATACAGTAATTAAAAATATTTTATAAATGTTCAGTTTTAATCTTAATCATATAATTTAAGAGCAAAACAAGCCGCTAAAATAGTCTTGTACTCCACAAAGCTTGTAGCTGATACAAAAATTTTTAAATAAATACATGATAATAGAAAAGGAGGTGTATTGTAATTGGCGGAACTGGAAAAAACACTCAGTACTAAAGCAATTTTCCTGATAACAGTGAACTCAATAATGGGTACGGGCATCTATTTTCTTCCTGCTCTTGGTGCAGAAGTTGCTGGTCCCGCCTCTGTCTTATCATGGGTAATACTCTCAGTTATTGCTATATATGTGTCAATGTGCTTTGCGGAACTAACTGGTATGTTTCCTACTTCAGGAGGTATATATGAATTTGCGAAACGCTCCTATGGGCATTTTTTTAGCTTTTTGGTTGGCTGGATGGCACTTATCGCGGGAAACGTTACAATTGCAATGCTTATTGTTGGAGCAATCCAGTATTTATCTCCTGTGCATAGTGTGCTGTTTACAATTCCTTTGTTTGGGATTACATTAACCATAACTAATAATACACTCATAAGCCTTCTTTTCATATTCATCTTTAATTTTATTGCCTACCGGGGAATGCGTACTTCTTCATTTATGCTTATGACTTTTGCGTTTATAACGCTTGGTACAATGGCTTCTATAATATTTCCTGGTTTTTTTAACATACAGTCGCAGAATTTTGACCCTTTCTTTATATCCTCATATTCCTCAATATTTGTAGTGATTTTTCTTGTTGCAGAAACTTTCTTTGGGTGGGAGACTGCAACTTACCTTGCTGCAGAAACAAAAAACGGCGCAAAAGTAATGCCCAAGGTACTTATCGGAGGAACGATAGTTATTGCACTCATTTGCCTTTCTTTTGTTGTAGTTTCAATAGGTATGCTCGGCTCAGAAGAATTTGGCGGGTCAGGTACACCCGTAACAGATGTAGGTAAAGCCATTTATGGCTCTGGGGCGGGAGATGTTTACACCATACTTGTTTACCTGGCAATAATTGGGTCAGTTGCAGGATGGGTTGTATCAGCTCCCAGGCTTGTTTTATCAATGGCAGAGGACAAATTGTTTATTTCAAGCCTTGCCAAAATCCATCCCAAATATAAAACACCATACAAGGCAATTATATTCCAGACATTTTTAACCTCTGCTTTGATTATTATTGCCTCGGGGACGTACAAAATACTTTTGGAGATCTTGGTTCCAATAATGCTGTTGATATATTCGGCGGTGTTAGTTGGGTTGGTGATACTAAGATATAAAATGCCTGAACATCCAAGACCTTATAAAGCTCCCTTTGGAAAAACCGGACCGTTTATTGTTGTGCTGATTTTAATCTCACTCGTAGTTGCGTGGTCACTGCATGCGGAAAATGCAATCGACTTAATAAAGCTCGCTCTTTCATTTGTGTTTATGGGAATACCAATATTTCTTATGCTTACAATTTATTATGATCCTGATTTTTTTATTACACTCAACAACTATTTTTCTTATCTGAATTTAATGTTTGAAAATCTTCTTTTACCCAAAAGAGTACTTAGGGAAATCGATGAACACCTGCCCCATATTAAGGGGAAAAAGGTTTTGGAGTTCGGCTGTGGCGTAGGCTCGCTTACAAAAGAGCTTGCTAATAAAACCGGCTCTACAGGGGAAGTTTATGCTACGGATATGTCTGAAAAAGCTGTCAAAATTGCAGAAAGAAGAATGCAAAAGTATGGTCACGGGCATGTAAAAATAATTCACGATGTACACCAGATAAACAGGGTGCATGATTCTGTTCCAAAGGTTGATGCAGTGGTAAGCTTTGGGATGCTTGGTTACATACAGGATATTAACAAAGTGCTAAAAGAAATTCATGATATCTTGCCTGATTCAGGCAGAATAATTTTTGTTGATTTTGTGGATCTATTTAAAATCCTCCCAAATGTCAACTGGCTTGCACATCAGGAAAAGTTAATGGAAATATTTAGGCAGGCCGGTTTTTCAGTTAATGTTAAAAAGATTAAAACTCCTTTGTGGAACTATCTGGTGGTTTACGGTATTAAATCTGAGTTTGATGTCCCCTATGTATAGAGGTGTATATATGAAAAAAATATTAGTGGCAGATGATGAGTACACCATGAGAGAGCTTCTTGAGATGAGCCTTGAGGAGGATTATGAAATAATTAAAGCTGAAGACGGTGAAGAGGCATTAAAAAAAACCAGCGAAGAAAAGCCTGACTTAATTGTTCTTGACATTATGATGCCCAAAATGGATGGCTTTGAGGTCTGCAGGAAATTAAAGTCTGATAAAGAGACTTACAAAATTCCAATTATAGTTTTAACTGCCAAACATTCTCCCGGGGATTTGAAAACTGCAATCAGCTGCGATGTTGACGAGTTTATTACGAAGCCATTTGAGCCTGATAAACTTAAGAGGAGAGTGGATTTTTACTGTAAGCAGGATAATCCAAAAACAGAGGGGAAGCTCAGCCAGTTCGATAAATCAATACATTATGTCAAAAAGAGGGAATAATCATTCGTAATGAACAAGAAAACATTCTTTGTTATCAATCACGTTAGTAAACTTTGAGATTTTGCCTTTCATTACATCAAGGCGCTTTTTCTTCTCCAGCTGTTTGTCATAATCAATGCTTTTATACTCTATTGTTCCGTAAAATGCCTTTTTGGCAGGGTTTGAAAAAATGTAGGAATCACTTAGAGAATACATATTATCCTTTTGTTCAATAAAGCCCATTTCAATGAGCTCGGCGAGGTCTTCTTTTGCATCTAATGAAAGCCCGGCTTTTTGAATTACATCAGTAACAGAAAATCTTCCAAGATTATAGGCCTGCTCAAGCAGTCTTAACTGGGTTTTGGTTAATTTTTCAAGTTCAGGTAGATAAGCACTTTTTATATTTGTGTCATCAATATCTAGAATTATTCCTCCTGTTGTCATATCCACGAGAAGGTTATATTCTACTGTTCTGTTTTTGCAGCTGAAGAGAATACAGGGGACTAAAATTATTTTAATATCCTCTTTGCCTGTCATCAGATGATAATCTTCCTTTGTAATTTTTGGAAAAATTAAGGGCATCATTTTTTTGTCCTTAAATTCCTTTACCTCTTCCACAAAATCGTTTTCTTCATGTGTTAAGATATCTACTGCCTCACCGCCATGTCTTGATTTTCTGGGTCGAATATTAACAAATAATGGTTTGTCAACTATTCCTGTAACTAAAGAAGTTCCAATGGGGAGATTCCGTATCTCATTTTCAGTCTCTGTGGTAAGGCCTTCAACAGATGCAGAAACTGCCTTTAAGTCATTAGGGTTTGTTACTTTTAGTATAAGCTGTGTGTTGCACTGGCTTAAGACTGTTTTTTGAACTATTGCGGGTCTTTGTGTTACAACACACATGCCAAGACCGAACTTCCTGCCTTCACTTGCAATGTTTTTTATAACTTTTGAGCTTTTTGCATCAGAGAAACCTTTTTCAGGAACAAAATTATGTGCCTCCTCAACAACCAGAAAAAATGGCGGAACATTTCCTTTTTTCCTCGCAGTAAATAAATCCTTTAGTAGTTTATATGTTAAGATTTGCTGAACCTCAGGCTCCATTCCTTTTAAATTGATTATTGATGCTCTTCCCGGCTGCACAATCTCATTATATGATGTTGGCTCAGAAGAAAACAGCTTAAAACTCTGCAGATACTCGATAGTACTTATAAGATTCCACTTGAGATTGCTGTCAGTTGCCTCAAGGTTTACAAGAAGTGAGTCAAATGTGAGCTCCTCCATATTCTTTATTGTGCTGTACAAAAGTCCGAGCTGGTTATTTGTAAGTTTTGTTGGGAGTAGGTCAATTAATTCCTGTGTTGTGAGGTTGTGATTAAGTTTTATCGGTTTTAGTTTATCATCAATCTCGTAATCTCCGTACTCAACTACCTTTCTCTGATACGATTTTGGCTTTAGATTGAGCTTTTTTAGTTTTTCAGTATCCCCTTCATTATCATTTTCCTTTTTTAATGTTGAATATTCGCCATGTGGGTCTAGAATGACTAAGGGAATATTTCGCTCCATTATCTCTTCTAATAGCACCCCCACACTGTAGCTCTTTCCGCTCCCTGATTTTGCGAGAACTGCCAAGTGTTTAGTTAAAAGCTTATTAAGGTCAAGGAATACATCCAGATCAGTTCCTTCAAGTTTTCCCAAGAATGCTCCTGTTTTTTTGTCTTCATTTCCTATTACAATAGATTTTACAAAATCTTCTTCAGCTTTTAGCACTTCAGTATTTACATCCAGTGGACTTCTTAACTGCTTTACTACGCCGTTTTTATCCTTATAGCCAATAACTACACATCTTCCCAGAACCTTGTCAGTTGTCTTTTCAAGCTCCACTACCTGGCATAAAATATATCCGTTATCCTTATGAAATACCTGGCAGTAATCAAACTTATTTACTGATTTTTCCACAGAAAACTCAAACGAATGAGTAGTTGTTTTCCCTATAATCCTTCCAAGTATCATTATTCTCTCGAAAAAGCAGGGGTTTAAATATGTTTTGCTTACTGTGAAATAAGGGTTCAGATATATATCATCTTAATGTATTCTTAACTATCTCTAATTATTATTTTTTAAAATTTCCAGTGAACAAAATGGTTGCCATATACCAATTTGCTTTGTAAATGCTACTTAACCAAAATAAATTACACACACTTTTTTGTAATTATCAGCATTGGGAATTTTTTTTACACTCCGTCTTACATAAATGTCAAAATTTTGATTTACAAATAATCGTCCTAAATTCAAGAATTAATACATTCAATACTTTCCTTAACTTTATCAATAACTTCTTTTGGCGTAGATGCCCCGGCAGTAATGCCAACTTTGTTTACATCACTAAACCATTCACCTTGTAGCTCACTCTCGTCTGCAATCCATTTTGCCTCAACAAAATTACTGCACAACTCATAGAGCTTTTTTGTGTTAGAGCTGTTTTTTCCGCCAATTACAATCATCAGCTCAACTTCTTTTGCTAATTTCTTTGCGGCTTTCTGTCTTTTTTCAGTCGCTGTGCAAATAGTATTATGTATCTTAATTATTTTAGGATAGCTTACAATCTTTGCAACAGTCTCACGGAAATTCTCCTGTGTCTGTGTAGTTTGTGACAATACCCCAACCTTGCCGTATTTTAGTTTTTCATCAACATCCTCCGGGTTCTGAATAACTTTGGCATTATTTGTCTGCCCTGCAATTCCCCTTACTTCAGGATGGTCAGGAGCCCCTATAATTACTACTTGGTATCCCTCCTCTTCAAGCCTTCCAGCCAGGCTTTGGGCCTTTTT
>JBMCCQ010000021.1:0-15579 GCA_048618745.1 Candidatus Nanoarchaeia archaeon
CCGGGACCTCGGCCTTACCAAGGCCGCGCTATACCGCTAAGCCACGGAGGCATTGCACACTTTGGGTAAATGGAGTATTTATAAAGATTTCTGTAGGAATAATTGAATAGGGGTTCTTGAACAAAAATTATAAAACTGACCGGCTCCGTAGAAATCCTCTGAATCGTTAGAAATATAAAGGAAAACACCTGTAAAATCGTTGTCAGAGTCGATATACAAAGGTGTTTTCCAAATGAAGAAAGAACAATTCTCATACAAAAACTTATAGGATTTGGCTTGCCAAATCCTTAACAAAGGGCAGATTCCACAGTATATGAAAAAGTTTTCCAAGAAAACTTTCACAACACACCAATTGCTTACTCTTCTCTTGATAAAAACTTACGAGAAGAAGGGCTATCGTGCCTTTATTAGCTTTCTGAAAGCCTCTCACATTCCCAACTGGCTAAAATCGAGTAAAATCCCACATTTTACAACTTTGCCGACCGGCTGCAAGTCGGTCACAAGAAAGCTCGTGAAAAGGCATTATAATCACAGGAAAAAGAACTGGCGAGCCTTGATTGAAAGCATAAACAGGGCTTTCAAAGCAGTATGCAGCCATGTTGTTCAAGCCAAAAAACTTTATACACAAAAGGTTGAGATCTTCTTGAAGCTGATTACATACAATCTATATCGGCGAATTACAAGAAAAATCAATTTTGCGCTTCATTGGGTTGCTGATTTTATCAGTAATTTTATGCTTTAAGCAAAAAATGGTTATGACTAGCTGGAAATCATAATATTGAAAGGATATCTACACACCCAACAGGCCAAAAACTATATAAATTCTGTGGCTCTCCACTCTGTTAGGGGGTGTTTTTATGATTAATATACCTTATCAGGAGATTGTAAAAAGAATTAAAGAAAAGGCAGGGATTTCAGAAGAAGAGATTGAAGCCAAGGTTAAGGAGAAAACAGATCAGCTTTCAGGGCTAATTTCAAAGGAAGGGGCGGCGCATATTGTGGCAAATGACCTGGGGGTTCAGATTCTGCAGTCGGAAGGCCCTAAAAAAATAAAGGATATTTTCCCCGGCCTAAGGGGCGTTGAGGTTGTAGGGAAGGTTATGAGGATTTTTCCGGTTAATGAGTTTGAAAGAAATGGACAGAAAGGAAAGGTTGGCTCTTTTATCATTGCAGATGAAACCGGACAGTTGAGAATTACTGCATGGCATGATATGACTTCTGTGCTTTCAGATATTAATCAGGGAGATGTTGCAAAAATTACTAACGGCTTTGTTAAAGACAACCAGGGGAGAACAGAAGTGCACCTTAATAAGGATTCCAAGGTTGAGGCAAACCCGGAAGGAATCAGCGTGGATGTAGATGTAGGGGAGCAGCCCTCCGCAGAGGCAAAAAGAAAGAGCATTTCTGAGATTTCTGAAAATGACGGCAATGTGGAAGTTCTGGCAACAATTGTGCAGGTGTTTGACCCTAAATTTTTTCCAGTCTGCCCTTCTTGCGGCAAAAAGCTGGTGCAAAGCGCTGAATCCATGAGCTGTCCTGAGCATGGAAATGTTGAGCCAAAGTACGGACAGGTTCTTAATCTTGTGCTTGATGACGGAACGGACAACATAAGGGCTGTTTTTTTCAGGGATGTTGTATTGAAAGTGACTAAAAAAACACAGGAGCAAATGGAAAATATAAGACAAAATCCTGACCAGTTTGAGCCTGTTAAGACCGAATTGCTTGGAGAAACCGTTAAGGTTATAGGAAGGGTTACAAGAAACCAGATGTTTGACAGGTTAGAGCTTTTGGGTAATGATGTTATGGAAGCAGACCCTCAGGAAGAAATTAAGAAAATAAAAGAGTCCGGCGAGGAAGAAAAAATACCTTCTTTAGATGAATTATAATGCTATTCAGGACGCACCTTGCATTTTCTTTTCTGGTATTTTTTTTACTTTGGGAATTTTTGGAAGTTGAAGCAGAAAAATGGCTTTTTGCTTTAGTATTTATGATAAGCGCAGTTATTGTTGATATTGATTCGTCCAAATCTGTTATTGGCAGGTTTTTTAAACCAGTTGGCTGGATATTTGGACACAGGTTTTGGCTTCATTCAGTTTTTGCAGCACTACTTATTTCATTACTTGTAGGGTTGGTTGATGCAAATTATAGTTACGCTGTGTTTTTTGGTTATTTATCCCACATGGTTTTGGATATGCTTAATCATCAGGGAATAGCGCCTTTCTATCCTGCTTCTGCTTACAGGATAAAGGGGCCGTTTAAATCAGATGGGCTGGCAGAAAAAATTATTTTTGTTGCCTGTTTCTTGGGAATTATTTTTTTAGGCTTGTTATTTTCTTATTGATTATTATGTTTATTGCAAAAACCCCTATTATGAGCAAGAGGGCTTGGTTAATGGCAAATCCTGTTGCCAGTTCTGAATCCTGGAAAACCCTTATTACAAAATTTAGGATATCTTCGTGTAAAAAGATATAAGCAAGAAGGTTCAGAAAGGAGTTTATTGATAGAGCACCCAATGTCGCTAATAGTATATAATAATTATAGCGTGTCTTTTTAAAAATCATGCAGATTGCAGTTAAAATAAGTGCGAAAAAAAATAATGTAAGTATCAGGGCAACAATCCCTTTAAAGTAAAGGAGGCCCAGCAAGGAAAAATGTGGCACAATTAGCTGGTTTGAAAGAATTATCAGTATTATGAATAATAGCCCCAGCAATATCTTCTGGAAACGCGATGTTTTGGCCATACTTAAGGGTATTTATTTTGTGTTATAAATGTTTTGCTCATTTAAGACCATAGCTGTCCTTTTTTTGAGTAATCCTTCCCTCATTAATAAGATGGTTGAGATATTTCTTCAGGTGCTCTTTTTCCAGGCCGGATTCTTTGTTTAGCTCTTCTATTGTTTTGTCTTTCTCCTTTAGCTGTATAAGAATCATGTTTTTTATCAGTTTCACTGAGTTTTTGCTCATATTTTTGTTTTCAACATTAAGTCGTTTTAGCTGAGAGCCTATCTGGTGGAGCTTGGAGAGAAGGTCGTTTATAAATCCTGTGAAATCTCTTGCCTCATATGTAATTTTTTCGGGTTCAATTATGTCAATTGATGAAGGCATATAGTCAATGCAGAACCATGCCAGGTTTTCAGCACCAGCTATTTCCAGCTCAACCTCGCTGAAGACTGAGTAAAGCTTTGCTTTTTCAGTTGAGTTTTCGGTCTCTTCAGCGGGCTCAAAATGGTTATCCAAAACCTTAATTTCCTTATAATCTTCTTCAATTTTGTCTACGTAATACTTCATTGTGTTTTCTATATGCTCTTTTGGAGAGCCCAGCATTTCTATAATCGCTTTAGCAACAATCTTTTGTTTTTCGGCCATGTTTTTTTAAAATATGCAGCTCTTTTAAATAGTTTTCTGATGCTTCTCCTTTGCAAAAATACATAACCCAGAAACATTATACTTATCCCTCCCAGCACATATCTGGAGATCTTCTTGCTTTTTATTTCTGGGGAAGTATATATAGTACGTCCTGTTATTTTGTTTTGAGAATTGTTTTCATGATTTTTCACGGGCTGTTTTTCTTTTGTTGTTTCGTTTGAAGGAAATGTTATTTGCAGGAATTTGGTGTCTTTACTTTGGTTATTTTTAAGTAAATCAAGCACAATAATATTCTTTCCCCTTGTAACATTTGCAGTTAGTGTGGTTTTGCTATTGTTGGTTATGTTTTTATAGCTCACATCTTTTTGTCCATAAAGAGCAATAGAATGGGGCTCATCAACATTTTCAAAGGTTGCAAATAAATTTATTTGAGAAGCAAAATTTTTTTTGAGGGTGTAGAAACTTTTGATTTGGGGGGTATTTTTTTCAATAGTTTTGTTTTTATAAATTATTTTTTCTTGACATTTGTTGTTTTCTGAAATGTAGATGGGTTTTGAGATTTTTTCTCCCAGGCCTTCAATTATTAATTTATATTCGCCTGGCGCATGTCTTTGATTGCAATTGCTGGTTAGGGCAACGGGCAGCTGAATTGTGTTTTCACTGTTTTTCTTGTAAATATGCAGTTTGGTGGTTTTGCTTACCTTTGAGTTTTCTCCCTTTACATACGCGCTTATGCTGTATTTGTTTGTGTCACCTTTTGTGATTGAAACTTTTGGGGTTAGAATTTCTCCAAATTGTACTGCCTCTTCAAACTCTGCAGCAGTTATTGCTGTTTCGTATTCTGCCTTTTCTTTTACGTTCTCTGTAGTTGAGCTGTTTACTGCTATAAGCTTTTGCGTGCTAAGGGTGGTTTCGTTACATTCAGATGTTATGACAGATTTAACAAGAAGGGCCTTTTCATCTGAGCTAGCAGTCCAGCGCTTTTCATTAGTATTTTCAGTTGTGTGTTTGCTTTTTTCAATTTCTCCTGATAATGTTTCTATCCAGTATGTTATGTAGAATGGCTCTTTTGTGCTATCCACGTTATGTCTTATTTTTACTTTTTCACCTTCCTCATAGATTGTCTTGTCAGTTGTTGTATTTAATGATAATGGACAGGAAGAAGCGTTTCCCGGGTTTTGTGTAATATTTTGTTTTGAAGAATTTGTTGTGTTTGAGTAATTGGCTGCATCAGGGATTTTGTTTGGTTGGCACGGTGTTTTCGGATAAGTGTATTCCCATGTGTCCTGAATTAAAGAAAGTGAATGTCCTTCCTGCCCCGATGAATTGTATTCAGTCATATCAATTAATGAGTCATTGTAGAGCAGAACCGCGTCCTCGTCGTTATTCAGGTTGTTTCCGATTGTGGCTCCTGCAGAATATATTGAGCAGTTTAGACCAGTGTAATTAAAGCCTTCTTCTACGATTAGTGCATAACTTGAGTTTACCTGTGAAAGGGTACTTAAAGTATCATTGCTGTCAGAATCTGCAATAGTCCAGTTTTCAAGAGATGTAAAGTTATCCATATATATTTCTACATATTCTTTGTTGTTGTCGTTTCCTTGTGGGTTGTACATTATTTCATTTATGTGGATTGCCGAGACGTTAAGTGAACAAAACAGCATAATTAAAATAAGTCGTTTCATAAGGGGTTGGGAGGAGTTAAAGGAAATATATGAATTCTCCAAAAAGGCCCGCAGATATATTTGTAACAGGCCCCTAATTTTCCGGGATGCTAAATTAAAAATTCAGAAACAATTGTCTTTTCCAAAAATTCTTTCGGGACTAACGTATTAATCCCATATGCCTTCAATTGTTTTCCCACATTCACATGTCTTATTTGCAATACTTAAATTTTCCCTGTCAATAACTAATTTTGCGCAGTCCGGGCAATATGTATTTCCTGTTCCCTGGATATAGATGTTGCCTATATAAACATAATTGAGGTGTTTTTGTGCTGTGCTTTTTGCTTTTAATAATGTCTCTTTAGGGGTGGGCTGTATGTCCTGCATTTTGTTCATCGGGAATGCTCTTGAAAAATGAAGAGGCACATGTTCTCCAACATTTTCCTTAATCCATTTGCACATCTCTTCTATCTCCTGCATTGAATCATTTTTCCCGTCGATAATTAAGTTAGTGATTTCAAGCCATAATTTTTTGTAAATCTTTATTGTCTCAAGAACCGGCTGCAATTTTGCACCACAGATTTCTTTATAGAATTTATCATTAAATGCCTTGAGGTCAACATTGGCTGCATCCATTAATTCAGCAAATTCTTTTGCAGGCCCAGGATTGATGTATCCGTTAGTTACAATTATGTTTTTTAATCCTCTTTCTTTAGCAAGCTTGGCAATATCGGTTGCATACTCATGAAAGATTGTTGGCTCATTATAAGTATAAGAAATTGACTTACATCCTTTATCAATTGCCAGCTGTACAACTACTTCCGGCGGCAAATCATATTCCTGTAATTCTCCGGCTTTTGCAGTTGAGATTTCCCAGTTCTGGCAATGCATACAACCCAAATTACAACCTGCTGTACCTATGGATAAACTTAGAGTCCCGGGCATAAAATGATATAATGGTTTTTTTTCAACAGGGTCACAATTAATAGAAACTGCCTTGCCGTAATTGAGTGAATATAATTTATTGCCATGATTAATGCGATTCCCGCATCTTCCCACTTTTCCTTCGGGGATTACACAGTTATGAGGGCAGAGATGGCATTGAAGTTGCCCGTCTTTTGTTTCCCAGTATCTTGCTTGCATAACAGGTAAGAATATTTTAGGCAGTTAAATGATTTTTGGTTGTTAAATTGCAATAAGTGAGATGTTTATGTTCTCTGGTTACAATACTTAACTTACGCACTATGTTTAAAATACATTCCAGTGGAAATTTATAACTATGTCCTTATAATCTCGTCCCGGCTTTTAACGTCTACTTTCTTTATGTTAATACTAGTAAATGATTTTACAAATGATTTTGCAAGCTGGACATTTGTAATAAGCGGGATGTTGTAGTCAATGCACTGTCTTCTTAATAAATAACCAGGGGTAACTTCTTCTTTATTCTGAATGCTTGGAATGTTTATTACAAAGTCAACTTTGTTTTCTTTAATGATATCAAGCGCCTTTTCATTTGTTTTTGTATTTTTTATGCCGTGCTTATAAAAGAATTTTGAAGTGTTTGGGGTTGCATAAATTTCAAGGCCACGTTCAGATACTCTCCTTGCAGTCTTTAACATATTATATTTATTTTTCTCTCCCCCTATACTGAACAGGATGCCTTTTTTTGGTATCTTGTATCCAGTTGAAAGCATTGATAATAATAACGCTTCACTAAAATGCTCCCCCATACAACCAACTTCTCCTGTAGAAGTCATCTCGACATCTAATACTGGGTCTGCGCCCTTTAGCCGGGCGTATGAAAACTGAGGTGCTTTTACCCCTACATAATCTTTGTCCAGCATAAACTCCGGGGGCGTAAACTCTTTATCCATTATTACTTTTGTTGCCAACTCTATTAAATTATAGTTCATGATTTTTGAAACAAACGGAAAACTTCTTGATGCCCTCAGGTTGCATTCAATTACTTTTAGCATATTGTCCTGGGCCAAGAACTGTATATTAAACGGGCCGTTTATATTAAGCTCTTTAGCAATTTCTCTGGTCCTTTTCTTTATCTTGCGTATCGTTTCAATGTAGGTTTTTTGCGGGGGGAAAACTAATGTAGCATCCCCTGAATGGACTCCCGCGTTTTCTATATGTTCGCTGATTGCATACCCAACAACTTCCCCGTTTTTTGCAACACCATCCATTTCGATTTCTTTAGTGTTAGTGAAGAATTTGCTGACAACAACAGGGTGTTCCTTTGAAACGTGAGAGGCAATTTTGAGGTAATTCTCCAGTTCGTTTTCATTATATGCAACATTCATTGCGCTTCCCGAGAGAACATATGATGGGCGTATTAGAACGGGGTAGCCAACTTTTGAGGCAAACCTTTTTGCTTCAGGAACAGTATTTAATTCTTTCCATTCCGGCTGGTCAACTCCAATCTTGTCAAGAATTTTCGAAAATGTGTGCCTGCTTTCTGCTCTGTCAATATCTTTTGGTTTTGTGCCCATGATGTTTACATTGTTTTCTTTAAGCTTTAGGGCGAGGTTATTGGGGATTTGCCCACCCATAGAAACAATAACTCCTTTGGCGTTTTCCTTTTGATAAATTTCCAAAATGGTTTCTATGCTTAATTCATCAAAATATAGTTTATCACATGTGTCGTAATCTGTCGAGACGGTTTCAGGATTGTAATTAATCATGATGGTTTTTTCTCCTTCTTTTCTTAGGTTTTCTGCACAACTGACACAGCACCAATCAAATTCAACACTGCTTCCAATTCTGTATGCGCCCCCTCCAAGAACAATGACTGGTCTTTGTGTGTCTCTCTTAATATCGTCTTCTTCACCGTGATAAGTAAGATAAAGATAATTTGTTTTAGCAGGGAATTCAGCAGCCAATGTATCAATTTGCTTAACAGAGGGCCTTATCTTCTTCATATGCCTTGATTTAATAACATCAGACTCACGACAGTTGTAAATTATTGATATTTGTTTATCTGAAAACCCCATTTTTTTTGCATTACAAAATGTTTCTTTATCAATATCGTTTATGTGTTTGTAGTTTCTCAATGTCCTTTCCATTTCAACAATATTTTTTATTTTCATTAAAAACCATTTATCTATACCTGAAAGTTTATTGAGCTTATCTATAGAGTATTCTTTTTTGATTGCCTTTGTGACGGCAAACAACCGCTTATCAGAAGGTGTCTTAACCATCTCTTCAATATTTGTTGTTTTAATATTATTGCAGACAACACCGTAAAGCCCAACCTGAAGCATTCTTGAGGCCTTTTGTATTGCTTCTTCAAAACTTCTTCCTATTGCCATTACTTCTCCTACACTTTTCATCTCACTTCCAAGCTTTGTTGTGACTTTAGTGAACTTATTCAGGTCCCATCTTGGAATTTTTACAACCAAATAATCAAGCGCAGGCTCAAAACAGGCATTAGTGTGGGTTATGCTGTTTTTTAATTCAGGCAGGGTGTAACCAAGTGCTAGCTTTGCTGCAATAAAAGCAATAGGGTAGCCGGTTGCTTTTGATGCGAGAGCGGAGCTCCTGCTTAGTCGTGGGTTTAGCTCAATTACCCTGTATTCTTTTTTGTGCGGGTTGTAGGCAAACTGTACGTTACACTCTCCAATAACTTCAATGGCTTTGATTATATTAATTGAGATTTGCCTTAAGTAATGGTAGTCTTGGTCTGTTAATGTCTGGGAGGGTGCAACCACAATTGATTCTCCAGTATGAATGCCCATAGGATCAAAATTTTCCATATTGCATATTGTAATTGTGTTATCATTATTGTCCCGCATTACTTCATATTCAACCTCTTTCCAACCGCCCAGATATTCTTCAATTAACACTTGGTTTGTTCTTGTTAATGCTGATGACGCGGTTTTTTCAAGTTTTTTTTCATTATAACATACACTTGAGCCCTGCCCGCCAAGGCTATATGCTGATCTTAGCATTACAGGGTATCCAATCTTGTCGGCTTCTTTTAACGCCTGCTTTGTTGTTGTTACTGCCCTGCTTTTAGGCACTTCAATATTAATCTTATTCATCGCCTGGACAAACAAATCCCTGTCTTCAGTAGAATTAATAGTAGAAATACTTGTGCCCAAAACCATTACATTATGTTTTTTTAGTACTCCTTTCTCTTCAAGCTCTATACCGCAGTTTAATGCAGTTTGCCCGCCAAAACTCAATAAAATGCCGTCCGGTTTTTCTTTTTCAATAACTTTTTCTACAAACTCGGCAGTTACCGGGTAAAAATAAACTTTGTCAGCCATTTGACTGGATGTCTGAATTGTTGCAATATTGGGATTTACTAATATTGTTTTTACCTTCTCTTCTTTGAGAGCCTTTATTGCCTGGCTTCCGGAATAATCAAATTCTCCCGCCTGTCCAATCTGCAAAGCACCGGACCCAAGCAGTAAAACCTTATTTATTGTTTTTCCCATTTTTTTACATTCGCCCAGATATTTTGTGCCTCTTCTTTTGACACATGTCTTTCTTGTAAGATGTATGGTTTTCTTCGGTTAAGCTTTTCATTTACAAGCTCAATTACTTCCTTCATATTTACATCATGCTCTTTTTCGGCTATTAAGGCAGTGTGAATCCAGTCAAGCAAAATGTCTCCAAGTTCCTCTTTTAAGTTTTCAACATCATTATTTTCAATAGCTTGTATTAATTCATCTGTTTCATTTTTTATTTCATCAGCGTACCCTTTAAGGCCCCTATGCTGTGTCCAAGGGTCATACGCAATGCTTTTTTTACAGCTTTCAACAAAATCTCCAAATGTTTCTTTCATTTTAACAACTCCAAAAATTTATCAAATAGGTAGTTACAGTCCGTTGGACCAGGGGTTGCTTCCGGATGAAACTGCACAGACATGAAAGGAAGCGTTTTATGGATTATGCCTTCGTTTGTATTATCATTGGCATTAACAAACCACTCCTTCCATCCTTCAGGTAAAGTGTTTTTATTTACTGCAAACCCGTGGTTTTGTGAAGTGATAAAGCATTTTTTTGTTGTGGTTTCAATGCATGGCTGATTTTGGCTTCTGTGCCCGTATTTTAGCTTATATGTTTTTGCTCCTGCGGCAATAGCAAGAATTTGATTACCCAGGCATATTCCTAAAATGGGTTTTTTTAGTTTTAGTGCCTTTTCAACATTTTCAACAGTTTTCTTGCATTTGGCGGGGTTTCCTGGACCATTTGAAATTATTAATCCATCATAATGTTCATTAGTAAAATCATAATCCCATGGAACTCTCTTAACTTCCAGACCCCTTTTAAGTAAACTATAAATGATGCTGTTTTTGCAGCCGCAGTCTAATAATATAATCCTTTTATTTCCTCTGCCATAAATTATTGGCCTGGTTATGCTTACTTTTTTTACCTGATTTTCTTTATTAGGGTCATAAAATTCTCCCTCTCTATCGACAATAATTTGTCCAAGCATCACGCCCTTTTCTCTTAGTTTCTTTGTAAGCTTCCTAGTATCAATACCTGTGATTCCCACCACATTGTGCTCTTTCATCCATTTATCTAAACTCTTAGCAGCTGTGAAATGGGAATAATCATCAGAATACTCAGAAACAATGATGCCTCTTAAGTGTATATTTGAAGATTCGAAGTTGGTTACCAAATTATGTTGAAGTTTTTCTTCGGGGACACCGTAATTGCCAATTAACGGATAGGTAAAAACAAGCAATTGGTCTTTGTAGCTAGGGTCTGTCATTGATTCGGGATAACCAACCATGCCTGTGTTAAAGACAACCTCGCCTGAAGTATCAGCAGAGGCACCAAAACTTTCGCCATAAAAAACAGAGCCGTCTTCAAGAAGCAGTTTTGCCCTGTTTTTATTTGTCATCCTGAAAATTTATAGGGTGGTGGTTTACTTTAAATTTTTTTTGATGTTTTATTATTTCAAAATCTGAATGTTAGGATAATCTTACTTATAAGGTGACAAAAATTCCATAATAAAAAGACAATTAGATTAATTATTTGGCATTGGGGAAGCCGTGATTAGGTCCCCATTCTTTAGGGTTCTTGTTCCACTCCTTTGCGCTTTCAAGCTGATTTTGGTCAATATAACCCTCCTCTTTTGCAACCTCTGCCAAGGTAGAAAAATCAGTTAAGGTGGATACATTGTAGTCCTGAAACTTTTCCTTTGCTGGCCGGAGTTCATAGGTGAAAATTGCAACAATGTCACTTACTTTTCCACCGTTTGCCTCGACTGCTTCCACCGCTTCAAAACTGCTCCCGCCTGTACTTATAAGGTCTTCAATAACAACTACCTTTTTCCCGTCAACAGGGGCGCCTTCAATCTGCTTGCCTTTGCCATGCTTTTTTGCTGAGCCCCTTATATAGCACATTGGCTTTTCAAGCTTTTCAGCAATCCAGGCAGCCCATTGAATACCTGCAGTGGATGTTCCTCCCAGAATATCAAATTCAAGTTCTTTAAGAATATCAATGAAACCTTCAACGATTTTTTTCCGCTCTTGAGGGAACGCAGCTAAAAGCCTATTGTCACAATATATCGGGCTTCTTATACCTGAAGAATAAGTATATGGGTTTTCGGTATTAAGTGTCACAGCATTTTTTTTGAGTAGTATTTTTGCAACTTCTTTTTTTTCCATTCTTGCCCACCTTTTTAGTTTCCTTTTTCCGGACAACAAAAGAAACTTCGCCTTTTAGATTTTCTCAATCTTGCCTTTGCCGTCTCTTTTGTATTTTCCGAATTCTGTAATATATTTTTTAATGTAGCTCTTATTATAAACTGGCCCGGTTTTGCAAACTCTCTCGCCTGTTTCATCCACACAACACTGTCCGCAAACACCAAACCCGCATTTCATATAACGCTCAAGCGATGCCTCGCAGCCAACATTGTATTTATCAGTAATCTCTATCACCTTTTTCATCATAATTTCAGGCCCAACAGTATAGACAAAATCAACTGTTTTGTCTTTTTCCAAAACCTCTTTTAATACCTCCGTTGTAAATCCTTTTTGACCGTAACTTCCATCGTCAGTAGAAAATATTGGCTTAATATTTGTATTTTCAAACCTTTCCAGATAAACCAGTTGCTCTTTTGATTTTGCACCAATTATTATTCTAACTTTTACTCCTGTTTTTTCAAGCTCTTCAGCTAAAAATGCCAAAGGCGCTGTGCCGTATCCTCCTGCAACTAACACAACATTTTTTTTATCTACTGAAAAACCATTGCCATAAGGCCCCTGAATTCCGACCTTGTCGCCTTTTCCTTTCTTAAATAATTCGTTGGTAAACTCTCCAACATTACTAACAGTTACAGAAAAACTTTTCTCATCCTGGTAAGAAACACCAAAAGGCTTCATGTTCACCCGCGGGAGCCATAACATAAGGAATTGTCCCGGCAAAGCATTAATGATTTCCCTAAAGGTGAATGTTTTTATTCCACGTGCTTCCTCTTTAACAGAATCAATTATCATAATTTTTGGTTGTTCAGTCATGGGCAGCACCTATTAATTCATTTATTTCGTTATAACCTTCTTTTTTCATAAACTCTTCAATTTCCTTGTTAATGTTATCAAATACTTCAACACCTTCATAATATACGCTTGTACCTACTCCGATAAGTGTTGCCCCGGCCATCAGCATTTCAATTGCGTCTCTGCCTTTGGTTACACCGCCTGTGCCAATTATGGGGGTTTTTAGTGTTTTGTATAAATCATATATGCATCTTACCGTAATTGGCCTTATTGCGGGGCCGCTTACTCCCCCAATTTTAAAGTCCAGGACCGGTTCTTTTGTTTCAATATTAATTACCATCCCTGGTCCGTGAGTGTTTCCCATGTTAATTGCATCTGCGCCTGCTTTTTCAGCAGCCTGTGCAATTTCCCCTATGTTTTGGGAGATGGGAGAGAGCTTTACGATTACCGGAAGGTTGGTATTTTCTTTTACAGCCTTTGTAATTTCATATGTTGCCTCAGGTGTATTTTGCCCTGCCAGTACGCCAAACCCGGGCGTATGCGGGCATGAAAGAGGGATTTCAACAGCGGAAAATTCATCAGATATGAAATTTTTTGCCATGTAAGCAAAGTCTTCTGCTTTATTTCCGATAATACTTGCAAAAACAGGGACACCTACTCCTTTTAGTCCAGAAAATTCCTCTTTTGCCTTATCAATTCCGGGGTTTGAGTAGCCTACTGCATTAAGCATTCCTGTCTCATATGTAATTATTATTGGGTTTTTGTGTCCCGCTCTTTCTTCCTGGCTAATGGATTTTATGGTTACAGCACCAGCACCGTTTTTTGCAACGTTTTTAAGAGAAGCTTTGGTGACTCCAAGAATTCCTGATGCAAGAACCAGTGGGTTTTTAAGCCCCATTCCGCAAAATTTGGTTTTTAACATAAAAAAAAGGGTAAATAACAAATATTTAAAGTATTCTGTTAATTATTTGTTATTCTTAAGTAATACAAAAACTTTTAATAACTCTTTAAGTTAATTTTTAAGAGGGGAATACTATGGGAATAGTTGATAAACTTTCTGGGGGTAAAAAGCAGCAAAAAGAACAGTCTTTTGACCCAGTTGAATATATGAAAAAAGAAGTAAATTCAGATGAGCCACAAGGACAACTGGGGAAAGGAGAAAAACTGGATGCCAATCATAATGACATGCTTATCAGTTATAGTAAAGGGGCGCCAACTCCAACTGAGAGCAAGGGGGAAATGCCAAGCATGGACCTCCCGCCTCCTCCTCCTTTACAAAAGCCACCAGAGGGAACAACACCACAGCCTCCATCTTACAGGGATGGCTCTATTGGTCAATCATTCCCTCCCCCTAGTGGTGCACCAGGGCATACTGCGTCGTCTATACCTTCGGATGTAGACCATCAGGATTTTTCTATTAAACCGAAGCACGAACAACAACCCTCTGCGCCCCTGCAGGTTTCACAACCTACGCCTTCTCAGGGCGGCATGGCAGACTCTCACACGCAGGAGACGGGTAAGCCGGCTGGCCAAAGAGGGGATTTAACTGCAGGATTAAGGGAAAAATTGGGTCTTGGCCCTTCAGGTAACCAACCTGCCAAACAGGAGCGTCCACGAGAGAGATCTTTTCAGGACATGCAAAAAGATAATGCTCAAAATACAAATGAAGGTGCTTTTCCAGGGCCACAGCGCCCCGGGCAGAATGCAGGCTCTACTGTACAAGCTTTTCAGGACAAACAGGATTTTTCGCAGCAAAATTCAAAGCCTTCGTTTTTTCAACAACAAGCACCTTTCCCTTCACCAAAACAACCCTCTTCGATGAGGCCGGTTCAGCCTCAACAGAGCTGGTCAGGGAGGGATTTTAGTGAAAGTAGTACTCAACATACAACCCCTCCTCCTGAGTATTTCCAACAAATTCAGTACGAGGGAGCTCCTGTATCTGAAAAAAGAGCAGAAAACACAATGGCCGGGAAGCCTGTTTCAAGCAAGCCTGTGCAGCAGTCTTTTAGCGAAGCGCAACAACAATCTATTTCACAAGAAAATTTTGATGAGCATAGTGTGTCTCCTGTACAACCAGCATATCCAGAAAATGAGGAAGATATCTTTATTACTGTGGCCGACTTAAGAAAGCTTGTGGATATTGTTTCTGCTGCAGAAAGTGAAGTTAAAGTAGCTTCTGACTCAGTTTCAAGGACTGATGAGATTACAGGGGATACTGAGAGTCTCTTTGAGAATCTCAGAGAGCAGCTTGAGGCTGTTCAAGAATGTGTAGATAAATTTGACAGGATAATGTTTAGCCAATAGGTGGGAAAATGGAGCAATACAATATTGATGAAAATTCGGTTTTTATTAAGCTGAATGAATATAAGGAGTCGTTATCCTTATTTGAGCAGCTAAAGAATAAAACCGGGGAAATAAAGGATACTCTGCAAAAAATTGAGACCTTAAAGCAGGAAGAGAATGCCGAAATTGAGTTATGGAATAATAGTTTAAAAGAGCTTGAAAAAAAGATTAATCATATCGATTCGCTTATGATTGATAAAAAGCACTAGGGCCAGTATTATGTCAAATGAACATACGTTTTTTGTAAGGCTGAGTAATGCAAACCAAGTGAGAAAAGAATTGCTTGGACTCTCAAAGAGTGTAATCTCTTTATTAAAGAGGTTTCAATATATAAAAAATTTAAGAGAAGAGAAAAAAAAGAAAATTGCAGAGCTCTCTTCCCTATTTAATGAAGTGGCTGAGCTTACTGGTTCTTTAAATTTTGAAATTCCTGACTTAAGCCTTGAAACAGGCGAAGAGAATACAGAAAAAAATGAGAAGGCACAAGAAAAGGCAGTTAAAAACGAGGGGAGCGAAAAATCTAAGGAAAGTTCTGGATATGAGGATGAGCTAAAAAAGATTGAAGAGTCAGCTGCGGATATTGAAAAAAAGATTAATGAGTTGTTTTAAAATAATTAGATTTATATATGGCTTTTTTATTCTGAGAATACCTTTAAAAAGCGTTGTTCAACCTTTTGGTTTTTTGGTTAATTCCTAACTAAGTGGCGTGTCAACAGGCTTTGTGAAGTGCTGACAGTGTCAAGC
>JBMCCQ010000022.1:0-13253 GCA_048618745.1 Candidatus Nanoarchaeia archaeon
ATATACCTGATATGGCCTCAATATAGAAAAATGTACTATTCCGGATGCGCCCTAAACAAGAATATTAAACCTTGTTTTGTGCTCAGTTTCTTTTATTTTTAATATGTTTAAGACTTATTATGTTTTCCCTTTCCATTTCTTCCAGGCGAAGAGAAATAAAATTTTTATCCTTTTCCAAAGAAGGAATTATTGCAAACTCCAATGCATTCACCCGCCTTTTGGTTCTTTCAATTTCATTAAGAAGTCTTTTCATGGTGTTTTCAATCTCAGCCACTTTAATTGCCTTGTCAATTACTTCCTCATACTGGTGGGCAGCCTCATCAATTGCCCCGCTTCCTGTCAGGATGCCATATCCCCTGCCTTCAAAGCTTTTTTTAACTTCCCTGACTTTCTCCATCTTAGGTACCCTGATGCCCATCACATTTTTGGAAGTGGTCTCAAGCTTTGGCGGATTTGTAACAGCAAAAGCAAGCGCCTTGAGGTAAAGGTCAGACTCTGTGGTTCTTGCAACATTCATCTTATAAATAGCGCGCTTGTAAGCCTCCATCATCTCTTCACGAAGGGTTTTTGCCTCCTTCATAATCTCAAAAAACTCCATAATCATACCGTCCCTCTTCTTCTTAAGGAGACTATGCCCGTTTTGCGCAAGCTTAATCCTGTTTTTAAGCCTTAATAGCTCTGACCTTGTTGGTTTTACTTCTGCCATTTTAGATTCTTTCGTATTTTAGTGCATGATGATTTTGTGCATGCCCGTTTGCACCGGGCAAACCCCCATTAAGCTCCTGGATGTGATGCAACCTGTTCATAAAGCTCTGGTAAAATTTTTGTGCAGAAACCTCTTTCTGAAGCAGTCTATCAAAATTTTCCCTTGCCTTGTCTGCATCTTTTTGTGTCCTTATCATTCCCACATAAATTCCTGGCTGAAAATGTACCCTCTTATCTTCAGTTGGCTTAACGGTGGGCGAGCCTAAAAGTATTGCATTGTCGTCCATTGTCACGTTCTGTAAATATCCATTAAAACCCACGAAACAATTGCTTCCTATTTCAGAATTTAATGCCATTGCACCATGCGCAAATGTAGTGTTTTTTCCTGTGTTTACATTTTGAAGTATGCATCCTTCCTGGACATTTGTGCCTGTACCCAGGCGTGAGCCAAATACAGCTGCCCTTTGGGCAACAAAGTTATTGCCGTAAGCTTTTGAACCGGTGAATTTTGCATAGGGGTTTATGAAGCCTCCATTAGGGCTTCCCGTCTGAAGCTCCTCATAAAGCTGGTCAAGCACATATTCATTTCTCAGATGGAGCCGGGTTTGAATTGCTTCGTCTACATCCTTATTAGCCATATCCACTCTTAAATAAAACCCATTTTTATCAATTAAGAATGTGCCTCTTGGAAACTGTGTTGTTAAGCCCCTGCCTCCTATCGGCTGGTCACTTATTATATATGATAAATCTCCCACTTTAGCATTTTCTGCGTCAGTCAGGTCAATTGTTGAAAAATACCCCTGTATTACACTGTCGAGGTTACTTCCATGTGTTATTGAACCACTCTTCGTGAGAGTATTTTTAATATCGTATCTCTCTTCTCCTGTAGTGCAATGGACGGTGCCCATTATTTGGGAGTTTGATACTCTTATGGTGCCGTCGTGCTCATCATTACGAATATCAGCACCAATAAGTTTGCTTCCATTTTCAACTTTCACTCTACCCTGGACATATGAACTCTCGAGGAGTGAATCCTTTATATCAGGCCTTTGTCCGGGTATGTAAGCAAGGACGTTCATTTTACCAGCCTTTTTATGTTTCCTGAAAAGCTCTCACCCAGCACATCATCCATGCCAGATTTCATACCGTTGTAGTTTGTAATAAAAACTCTGCCTTTCTCATCTGAATATGAGTTTGCAAAATCCATCATCATACCAACCACACTCAACTGCCCGGACTCAACCAAATCACGATATATTTCCATTGCATATTTCACCTGGTAATCAACATTAGCCTCAGCATACTTGTCAAGCCTTTTAGGGTCATCAGCAGAAAAACTTGAATCCATCTCAGCCAAACCATCGCTAAGGAACTCAAGTTCTCTTTGAATACCCTCTGTCTCCTCTGAGTAATCACTAAAGCACGCCTTTACGGCCCCGCACTGGGTGTGCCCTAAAATCAACAGAAGTGGTGTTTTAAGGTGCCTTACGCCGTAGTCAACACTGCCTTCAGCTGTTTTTATCTGGTTTCCTATGTTTTCAATTGAAAATACCGCATTTACAGTATCCTGCTTTATAACATTTACAGGAACCCTTGAATCAGAGCATGTAATAAGCGTTGTATGAGGTGTCTGCTTATCCTGCAATTCCTCATAAACGCTTGCATCCTTTCTAAAGGAAGTATTATCCTTAATTACCTCTTTTAATATCTCCTGTACCATTTTCAACTTTCCTTATAATACTTATCCCTTAATTTAGGGCTTATTCTGTTTAACTCCTCTTTAGGTATTGCCTTAAACAGTTCCCAGGAAAGACTCAATGTTTCTTCAATGCTCCTGTCTTCATTTTTGTCCTGCTGGACAAACCTGTTTTCAAACTGCTCAGCAAACCTCAGCATTCTTTTGTCCTTGTCACTTAAAGATTCCTCACCAACAATTGATACAAGACCTCTTAAGTCCCTGCCGGAAGCATAATTGGCATAAAGCTGGTCTGAAACGTTTTTGTGGTCTTCCCTTGTTTTACCACCCCCAATGCCTGCGTTCATCAGCCTGGAAAGCGACGGCAAAACATCCACAGGCGGATATATACCATTCCTGTGAAGCTCCCTGCTTAAAACAATCTGCCCCTCAGTAATATAGCCTGTCAAATCAGGGATAGGATGTGTAATATCATCACCAACCATTGTTAAGATTGGAATCTGGGTAATTGAACCGGGTTTTCCCTTAATCATTCCGGCCCTTTCATAAAGGCTTGCAAGATCGGTGTACATGTAACCGGGATATCCCCTTCTTCCAGGGATTTCTTCTCTTGCTGCCCCGATTTCCCTTAAAGACTCGCAGTAGTTAGTCATATCTGTAAGGATTACCAGAACGTGCATATCATGCTCATATGCAAGGTATTCTGCTGCAGTTAAAGCCATTCTTGGCGTAACTATCCTTTCAATTGCAGGGTCTGATGCAAGATTCAAAAACACAACGCTTCTCTCAAGCGCGCCGGTCTGCTCAAAGTCTTTCATAAAATACTGGGCTTCCTCGTTTGTAATTCCCATTGCTGCAAATACAATAGCGAAATTGGTATCAGTCCCTGTAACCTTTGCCTGTCTTGCAATCTGCAGGGCTATCTCGTTATGAGGTAACCCCGAGCCTGAAAAGATAGGGAGTTTCTGCCCTCTTACAAGAGTGTTTGTTGCATCGATTGTTGAAATACCCGTCTGGATAAAGTCACTTGGGCTTGTTCGTGAATATGGATTAATAGATGCACCCTCTATATCAACTCTCTGGTCAGGAATAATTTCAGGACCGTCGTCGATGGGCTTTCCAGCCCCGCTCATTATTCTGCCAAGCATCTCCTTAGAGCAGTTAAGTTTTAGGCTCTCACCAAGGAATTTTACTGAAGCATTCTGGTCAAGCTTGCTCGTGCCTTCAAACACCTGAACAACCACTTTATCAACAGAAGTATCAAGCACCTGGCCGTTTTTTATAGAGCCATCTGAAAGCCTTATCCTCACTAGGTCACCATAAGCCACTTTGTCGGTTTTCTCAACCACGCAAAGAGGCCCTGCAATACGTCTTATGGTTTTGTATTCTTTCATGATTTTCACCTTAGATTTTTGAACTCTTCATTCATATTCTTTTCAATATCATCCAAGAGTTTATTATAATCCTTTTCGAACTTTACATCCGAAATCTGTTCTTTTGCCTTTGTGTTTAGGATTGATTTAATGCCCACGCCCCTTTCAAGAGCGCTTCGTCCAAGCTCATCAAAATATATTATAACCTTCATAAGCCTGTATGCCTTATCAAGCTCACAATAAGTATCCACTTCATCAAAAGCGTTCTGCTGCAATACAAATTCCCTGATAAGCCTTGCAGTCTCAAGGTCCAGCTGCTCTTTTTCAGGCAGCGCATCTGAACCAACTAGCTGTACAATCTCCAGGAGCTTTTCTTCCTGCTGAAGCTTTTTCATTAAGGCTTGTACTGTGTCATACCAGTCAGCCTTTACGTTTTCAGCATACCATGGCCTTAAAGTCTGCAAGTATAATGAATATGATGTAAGCCAGTTAATGGATGGAAAATGCCTTTTCTTTGCAAGGCTTGCATCAAGGGCCCAGAATGTTTTTGCCACCCTAAGAGTGTTTTGTGTAACAGGCTCAGAAAAATCTCCGCCAGGCGGGCTTACTGCCCCGATTACTGTAACTGAACCTTCAGCATCTTTTCCAAAAGGCATAACCCTTCCGCTTCTTTCATAAAATTCTGAAAGCCGTGTGGCAAGGTATGCAGGATATCCTTCCTCGCCTGGCATCTCCTCAAGCCTTGAAGAAATCTCTCTCATAGCTTCCGCCCATCTGGAAGTGGAATCAGCCATTAATGCAACTGAGTATCCCATGTCCCTGAAATATTCAGCAATAGTAATACCTGTATAAATTGAAGCCTCTCTTGCAGCTACAGGCATGTTAGAAGTGTTTGCAATCAACACAGTTCTGTTCATCAGCGGCTTTCCGGTTTTAGGGTCAAGAAGCTCAGGGAACTCTGTTAATACATCAGTCATCTCGTTGCCTCTTTCACCGCAGCCAATGTATACAATAATTTCTGCATCGCACCATTTTGCAAGCTGCTGCTGCGAAACAGTCTTTCCTGCACCAAACGGCCCGGGGATTGCTCCTACACCCCCCTTAGCTAAAGGAAAGAATACATCAAATATCCTCTGGCCTGTAATCAAAGGTTTTTCAGGAGCAAGTTTTTCCTTAAAGGGCCGTGGAAATTTAATAGGCCACTTCTGAACCATTGTAAGTTTGGTGCCGTCTTCAAGTGCAGCAATAGTATCATCCACTTTGAACTTTCCTGATTTGATTTCAGAAATTTTTCCGTTTTTGCCTCTTGGAACCATTATTTTATGAATTATGCCTTCTGTTTCCTCAACCTCACCGATAATCTGGCCTTCCTCAACATAATCTCCCTTTTTGGCCGTTGCCTTAAAATCCCATTTTTTCTCGGCATCAAGCCCTCTTGCATCAACCCCTCTCTTGATAAAGCTTCCCATCTTTTCCTGCAAGACTGGCAAGGGCCTTTGAATCCCGTCATAAATGCTTGTAAGCATTCCCGGGCCAAGCTCAACTGAAAGAGGCTCGCCTGAATTTACAACAGGCTCCCCGGGCTTTATCCCGGTAGTATCCTCATAAACCTGGATAGTTGTTTTGTTGCCATCCATCTGAATGACTTCACCCATAAGGCCTTCATTGCCTACTTTGACAACATCATACATCTTTGCCTTTATGCCTTCGGCCACAACAACCGGCCCGGCAATCCTGTAAATGGTTCCTTTTTTTGACATTTTTTTACTCACCTTAGTACTATTATTGCTCCCAAAGGTCTACACCTATAGATTTTTTTATCAGCTTTCTTAAATCAGAGCTGGAGTCTCCCTCTGAGATAATGAGGAAAACCGGCTCAACTGACTGAGTGATCTGCTCCTTCATCTCGTCACTAAGCTTGTCAGAAGCATTTTGTGACAATAAAATTAGACCAATTTCCGGATTATCCATTAATTCCTTAATTGTATGGTCAGGATATTCCTCATTCAGCTTAAAGGCTTTCGTGAGCCCTGCTATCTGAAATCCCAGCCTGAATTTCTCTCCCCCGACTACAGCTATATCTTTCATTTTAAACAATCAGTAATTTTTTTTCAACATAATCTTCATCAATTCCAAGATGCTTTGATTTTACAATTGAGCGCAGATTTCTTACCTCCACCAATTTGCTTACCATAAAACTAAGCACAGTTGCGATTGAAAGAGGGTTCTGGTGCGAGCGTAGTGTTGCATTTTTCAGGTTAAATCTCTGAAGTGCAAGTTCAATATCAAAATACTCCCCATAATCAGTAAAGTTTATGTATTTTCCATAATAGGTTTTGCTAAGCTCTTTAAGTATTCCCTCAACCGAATTCCTTGCAGCAAGCTTTTCCAGCTGCCTTTTGTCAAGCTCTTTTCCGCTGATAATCATGTACTTTATTATATCCTCTTTGTTAAGGCCTTCCTTTTTGAAGCGGATTAGATTCTTAATATTAACCATATCAATATCTCTTAATAAAAAATTCCTGAAAACATCATTTTTATCTGGTAGCTCGCATAAAGACTGTTCAAAACTAAGCTTATCAATCTTATTCTCAAGCTCAATTAATCTGTTTGTCCTCTTAAAATCCTCATATGCTTCCTTAATGTCCTGTGTATCCAGAAGCTTTGAATTCACAAGCACCTCCCATATAGAACCCCTATCAAAGAGTTTTACAAAATGCTTACTATCAAAATTTCCAATGGGAACTATTAAATTCATTACTTCACCCTTTTCAGTATTGCTGTAAAGCCCCCTCAAGACAACCTTAAGGTTTTGATAATCCCACCTGCAAAGGTACTGGTTAACAAGTCCCCGCACATCTTCCGGGCTGATTCTTCTTAATTTATCAAAAGTTTTTACCTTGTTTTCACTTAATGCCTGGTCGACAAGCTCAAGGCCTGAAAACCTTGTTGAGAGCCTGGTTATCGACTCCTTGTATTCTGTCTCCTGCAGATACCTGGTAATTGAGTTAAGGTCCATCTTAAGCAGCTTATGATACTCCTGCTTATCAATAAGCTTGCTTCTCATGGCGCTTACCCTCGCGAAGGTGTAAGGCATCCTTTTTTCTGAACCATACATCTTTTATTTCACCTATTTTACCAGTATATCTGCAATTTCAGACATCCGGGAGTTTTTAATCTCTTCAAGCAGTGTTTCAAAACTGTAATCAATAACTACTTCACCTGACTTGTCCTCTGCTATAATCCCGCCAAGCATATCCCTTTGCTCAACCTTTTTGTCTTTAACTAGCTCCGCATCAATCTTGTTACAGTAAACCTTTTCAACATCAATTTCCTTTTCCGCCCTTTTCAGTAATTTTTCAATCAGTTCTTTTCTGTCCTTTTTGTTAAGGTATTTGTTAATGCTATCCTTGGCCTCTGCAAAGGCTTTCTCCATCAGCTCCTTTTTGGCAATAAGCTTTTTCTTTTTTGCTTCAAGGCCGGCTGAGGCTAATTCTCTTTTTTCAATCATATCAATTGTCGCTTTAGCCTCTTCCATCTCCTGCTTTTCCTTTTCCTCCATCTCTATCTCAAGCTTTCTTTTAGCCTCTTCAGCCTCTTTATGAGCAGACTTTACAATCTGGTCTGCTTCCTTCTCTGTTTTCTCATTTATTCTTTTCTTTAGTTGTGCAAATCCCATTTTCACCAGCTATTTTGGATTAAAAAAATCCAAAAATTTTATATGCTTATTGTAAGCAAGATTGCTATTACCAGCCCGAAAATTACTAGTGTTTCAGGAATTACGGTCAAAATCAGTCCCTTACCGAATAGCTTTTCGTTTTCTGCCATTGCTCCAATAGCAGCTGAGCCAATCTCCTTTTCAGCAATTGCGGATGCAAAAGCTGTACTACCTACTGCCAAAGCAGCGCTTATTGCAATTATTCCTGTTCCGATATCTACCATATTATCTATCCTCCTTGTTTTATTTGTCCTCGGCCCCAAAAGGCGAAAACTCTTTTCCGCCGCCCTCGTAGAATTTTGTGAAATATTCTACGTAATGGAGCCTTAATGAGTGTAATCCCGGCCCTATTATTCCAAGAGCAATATTTATTATGTGCCCGATTGTAAAGACGATTATCGCACCAATTGCACCAATTACCCCCATACTAAACAAATTTGCTGACTGCTCATTTATTACAACAGCCAGCCCTACTGAAGCAAGCCCGATTGCCATCAGCCTCATGTATGATGCAATATGAACAACAATTGAAGGTAATTCAACTACCCCTACAACGCCTTCTCCCTTATAAAGCATTATTATTGCAATTATTATTAATCCAATACCCGCCCATAACATGCTTCCAACAAGGATGCCTGCAGCACTTAATGCAATTAATGCAATTGCAGCCTCAAGTACAAACCAGCCGCCTTTTTCCAGGATTGCATGCTTTAGGTCGTGCTGCTTTAATATATTATAAAAACCTATCAACAGCCCCATATTAACATGGATGGCCCCAAATATTGCCGAAATTATTATTAAATTAATCGCATTTTCAGCATTCCTGTGCCACGGCCACGTTGTTATCCACTCTCCAAAGCCAGGGGTGTGAGACTCTCCATGCCCGGCTTCTTCACCATGCCCCCCTGAAAACAACTCTGTTATCTCAAAGCCATAAACTTCTCCATACGCTGCCCCAAAAACAACAGACATGATTGCACAATACATTCCAATAATTAAGAGCGTTTTTGCCTGGGGAAATTTTAATTTTAATAGGTAAAAGAGTATAAATATGGTTACACCATAACCAATATCCCCTAACATAAAGCCGAAAAAAAGCGGGAAAGTAATAAACAAAAACAGTGAGGGATCAATTTCCTTATACGAAGGCATTGAAAAAAGCCTTAGTAGGAATTCAAAGGGTTTTATTGCATTTGGGTTCTTCAGTTTGATTGGCACTTCATCTTCTTTTGAGGCTTTCAACTCCTCGATATGTATCTCATCCTTTGTAATTTCTTTTAGCCTGTTTTCAATTCTCTTTTTGGATTTTGTCGGAACCCACCCGGTTATAATTGATATATTTGTTGTCTCACCGAATTTTAACGGCGCTTCTGCGATTTTTGCCGCCCGGGTCAAGATTTCCTCTTTTATGGCAAGCTCACTTCCCTCATCCATTTTTAGCTTATCAAGCTTTTTATCAAGTTTTTTCTTCTCTGAATCAAGTGCATTAAGCTCATCCTGCACTTTTTTGACAGGGTCATTAACACCCTCATACTCCTCAGGAATTTTAAGTGCCTTAAACTTGTAATTATGAAGAATCTTTAAAAGCTCCCATTCCTTTGATTTTTCATAAAAGATAGCAATTACATACTTTTCATGCTGCCTGTAATGCATTTCATAATTATTTCCGAACTTTTCCTTAAGCTCCTGCTCCAGAACATCTGCATTATCAACTTCCCCCAATACATATTTTATGTGGTTAGTTTCCCTGAAAAGCTCAAGGGGAATATTTAGGCTTTCAATTTTTTTTAGCATAGAAAGCTGATTTTTCAGGTGTTTTTGTCTTGCATCAATTTCCTTTGCCCTCTCCTCTATTTCCTCAACCTTTTGGTGCAGGGACAAGACATCTTCGACAATCTTATTTACATCCTTAGTCTTTGGTTTTGTCTGTTTTGTGGGCTTTAGCCTGTAAAGAAGACTTCTTGCCTTCACAGCAGCATCGGAGATTTCATCAACTCCTGGAAGAGGTGTACCAATATCAATATTTTCATCCTTCTGATGTTCAACAACATCTACTGCCTTGGCCTTGTAAAGAGCCTCTATTATCTCTTTTAGCCTCTCCTTATGGCAGTAAATTCTCAGTTTGGTCATCTCTTCGGGGCGTAACATTTTATGCAGAGTTTTTTAGTTTGTTTACAATAAATTCAATTGCTTCAGGAATATTTTTTTCTCCTTTTTTTAAAAGCTCCTGTTTTTCAGCCTCGGCCTCATCTAGCTGTTTCTTCTTTTTTTTCTCAACCTCTCTTTCTGCAGCCTTGATTTTTTTATCTTTTTTTTCTGCAATTTCCTTGAGCCATTTGCTCTTAAGCTCATAGAGGTCCTGCTGTGATTTTTCTTTTATATTTTCAGCCTTTTTTCTGGCCTTTTCAAGCCTTTCCCCGGCCTTTTTTTCAACATCCATTATTTCTTTGATACCCATATTAATCATACCTGTACTCTGCCTTTACCGACTGGGTTTTCAACCCTTTTTTATAAACTACCTATTTAGTATATATATACTAAATAGTCAATCCTCGACCGCATTGGTTATGCTCCAGTCAAGAAGCACCTCTGAAACATTCAATAAAAGCCCCTTGATTCTTCTCTTATCATACTCCCTGCTGCTTTTAAAGCTGAGGCCTTTTACCTTTTTTAGGAATTGTATACTGCTTTTATAATGTAATGTGGAAGACTTGTTGCTCAAATCAAGGGCTTCGATATCCTCCTTTAGCTTCTGGATTACAGACTCCACCTGTTTTATAAAACCCTGGTCCTGCTTTTTTAGCCGTATAAGATGGTCCACCATCCTCTCCAGGTCCCTGGTAATCTGTGAGATGTAATACAAGTCTATCATTTTCAGTTTTGGAGGAGAGCTCAGAGTCATATACCCTATAATTGACTTTTCAATCAATATCTTATTTCTGTCAATCTCCTCTTCATACCTGTCAATCAGTTCCTGGTTGTAGTTATTGTTCATCATTATAACAAGATTTTTTACCTTCTTAACCATAGTTTTTAGCAATAAATCAGGGTCAGACAAGGTTACAGCAGAATCAGAAGAGATAACCTTTTTATCTATTTCAACAGACTCAAGACCCATTATGTTTTTCTGGTTGAGTAGCTTTGAAACATCCATCTCTTTTTTCAGGCATATTCTAAAAGAAGAAAGAGGGTTAATATAACATGCCATTATCAGCTTATTGATTATATCCTGGTCCTCCTCATCAAGGCTAAGCTCAAGTGTTTTGGATTTCTCCTCAGTTTCATGGGGATAAAGAATCAGGGCGCCGGATGAGTTCTCATCAATACTCAGCTTTGCCTGTGATGTGATTGTGTGTTTTTTGCACCAGTTAGTCGGAAGATAAACATAATGCATATCCCCTGTCTTTTGCACTTTGCGAATTTCCATATAGGGCAGAGTAAAGTGCCCATTTATAAATATTTTGAAAATATTTACTATAAATAGGAGTATTTAGTAATCCCTGGAAAACCCCAACATACTTTATGAGAAATTGCAAAGCCCTGAGTTTTGACGAGTTAGTTGAGTCAAAGTATATTGAAGAGGGCAATTTAGGCCAAAGCAGGTTTGAAGACAAAGACCTTGAGTTTACTTCACCCGACAGAATGTTTGACTGCTGTTATATGACTGGCTCAGAATACCTTTTCAAAAGGGCTCGACAAAAGTTTGTCCAGGAGCTTAAAACCCCCAATTACAGCAAAAACATCCTAAAAAAGATAAAAGACAGGATAAGACAGCACCGCTCAATAATGAATACCGGTAAACAACAGTACAAGGGAAAAACAATACAGCACTATGACCCTGAAACAGGCGAGGCTTTTTATGAGCCCGGGCAAGGCGTTTACTCTTTTAAGCAGGGACCCTTAAGAGCTGTTCAGACTTCACTTGCAAGAGATTTTATAAAAGGGATTAAATCAGGAAACCTACATGAAAACTACACTTTCACCTGCAAGCCGGGAGGACAAAAACAGGGAGTTGTACAAAAGCTTAATTATCTTGGAGTAAGAGACATGCTTGTCCTTGACAACCAGGCCTTAAATGACATAAACGACTGCTATAAATTTTTTTTATGGGGCTATCACGTCTCAGAAGCAAACCACCATAATGAAAATAAAACTACCAGCCATTTTGACAAAAACGAGCTTAAAGAAAGAATAGAATTTCTAAATTACGCCTGCTCCCGGCCATTTATTAAATTATAACCCTATTAATCTTTTACAGGCTGAAACTCCTCATCCCCCAGTTTTTCAGGATATTCTCTCCAGGGCCCTTCGCAGATTTTATCCCACTTGCACTCCCTGCATTTTTCAAACTTAATTTTCCCCTGGGTTTTTCTTGTTTTCTCAAAATCACTGTCATAGGCATCAAGGTCCCTTATTTCTGAGGCGGGTATAAAATGCTCTGAGCAATACTCCTCATAGCCCTGCATAACACAAAAAGGCATTGCTTCAGCCATGCATTTTACGTTGTTGTCAATACCAATCTGCAAGGCTTTATGTATGTAAGGCGCGGCTTTACTGACTCTCGGCATCATCTCATCAAAATTTTCCCAGGCATTGCCCACAGCATGCATAAAGGCCATCTGGTACTGAAACACGCCAAGCTCCACCAATAGCTTTGCGAGGTCAGGAAGATATTTGTAATTAGGTTTTACCACAACACTGTTTGTAATAATCCTCTGGCCAAGCTCACTTAGGTTTTTTATAGCCTGCGTGCTCTGGCGAAAACTCCCTTTACTTCTTGTTAAATAATCATGAAGCTCTGCTGTATGCCCGTGTAAAGCAGGTGAGAATTCATTTACCCCTGCAATTATAAGGCGTTTGCAGTAATCCTTATAATAAAGCATCCTGCAGTTTGACTGCAATTGAATAATTCTATAGTTAAGCTTTTTTGCATAATTAATCAACTGGAACAAATCATCTCTTAGTGTGACTTCTCCCCCTGTTAAAACTACCTGGTCGCAGGTTTTCCGGCCCTCTTTCAACTCGTTAAGAAGCTCCTCGGTGTTCCTGTTCCCGTATTTTTTTTTATGAGCCTGAACACAAAACCTGCAGTTATTGTTGCACCTAAATCCGGTCTTTAAATCAAGTCTTCTTCCCATTTAAATTAAAAAACCGTAGTCTCTTTTATTTTTTTTTAATTATTTTCCAAAAGCTTTAAATAGAGCTGACTTTTTTTCAAGTTAAAGAAATACAGGGTGGTAAATTATGGCAATTGTAGGATTCAGTTTTACAAAAATTAATGTTGAGAAAAACAAGCCGGTACAGGGCAGCGTAAGCGTTAAAAACAATATACATATTGATGATGTAAAAGAAGAGAATATGAATCTTGGAACTCAAAAGCAAAAGATTCTGAAAATAAATTTTACTTACACATCCCAGTACAACCCGGACATAGGAAGCATTAACCTTCAGGGAGAATTATTCTACAGCAGCGAAACAAAAGTAATAAACAAGGTGCTTAAAGAGTGGAAAGACAAAAATAAGATTCCCGACGAGGTAATGACCCCTGTTATAAATAGTATTCTAAACAGGTCTAACATATTAGCACTTAGCCTTACAAAAGAAGTTAGCCTGCCTCCGCAGCTGAAACTTCCAAAGGTTCAGGTGCAGAATAAATAAAGGTTTTACTATAATTTTTTATTTTCTGTTTACTATAAGGAGGAAAACATCACAATTATTGTGCCATTTTTTTAACCCCTTAATAACTATTCAATCTTTTTAC
>JBMCCQ010000023.1:0-12502 GCA_048618745.1 Candidatus Nanoarchaeia archaeon
ATTCGCATAAGCTCAACCCAACGACATACGTAAAATAAAAATTAAAGTGGGGACGACACGGATTCTCACATAAGGATTGCACCCTTATCATCCCGCCCACAGGTTGGGTATTCGCATAAGCTCAACCCAACGACATACGTAAAATAAAAATTAAAGTGGGGACGCGGGGATTTGAACCCCGGACTCCTAGATCTCCGATAGTCACAGGCAAAAAGCCTCATCAGATCTTCAGTCTAGTGCTCTCCTTAGCCGGAAAACACTTTCCTCAGGCTGAGCTACGTCCCCTGAATAGTGCATTAGAACCAACAATCTATTTAAAAATATTTCGGTGAATAACAATCACCCAATATCGTGCAGAGATTTATTTTAAACATCAGAGGCTCTGTATCAAAAAATCTCGAAATAGAAAATTTTTTTAATGCAATCATATAATAGAAGGATTATGGAAAAAAGAAGATTATGGCACAATTACTTTATTCCTTCTTTAATTGCAGCAATTGCTACTGCAACTGTGGCATATGTATTTGAGAAAACTCTTAGCGGAGTAATTCTTTTTGCAAGTCTTGGAGCATCTGCATTTATATTAACCAATTCAAAACCTGAACAGTTAACAAGTCTAAAAACCACCATAATTGCCTACACTATAGCAGTTTTAATTAGTATGCTAGTATACCCGTTAGGATCTATATTCAATATTACACTTTCGATACAGATCTTCTTGCTTGTTTTCCTGGTGGGAATCTTTCTTTACACCTTTAATGCTATTCACCCTCCAGCAATCTCGGGCTCGCTTGCATTTATTTTATTTGAAAGAACCCCCACAGAACTATTTTACCTTTTCTTATCCATTATTTTACTCCTCACATTAGTGAGGATAATGACTTATCTTTATCATGAGCATCTTGAAATCACAGGATTAATTGAAGAGCTAAAAAGATAATTAACACACCGTCCACTGGTCATTTGCGTGTGAGCTATTTAAATGACTCATGCCATACTACTTCTTGAGGTGATAAACATGATTAACAGTATTGATTATGAAAAAGAGATGATTTGTGATTTATTTTTCAACCAAGTAAGAAATCTAACTATGAAAACCGCACAGGCTGCAAAAAGGAGGTGATATAAGATGCCGGATATATTTGAGGAAATAAAAAGAGACCTTGAGAGCCAGATATGGCCCGAAGAGAAGATACTACCAGAGGAGTTTGATGAATTTTACCCTAATAAAACAGATGAAAAATCCTCTTTTATCAACGATTTTGTAATTGCATGAGGTGATAAGTATGCTATTTAGAAGGAAAACAGAGTATCTGGACTGGAAGACTTACAAACAAAAAGTTGATTTTATTTCCATTTTTGCCTGGCAGCAATCCATTAGGGGAAAAAACCAGGGATATTAGGCACCAGTTAAAGTCTGATTAATAACCACATCAGCGATGTAGTTAAACGCAATAATTACAGCCAGCGCCAGGCCACAGTATAATACAGTACCCCTTAAAAGATTGTTTCCGACCAAATACTGCTCTTTTAGTTTATCTGAGCCGTTTTCAACACCATTTACCAAAACTGTCAAAATATATATTAATTCAATAACATAGATTCCTACAATTATTTGAAAATAAAATGTAGGGATCCCAACACCAAAAAAATCTGTCATATCCATACCAGCAGCTCCGCTGTCCATTTCCTGCCCCTGAAGTGCAGGACCAATCTTTCCCAATACATTGGTAATCATTGAGCCAATACCAATCACTATACCTGAAATCACAGGAGCAAGAAAAGAACCTTGTGATTTCATAGAGGAGATAACATCAGATAATAAATCTTTAAGCCTCTCATCAATCCGGTGCATCTCCTTAATATAAGAGGATATGCTTATTATTGCCTGCGCAGCAATTTTCGGACTCTTTTTAACAGCCTCAACAAGTACCTTCATAGAACTTAATATAATACTGGAGGGGTATTGAAATATCACACCATTATTCTTATTAAATAGGGCATCATCTATACCCATGCCCCTCTGGCTGATATTTATGCCTACTTGATTAAAAAAATTTCCAGAAGCGCTGCTTCCCATAACATTACCTACCTTGCCAAAAGCAATCTCAGCAGGTATGCCATCCCCCAATCTGTTTCCTAATTGAAAGAGTGCTGCAGAAAATTCCTTTTCAAGCTCCTTTGACTTGTCCCTTATCTTAATAACCTCTTTTGTTCTTATCTTATGATAAAGACCCAATGATAAGCCAATAGACAAAGGTACAAGAATACTTAACGCAGATGGGATTAAATCAAAGGGTCCTGTAACAACCTCGGAGTCGTCTTCCATTGTCTGCGACCTGAATTCAAAGAGGCAGTACTCAGCCTGTTTACACTCCTCCGGAAACAGGGTGTTCTCGCGGTTTTCACCTATCTTAATATTCTGCATACCTCCTATACTTGTAAAAAGTACAGGACTTATCCCTATAAGAAAGAACACAATAAAAATCATTATGCTTATATAAAGGGGATTAATTGTTTTCTCTTTTCCAAACAAGTTCAGCTTCAGGTTCATATGTTTTTTTAGCTGGGGATTGTTTTGCGTAATATCTGTATCACCATAGCCTGTTGGCCTTGACGACAGTATATTCTTACCCAGATAAAAAACACCCAGCGGCAGAGCTATATCATAAATCATGAACAGATAATACCATTTAACAGTACCCATAAAATTAACAATCAAAGGAAGCAAAACCAGTCCCAAAATTGGAAGAACAAACCCCAGCATATTCAATGAAGTCATGGGCGCTTTCAAATTATGCGCATAATGAAGCATTTTTTCATACGTTTCCTGAAGCATGATATCAATTGACTTATCAAGAAGAGATAGTCTTCTGTCCTCTGAGCCTTCATAAAGACTGCTTTCAATTAGGTGCATTGCTTCAATAAATTCCATGTTCCATTTACGCCATGTTTCAAGATATGCATCAAGCGACTCCTTTACAGAAGAGTATTTTTCTGTTTCAAGGTCCCAAATAACCTTTCTTAAGTCAAGAGATAATGGCCCGGAAAGATGGCTTGCAGAAAATTCAAGAGCATTTTCAAGGTTTGATGTATGCCTCATGTAAGTAACTGTGTAAAAAACAGCCAACACCATCTCATTACTGGCCTTTAGCCTCCATGTATTGGCAAGTATTTTTGGAAAATTTTGCAGGGGCATCATTGCAATCACCCCGCCAATTACACTGAATACCAAAAAAAACATTGAAGGCTCTAATCCAAGAGCATATGGTATTCCCAGAGAAAGAAAAACCCCAACAAACATAAAACTTAGCGGCCCAAGAATTGCAAAACTTGAAACCCCTACAGGAGTTACATTAAGATGTGCTGTGTTAATAGCTTCATTCACCTCTTCAATAGCCTTTTTATCAGGCGAAATTTTAATAATACTTTCAGAAAAATTGCAGGCCTTCTCATACCAGCTAAAGTGTTTGGGCATCATGCCTTCCCTAAACTGCCTATACTGTTTTGAAACAGTCTGTCTGCTTTCAGGTGTGCTTTGTTTATTTTTCCTGCTCTTTTCATCCTCAAAATTGATTTCTTCACTTAGTTTCTGTTTATATTTTTCAAGAATTTCTTTTGTTTCAGGATCTATATCAGTCATTGTTCATCCTCGCTTTTAAGCTTGGAGCTTCCAAGCTCTTTTTTAAGCCAAGACTCCCATTCTGAAAATATCATTTTTGAATCCAAAAACCCGGCCTGCTCTCTTACCTTTTCAGAGATAATATGAAACATGTCATTACACTTAATTACAAAAGGCGCCTCCAATAGATTATTCTGATTAGTTTTCTCAGCATACTCTACAAGCTTCTCTTTTATATTTGCCCTAAGCATTATATTATCCCACACTGCATCCCAGTTTCCTGCAAAATCCTTAATGTTTGCAGCTATTGCTTTTAAAACATCAGAGTCACCGTTTTTTACATCTTCAGTCACAGTAAGCTCATCTGATGCGCTGTCATAAACCATTAAGTCCCCAAAACCATTCTCACTTGTAGGGTCATCCGTCCAGTGTTTCCTCACTTCAGTGACCTGTGTAATCCTTCGTTTTGTTGACAAGCCGTCTCCTGATTTAACAGGATTTGCGACAATAATTACATCTGTTGCCTTAAAAGAAGTTTTTGGAACCCCTATATCATTTACAACCCTGTCAAAAACACCGTAAGGACTGTCTCCATGGATTGTACCGGCAACAACATTTGCTGCCGCCCCCACCCTCATTGCCTCATACAAAGCAACTGCCTCCTGACTTCTTACTTCCCCAACTATCAGTGCAGAATCACCCAGCCTCAGGGTGCTTCTTATACCATCAGAAGCATTCATTTCAGAGGATTCCTTGCCAAGTGCACTTGCAACCTTCATAGACTGAATATTATAGCCAAGGTCCCTTAAAGGAGAAACAGGAAGCTCAAGCGTATCTTCAACTGTAATGATCCTGTATTTTCTCATAATTTCAACCAATAAGCTTGAAAGAAAACTACTTTTTCCAGACCCTCTTGTGCCTGCAATAAGCATTGTTCTTGTACCATCAACAAGAAAACTAAGAAGGCCGGCGGCAGTGGGATTAACCATTCCATACTTAATAAATAGTGGAAGCGTCCAGGGCTTATCCCTGTGCCGTCTGAAAGAATATGCTAAGCCGGTTGGGTTAAGAGGCTCTGTAATCACCGAAACCCTCGTGCTTGCCCCGGGGAGCTCAAGTTCCGTATCTAAAATAGGGTCAGCTTCATCAAGAGGTCTTCCCGAAATCATCCTTAATTTTGCAGCCCAGCTTTCCGCTTCTCTTTTAGTAGGTATTATATTAGTTATGCAATCCCCATAATCATTATGCACAATGTAAATACTAACTTGTCCCATGGGACTGTTAATGGATATATCCTGAATTTTTTCATCACTTAATAATACTTCAACCAGGCCAAAGCCCACAGTATAACGAACAAGAATCTCCGCAAGCTTTTTGGTTTCTTTTGAAGTTAAATTGACATTTCTGTGATTTGAAAGCTCACTTATGAGGTCAAAGCCTATGTTGAAAAACACCTCCCTCATCCTTGCAGGGTCAGTAAATTCATCTTCCTTTGGCTTGTGCTCAGCCATTATTTTTCTCGCAAGGTCAAGCAGTTCATAGCGCTCTTCTGATAACCTGAATTCAGGAGGTATCATATGATATAATGTTTGCACACTATCAGGATACCTAAACAACGTCACCTCTGTGCCGTTTTCCAGTTCATAATTATCAACCTCCTCCCCATTAGGAGGGTAGTTGGCCATCAGCTTTGTAAACATAAAATCCGGTTTAATAGTTGGGTGGAATATACTTCTGTAAACTTCGCGGTCACCGACCCTATAGCCCGCAAGGTAGTTTTTAGCTAGATGTATTAACTTAGTGCCCTCAAGAGTCTTCAAAATAAAATTTAAAACAGAAATATAATGATGGATGCACCTTGAGCACACCTCATCAATGGTTTTTTCCATAAGTATTCTCTCACGCCTGACAAAACGTTTTGCGCTAACATAAGCACCTATAGGATCTGATTTTAGCAAGCGAAAAATTTCATTATGAACTTCAGTGTACCTTTTATCAAGACAAGTGGTACAACCTTCCACATTTCCGAGAGAATAATATCCAAACAACTGGTTTTGTCTTGATAAGTACTTGTAAACATTGGCAACTTCTACCAGAATAGAAGTTTGTGAATGGTCATACTCAATATCCCTTTTTTGAGAAAACACAACCTTAGTAGCACCGGGGTTTTCTATCAGTTTATCAATAAGGCTTGCCATGCATACAGGACTGTCTTCAATAGTTGGATAATAGCCACATTCAGTGCAGTTTACATAAATTACACTATCATCTCCTTCCCTTACAAGTTGGTAATCACACACACCCTCTTTTTTTTTAAATAAGGCCATATTTTATCCTATTTACGGAGTTACTTATATTTTATTGTTATACATCTATCGTGTTATATAAAGTTTTCCAGAACACAAAGCGACCACCTAATATACTACTATAATATACTAACATAAATTTATTATATATTAAAACAGGTTGTTCTTAAAAAGGTTAAAAGAGGGCATTATGGATAATCCATTTCAGAAAAAAGAGGAGCCTAAAAAGGATTCCACACAAGCTGTGCAGGAAGAAAACCCTAACATGCTTAAAGATGTAATGAGGAGGTTGAGACAGCTTGAAGAGCGTTATTCAAACCTTAGAAAATCACTGCATGTAACCGAGCAAAACATGCTTGCACAGGGGAAAAAAAACAACTCGGACAAAAAGGCCCTCGAAGAAGATATTGCGGAATTAAAAAAACATGTAAGAAACATGGGCGAAGAGCTAAAGATTGTGACAAAAGAGCTTGGAAATAATGTAAAAAAGGAAGACGTAAAAATGCTGGAAAAGTACATTAGCTTCTGGGAGCCTTTAAAGTTTGTTACACATAATGAGCTTCAAAAGGAAGTAAAAGAAGCTGTCCAAAGAGAGCTTAAAAAAAGCTAAAAAGCGAAAGCTTTAAAATACTCAAATACCACAAAAAAATAAGGGATAAGCATGGCAGAGCAACAAGGACAAAACGAGCCAGATTTGAACCAGCCACCAACTGAAAAGATACTGGCCATGAGAAAACAGAATTTATCAAACAATGAAATAATTCAGGGCCTGCAAAATGAAGGCTATAACTCTGATATAATTCTCGACGCAATGAATCAGGCAGACCTGAAATCAAGGGTAGAGGACAATAATGCAACTAATGAAAGCCCTCAAAAAATAAGCAATCCTATGCAGTTTCAGCCTCCTAATCCACCACAACCCAACATGGGCGGACAAAATCAATCAGACGGAGGCCAGGGAGAAGAACAGCCAAATCAACCACCTAACGCTCCTCAACAAGATACTGGAGAGCAAAACAGCCCACCACCACTGTCACAGTCTTATCCTCAAAATACAGGAGAACAAAACAGTCCTCCCCCATTATCTCAATCACCCCCTCCGCTTGATGACTCCGGCGGGGCGGCATTTCAGGGCACAGACCAGGTTTCAATTGAAAGGATAGAAGAAATTGCCGAGGCAATAATTGATGAGAAATGGAATGAAATCGTAAAAAGCATTAATAAAATAATTGACTGGAAAGAGAGAACCGAAAGCAACATAAATAAATTAGAGCAAAAATTTGATGACTTGCGAAAGGAGTTTGATAATCTTAACAAGGGAGTGCTCGGAAAAATCGGGGAATACGATAAAAGCCTTGGAAACCTTGGAGTTGAAATAAAGGCAATGGAGAGAGTATTCCAAAAAATAATCCCCACTATGACTGAAAATGTGCATGCACTTGAAAAACTGACTGAAAAGCTTTCTGAAGAGAAAAAGTAATTATTTGGAAGGTCCGCTTAACATCTTTACCCCAATTGACATCAGCACAATAATTAATATAAATCCTAATACCTTCGGATGATAAAAAGTTTTTCCAATATTTGTCTCCACATCACCAGTTGAAGTGGTCATATTTTCCCCTTCTGAAACTTGTGTGGTATTTCCTCCCTGAGTGAAACGCAGCGTCTGCTCTCCAAAAACTTCAGCAAGGCCACCTAAAACCACAACTAACGCAACTATTATTATTGTCCAGTACACCCCCGGCGATTTTGCAACAGTTGTTATTGTATCATCATCAACCCCTAGCATTTTTACAAGCATCAGGACAAGGACAACTATTACCATTATTACAACAAACCACGGTATAAGAAACTGAATAAGCTCTCTGACTGATTCAGAAAAAACCCCGCCAAAAAATGCTATCACAAGGGCCATTATTGCATGAATAGAAGGGACATCTCCAAAAAAATTCTTCCACCTGAAAAGCGCAAAAAAAAGCGCCCATAGGAATAGAAATACCAATAGCGGCGAAAAATAATTCAATAAGCTTACATCAAGTGTCGGAGTTGCCATTTTTATAGTTTAGAGGAAGCAATTATTCATTAGACTGATTGATCTTGATCACCCTTCTTATCAGCCTTATTAACTTTCTTACGCGTACGATTATCATTATCATTACCACCCTGCCATATGAAAAAAAACACTAACCCAAAGATAAGGAGGATTATTACAAGCTGAATTGTTGCATCATTTAAATAAAACAACTCATCCCACAAGCCCCACTTTGCACCGAAAATGTAGCCTACAATAACCAGTGCCAAATACGGAGCCCAAGAGCCTGCGTTTGCAAACAGCGTTTCATTTTCGTTAGGATTCTGAAATAGGTTTGCCATTATTAAAGCCAAAACAACTGCAATAAGGACTGCCACAACATCAGGAAGAGCGCTGTTAATTATTACAACAACATCCTTTCCATGGGGATAGCTGTCAGTTACATGGGGAATTACAACTAAAAATCCAATAACTGCAGAGATTATCAGGTTGAACTTTTTTGCATCCCCCCCTGACCCCAAAACTGCTGTTTTTTGCAGGACTGCAAAAAAGATTGTAAATATCAATAAGAAAGGCAAAAATGTATCCCACATCCCTAGTTCTCCCAGCAATTCGAAAAAGTCAACAAAATCCATTTTTTAATCCTCCTTTATCACTCTTTATATATAGTATTATAAAAATTTAATTATTTTTCCCCATTTTTCTTTTCGGTTTTATTTCCATTTTCTTTGCTTCTGGTAATCCAGACCATCATGCCAACTACCACCAAAAGCATTACAACTGAGCTTACAGCAGTTGAGCTGAAATTATTTATCAGATAATCCCATGCCACTTCCAGCCATGGCTCACCCTTGTATGGAATTGAATGAGCAAAAATTAAAGCAACCCCAATAAAGGATATAACTGTTAAAAATATTTTCCAGTTGTCGCTGATAGGCACTCCTCCTTTAAGGTCATCTTCCTTGTAAAAGGTGCCGACAAGCATCAAAAAGCTTATTGAAATTAGGATTAAAAGCACAAAATGGGGAAGCGCTTCATTTATTACAGCAACCATTTTAGGTGTTGCAACAACCAAAAACCCAACAATAAAAGCTACCATTGCATTAAGGTTTTTCTTGGTGGTCTCTACCCCGTCAACCTCCTCTGTTCCAAGCACCTGGGTTCTTTCAAGTATTGCATAAAATATGGTGAAAGTAAGCAGAAAAGGTAGTAATACATCATAAATTCCCAGTCTCGCAAAAAATTCAAGGGAGCCTGCAAATGCGGAATCACCAGCCTGTTGTTCTACCATATGAAAAAAACTGCCTGAGAAGGTATTTAAAACTTTCGTTTTGCTCATTAGAAAATTTTATAATAAATAATCTTTGCCCAAATGCCACTAGCAAAATGAGGTGAACATATTGGAAATTGATGAAAGCATTTTCAAAGCATATGATATAAGGGGCAAAGTGCCTGAGCAGCTTAACGAAGAGCTTGCGCTGAGAATAGGAAAAGCGGTTGTGAAATTTCTAAAATGCAAAAGGGTCGTTGTGGGAAAGGACATGAGAGAGCACTCCAGAAAACTTACGGACTCATTAATAGAGGGAATAACTTCTATGGGAGCTGACGTAATAGATCTAGGCATGTGCACAACACCCATGAATTATTATGCAAACGGCGTATTTGAAACAGATGCATCTGTGATGGTTACTGCATCTCATAATACTTCAGAATATAATGGTTTTAAAATCTGCAAAGCTAAGGCAGTCCCGTTAAGCGGGGATACGGGAATTCAGGATATAAAAGAGCTTGTCAAAGAAAATAATTTTAACCAGGCAGAACAAAAAGGTAAAGTAGAACAAAAAGATATCGGCAAGCCATATAACGAATTTATAGCAAAACACTATCATAACACAGATAAGAAGCTAAAAATCGTTGCAGATTGCGCAAATTCTATGGGTGTTTTTGAGATGAAATCACTCAAACTCCCGGGAGTTGAAATAATACCTCTATTTGAAGAACTTGACAGCTCATTTCCAAACCATGAAGCAAACCCAATAAAAGAAGAAACATTAAAGCAGCTGCAGGAAAAAGTAATTAAAGAAAACGCTGATTTAGGAATTGGTTTTGACGGTGACGCTGACAGGGTGGGAGTTGTTGATGAAAATGGAGAGATTATCAGGAGTGACTTTATTACTACATTGATTGCAAAGGATATTCTGGAAGAAAAACCCAAAAGCAAAATATTCTTTGACTTAAGAAGCTCTAAAGTTGTAAAAGAGGTTATTGAAAAAAACAATGGAACTGCTTTAATGTGCAGGGTGGGCCATGCATTTATTAAGGCACAGATGAGAGATGAAGGGGCTGTTTTTGCCGGAGAGCTTTCAGGACATTTTTATTTTGCAGAAAACTTCAATGCAGAATCCGCCGCTTTAGCTGTTGTAAGGATAATGAACATGCTCGAAAAAACCGGCAGAAATCTCTCAGAGCTTGTAAATGAACTTAAAGTGTATGCGCAAAGCGGAGAGATTAACAGGAAAGTAACAGACCCAGACAAAATAATTAAAAAGGTTGAAGAGCATTACTCTGATGCAAAGATCTACCATCTCGACGGGGTTTCAGTAGAATATGATAACTGGTGGTTTAATATAAGAAAATCAAACACCGAGCCGGTTTTAAGGATAAACCTTGAAGCAGACACTAAAGAGCTAATGGAAGAAAAACTAAAAGAAGTCCTTGAGCTTTACGAATAAGGTCTCATTACTTTTCCACAATTTTTTCAACAAAATCACAGACCAGTTTTTCACCTTTATTTCTTTTTGCAGGATACGCGGCTAAAGCAATTTTTATATGAAAACAATCTCCAGCAAATGTCAGCTTGTATTCGCCATTTAAAAGACTCTTCCTGTCAAGACGAATATAACACTTGCATTCCTCATCTATTCTTTTACATAACTTTTCCTTAATATTTTCATCTTTTAGCTCATAAATTAGTTTTTCAACAAACTCCTTAACATGCCTTTTTTTCTCAAGATAAAGCCGGAAAATAGTAATATCAGTCTCCTCAGCCCTTTTTGCCTTCATAGGCTCTTCCTGAATAGTTAATTTTCCGCCCTCAATTGCTTTTTTCGCAGATTCGGGAAGAATGGATTTCAAAGTATTTTTAACTTCCTCTTTATCATCATAGCCAAAAACTTCTATTCGTACATTATGTGCAATATTCATAATAAGGCAAAGAGAAATTCCCATTTTAAAAACCTTACGCACAAATCAGCCCTGAGTCTTGAGTTAACAGTTCTGAGAACTCAAAACCCACAACTCAAAACTCATAGCCCAGGTTTCCGCTAAAATTTATAAATGCACACCCTTTTCTTTAAATGATGAAAACCCAAAGGATAAGCGCAGGAGAAGTTATTGATAAACTTTTGGAGGGCGGCTTTGAAAAAGGCATAATCTCTGCAATATACGGTCCCGCAGCCGCAGGTAAAACTACTGCTGCAATGCTTGTTGCAAAAACAGTGGCTGAAGATAAAAAAATATATTTTGTAGACACAGAAGGAGGGTTTTCAGTTGAGAGGTTCACACAGCTTGCCCCAAGGGAGAACCTAAAAAAAATTCTTTTAATGAAGCCGGTAAATTTTCAGGAGCAGTTTAAAACAATCCATACAATCTCTAATAACATTAATTACAAAATTGGACTTGTGGTAGTAGATACAATTTCCTCATTATACAGGGTTGAGAAAGCGCGCAGCCTAAAAGAGGCCAACAATGTCCTCAATCTTCAGATTTCACTGTTAATGGAACTTGCAAGAAAAAACAACCTCCCGGTCATAATAACCAGCCAGGTTTATTCAGACTTTGAAACTAAAGACAGCGTAAAAATTGTGGGCGGCGATTATATAAAAAACAGTGCAAAAACACTGATAGAATTAAAATCCGAACCCAGAAAGGCTGTTGTAAAAAAGCACCGCTCTCTCCCGGAAAATAAGGAAGTAGAGTTTATGATTACAAATGAGGGGTTCAAAACCATAAATCCTTAATTTAACCTCTCTACACTAAAACAATGGCAGAAAAACCAGAATATAAACAGAAAATCGATGAATTGCACAGCATTTATCTTGGTTCCATAAAAGACCCGGACACATCCCATGATATCTCCAAAAGAATCCTTTTACAGGAACTTAAACTTCAACCCCACATTAAAAATACTTCATTTAGAAGACAAAGATGGCTAATCCCTCAGGATGAACCTTTCATTAATGAACTGTTAGATCAAGGCTTAATCGACTTAATCCCAGGGTCAAGTAAATATTTTAGGGGCCATACACAATATTCTATACAAATAACCCCTAAAGGTGAAGGATGTTTAAAACAAAATAATACTGCCATCCATTCACTCGAAGAAGAAATAATTATTACCACATCTGGAAAAAGGCATTCCCATAACAGCTCTCATACAAATTTGCCAATACCTTATCAACCATATGAAATAGTACCATATCAAAACCGGCTCAGTTGAAAAAGTCTTATTTTAATGCTCATAATGTTATGAGCAATGGCTCT
>JBMCCQ010000024.1:0-12019 GCA_048618745.1 Candidatus Nanoarchaeia archaeon
CTTAAAGCTTACAAACCATGAGAATAGAAAATTAGCCTATTCTTGCAAATAATCTTTTAATGAATGCAGGCGCCTGACATAATCTTTAAATACTTCCTTGTGGGTGCCGATAGTAAGAAACCAAATCTCCTTGTCTTTCACATAATATATTAGCCGGGTATTGTCAGTTATGGGTTCCCTGTAACAGTTTGAGCCACCGCTTAAATGTTTCTGCCTTAGGGGATTCTCCCTGATCTTTTGCTTTTTGTTATAGAAATTCTGTAGCTCTCTTACGCCCAGCTTATCCAGGTCTTTAATAAAATCAGGATGTGTTCTAATTATCCACAATCTTAACTCCTCTGGCATTAAGATAATTGTCCAATTCTTCCTCGCTTCCTCCCTCTACTCCATCCTCTATGTCCTTAATTCTTTTCTTAGCAATTGTATCCTGGTCTTCTGCCAACTCTTCGAAGTCAGTTATAATTCTCTCAAAATCGCTGATAACCTTTTCCATCTTTTTCTTAGAAATTTTTATTTCAGCCATAAAAGGTATTATTGTAATCTTCTATATATATTTTTCTGATGTTAGATCCTTTTGCAAATTCTGCAGAAAAATCCACTTCTGATTTGATAATTTCTTTAAACAATCTCGCTTTTCAAACCGGGCCGTTAAGTTTAGCTTTGTTATCAATAAAATCCACCACTCCGCAATGTGAGCAATTGGTTGGATAGTTTTCGTTTCTGTTGTACTGCGAAGGGGCAAAGTGTTAATTCAGAAAATAGCAGTTAGAGGTTGTGAGGGTTGAGAATTTCCAGGAAAATAATTATTTTCTGAATCTTTTATAAATCCTTTTTCTATGGTCAATAACTCTTACAAAAACTACACTTCGCTTCATGTCTAAGTCAACTAATGCCCTGTAATCTCCAATCCTAACCTTATAACAATCTAAACCTTCATAATGTTCTACATATCTTAAAGGATTATCTTTCAACTTTTTTAGCTTGGCTCTGATTCTGTTCTTTACTATTCGCTCTGATTTATCTAGAAATTGTTTAGCTTTTGGACTTAATTTTACTATATAACTCATTCTAAATCTACATAGTCAGATTCAGGAGTCTCTCTGGCTTCCTTTAATTGCCTTTTGGCGTAATCACTTAATTCATAATCTTCTTTTAGCATATCTTTTATTTGTTCAATATCATTACGCATATCCTGAATTTCTTTTTGCAATTGTTTTATTTCAGTGGCCATACTTTATACAAAAACAATTATGGTATAAATTTTTTTCTATAAAATTAAAAAATATATTCCGTCTTTTGGCTAAAATTTCCGGGAAACATCCGCATTAATCAAATCCGCAAACAGCCTTGGGTCAACTGCATCCTTTTTCTCGTATTAATAATTGTCATTTAATACAAACTATTGGTTCATAAAATCCATCACACCGCATTGTGAGCAATTGGTTGGATAGTTTTCGTTTCTGTTGTACTGCGAAGGGGCAAACAATTGAAATAAAACATAGGGTTGCTGTGTATAGAAAATTCAATGTTTATATACTCTTGGGCGCTTATCAATTTTGACAACAACAATTTTATTATTTTTTTCCTCAACCCTGTAAAGGGCTCTGTAATCCCCAATTCTATACCTAAAAACCATGTCTCCTTCATGTCTCCCGATACTTTTTGCATCCTTTGGAATGGGGTTATCCTTTAATTTCCTTAATCTCTTAACTATAGAATCAGCTATATTCTTGTTTAATTTTGAAAGAAATTTCTTAACTCTTGCTGTCTTAAAAATCCTCATTATAATTCTGTTAATTCTTCATTCTTAGATTCTTCCAGAGCTTCAATATCGTCATCCGTAAGAACCGTGTCTATATCGACCATGTGCTCTTTAAGATAATCAACATCTTGCTTAAGAGTATCAATTTTTCTATTTAATTCCTCTACGTTTGCCATATGGATCTATGCATTACTTCCGTAATTAAATATTTTTTGTTTTTCATACTCATATATCCCGTTCAGATGAAATGCTTTCTTGTAAAAATCAACTACCCCGCACTGCCAGCAGTCGGTTGAATAATCTTCCTTTTTAGTTGTTGCAATGCATAGCTTAAAATCAAATGCATAAGAGGGAATGTAAACGCCAAAAGAATCATATCTTTTATTGATATAGCGATACCTGGATATGCAGATGTTAAAGGATATTAACCAAAAATTTAAAGTAGAGGATATATTTAGTAGGTATTTAGAATGAAACTTCCAAAAATATCGTTAAAGGAATTGCAGGAAGTTAAGGAACAGAATTTTAAGGATAGATTAAAGTTTATTGAGCAATATAGCAAATGGGTCAAAAAACAACCCAATAAAGTTTGGAGTTCTCAGCAAAAGAAATTGATGAAGTGAGAAATCTTGGTTTTGTGTGGATTTATTCTTTGATTAGTCAGATAGGCATATTTAAAATAGGGTTATCCTTTAATTTCCTTAATCACTATAGGATCAGCTATTATCCAGATTAAAAAGAAATTTCTTAACTCTTGCTGTCTTAAAAATCTTCATTATAACTCTGTCAACTGTTCATTCTCAGATTCTTCAAGAGTTTCTATATCATCATCTGTTAGCACAGTATCTATATCAACCATATGCTCAGCCGGGATTTTGTCTGTGTGTTCTGGCGGAAGCTGTGATTGGAGAATTTGCCAGCGCGAGCAGAACAGAATACATTATTACCATATATTAAATAATTCAGTAGTAAAATATAAATAGAAAGCAGGCTTATGGTACTGATATGAGTAATGTTGAGCAATGGTGGAGCCAGGCTTTGGCAGAATTAAAAACTGCCAGGCAACTTAAAAAAGATTTTATTTATTATGCCGCTTGTTTCCATGCTCACCAGGCTGCTGAATTGGGATTAAAAGCTTTGTATATCAAAAAGTATTCAAAGCCCTATGTTGGTCATGACATAGTTTATTTGGCTAAAAATCTGGGGGCTGAGCAAAGAATAATTAATTATACTAAACAAATAGCAGGGGCTTATGTTGAAACACGTTATCCGGACATGGCTCCAACATCTCCTTCAGAATATTACACAGAGGATGATGCAAAAGAATATATCGAAGCCGCCGAGGAGGTTATAGAATGGATAGAGAACAACTCCTAAAAGAAATTGAAAATTTTAAGAAGAAGCTTCCTTTTGATAGCAGAATTATTGTTTTTGGCTCAAGAATAAAAAATACAAATAGAAAGGATAGTGATGTTGATCTTATTGTGATTTCAGAGTATTTCAGGGATATAAAGTTTAACAAAAGGATGCCAATAATGTATGATTACTGGGATATGAACTACCCTGTTGATTTTATCTGTTATACTCCTGAAGAGTTTGAGGAAAAAACAAAAGAAGTTACAATCGCTAAAACGGCACAGCAGGAGGGTGTTGTTGTATGATTCAATGGGTAGTTAAAAAGAGCTATAAAAAAAGCTTAAGAAGATTAGTGAGCAAGAACCTGTTTCTTTTGATAACAAAGAGGACCTTCTGAACAATATTAACCAGCTGAACACCCAGCGTCAGGGTTTATAGCTCTGTTAACTCATCATTCTCTTCAAGAGCTTCTATATCATCATCTGTTAGTAGAGTATCTATATCAGCCATATTTTTTCATTATTTCATGAAACATAGTCTGATTCAGGAGTCTCTCTGGCTTCCTTTTGTATGGGAATGATAAAACCCCAACTTTTCCAGAACCTTAGCCAATTCCTGGCCGGTAAGCTTGGGTAGTTTCAAGCTTACACCTCAATCTGTTTTACACCGATAAATTCTTCATTAATTTCAGAATCTTCCTCTTCTAGGTAGGCTTTGATTGCTTCTTTAGTTCTTTGCATTAATTCGTCCATCGTTTTTGCCTGAGTATGACATCCCGGAAGGCCAATCACCTCAGAAACAAACCAACCGTCTTCATCTTTTTCAACAATTACATTATATTTACCCATGGAAACCACCTTGCATTACAAAAACAAATTAAGTATAAAAATGTTTTTACAAGTCATCCGGATAATTGCCGCTTTCAATCACATTACTAAACAATCTTGCTTTATATCCTCTTTTAGAAAATACCCTTTACCAATATAGATTTCTCTACAAAATAAATCTTCCAGAAATTGCTTTAAGTGCAAGTTAATAAACATTCCTCTGCCTTCAACAAACTCGACCAAAAAATCAATGTGGCTGTTCTCCTTGGCATTGCAAAAGAACCAATCAAAATCTTTTCACTCTAAATTTATGAATTACTTCTCTTTTTTCTTCAAATTAATAATCTCATCTTTTGCAAATGTTCTGGTTGATTGTTTGTAGATAAGTAAAGTTATTGTATTAATTATTTACTATATAGAAAATAAGTAAACCAAAAATATTTTTATCTGCCTGGTTGCGCTTTACTTAAATCCCAAAATGCTTGGCAGAAATCTATAAAAATAAAACATACACACCAAGACTTAATGGAAGGAATGCTTGTTAGTACCAGAGATTCTAAGAAAAAAAAAGTTCCGTATAATAAAGCGCTTCTGCAGGGGTTAGCACCTGACGGCGGGTTGTTTGTCCCAACAGAGTACCCCCAATTAAATAAGGAAGAGTTGTCTCAGTTAAAAAACGCCCCTTATACAAAAATTGCATTTGAAATAAAAAGAAAGTTCATTGGGGAAAGTATTCCAGACTCCGAACTGAAAAGACTTTTGCAGAATGCATATAAAAATAAGTTTCACGCAGACGAAAGAATTGTACCAGTCAGGCAAATTAGTGATGGCTTGTATATACAGAACCTTTCTTTAGGGCCGACTGCTGCATTTAAGGATATGGCCCTGCAGCAATTAGCACAGGAGATGAATTTTGAGCTTGATAAAAGAAATGAAGACTTAGTAATTCTTGGCGCAACATCTGGGGATACAGGCTCATCAGCAGAAGCAGCAGTAAAGGAGCAGGAGAGGATTAAATTATTTATGTTAAGCCCAAAGGATGGGATGAGTGATTTTCAGAAAGCACAGATGGGCAAGCTTACAGGAGAAAATATTTTTAATATCGCAGTTGACGGAAGGTTTGACGACTGCCAGGACTTAGTTAAAAAAGTAAAAAAAGACCCGGAGTTTGCAAAACTTGGAGCAGTAAATTCAATCAACTGGGGAAGAATCACTTCACAAGTTCCATATTTTGTTTCAGGCTACCTGCAGGCCGTTGAAAATATTGGCGACGAGGTTGATTTTGTTGTCCCGACAGGCAATTTCGGAAATGTCTTGTCAGGCTACATTGCAAAACAAATGGGTGTACCAATCAGAAGATTAATTGTTGCAACAAATGAAAATAATGTTCTCTCAAAACTAATTAACACAGGGGTTTATGAGTACACCCCCTCACAAAGCACATCCAGCCCTTCAATGGATATATCAAAGGCATCCAATTATGAAAGGCTTGTCTATGATATATTCAGTAAAGATGCTCAAACAACAAGAAAATACATAGAAGAGTTTGCTGCAAAAGGAAAAGTTGATTTAAGAGATTACGGTGTAAGTAAAGATGTCTTCAAAGATATTGGCTTTTATTGTGCAACTTCAACACATAATGACAGGCAGAAAATTATCAAGGAAGTTTATGATGAATCCGGCTCAATAATTGACCCTCACACAGCAGACGGCATGAATGCTGCAAAAAAATACAAGGGGGATGTGCCTATTGTTTCAATGGAGACTGCTCTTCCTGTTAAGTTTGAAGATACTATTTATGAAGCGCTTGGGTTTATCCCTGAGCGTGAGGAAAGATTTAAGGATATGGCAAGCAAAAACGGGTTTTATGTAATGGATAATAACCTGGAAAAACTTAAAGAGTATATAAGGAGTAATATTTAAGCTTATTAACCTAAAAAGTTATAATTCTTGGCAGCTTTTAGTTATTTTTCCGGGCACCCGACATTTGTCTCGGCCCTAGTACTCTGCTTCAAGCTCTTTTAGAAAATCCTTTACAACCTGCACTCTTGATTTTGAAAGCTCTTTGCCCTTGGCAGTCTCAAAATCATTTTCAAGCTTTACCACATTCTGAAGTGAATGGATATAATTCTTTTTTGCCTGCGAGGCAAATGCAATAACCCTCACAATGCCGGTATATCCCAAATAATCCAGCCTGTCAGCATCCCTTAATATCTTTGTCTCAATGGGCACATCAACTTTGAAATTCACCCAGATATCATGCTGCCTTATTGCATCCAGTATCTTTTCAATCTGGTCAGTTGTAAAATCCTTTTCACTCAGAAACCCTTTGGCAACATCCTCGCTTTTCTGAGCGTATGCCCCCTCGAAGAATTTTTCAGCGTAAGCCATGTCATGCAAAAGAACAGCAGCCTTCAAAACATCCATGTCAACGCTCTCCTCTGACTGCGCAATAAGAACAGCATTTTTGAAAACCCGCATCACATGGGCATAATCATGGCCCGAGGGCTCGCCTGAAAGTTTCTCATATACACTTTTTCTTAGATGGTCAAAATCAATCATACCCCCTATCGTTAAACTGTGTGTTATTTAAATCTTACTATTAGTGTTGTGTTGTCTTCGGAGAATGCAGAATAAGATTTAAAAGGGAGGGTAGACAAAAAAGAAGCCATGAGAAGGCAGATTAACCCGCCGGTGTTTTTCGGGGCAGCATTCCTGATAATAACTTTTGTTCTCCTGGCGGTTACATTTACCCAGGAATTCGAGGACGTGATTAATACTGTAAATGACGGCATAAATGAATACTTCGGCTGGTTTTTAATTGTCTGCGTCTCAATATTTCTTATCTACGTGCTAATTCTTATGACCGGAAAATACGGCAATCTTCGTCTTTCTTCAGATGACTCCAAGCCAAAATACAGCTTTTTTGCCTGGCTTGCGATGCTTTTCAGCGCAGGAATGGGTATTGGTCTACTCTTCTATGGTGTTGCCGAGCCCATGCTTCATTATGCAGAGCCGCCAATGGGCGATGCAAAAACAGTTCAGGCTGCCGAAATGGCAATGGCTTTTAGCTTCCTGCACTGGGGCCTTCACGCCTGGGCGACTTATATTGTAATGGGCCTTGCTATTGCGTATTTTAGCTACAGGAAAGGCTATCCCCTCTCTATAAGGTATGTATTTTATCCCATCTTCGGAAACAAAATTTACGGAACAGTCGGGCATTTGATTGAGATAATGGCAGTTCTTGGAACACTTTTTGGTGTTGCAACATCCCTTGGCCTGGGTGCAATGCAGGTAAACCGCGGCCTTAGCTTTTTATGGGGCATTGATTATTCTGTTGTTGTCCAGATTATCCTTATTACTATAATCACGTTTATGGCGATGATCTCAGTAGTTACAGGAGTAAACAGAGGGATTAAGTGGCTGAGTGTATTTAACATCTCAATGGGTGCTATTTTGCTTTTGTTTGTCATCGCCTTTGGCCCAACTGTATTTATATTCAAGTCCTTTTTTCAAAACACCGGCCATTTCCTGCAGAATTTTATTAACCTTTCTCTCTGGAACGAGGCTTTTAATGGTAATGGCTGGCAAAACAGCTGGACTATATTTTACTGGAGCTGGTGGATTGCCTGGAGCCCTTATGTTGGAATGTTTATTGCAAGAATCTCTAAGGGCAGAACTATCAGGGAGTTTATAGTTGGCGTATTGTTTGTCCCCACAATCTTTAGTTTTCTCTGGCTTACTGCTTTTGGCTCAGCCGGGATTCACCAGCACATGGAGGGGAACACAGCAGTTCTTGAGGCTGTACAGGAAGATGTGACAACCGCGCTTTTCAAGTTCCTTGAGCCCTTTCCCTTCACATTATTAGTTAGCTTTCTTGCAACAGTTGTAATAATAACCTTTTTTGTAACCTCATCAGACTCGGGCTCGTTTGTAATAGATCTGATTACGTCGGGGGGAAGCCCGGACCCTCCTGTTATTCAAAGAATATTCTGGTCTATACTTGAAGGCGTTGTTGCAGCAGTCCTTCTCGTCGGCGGCGGGCTTATGGCTCTTCAGACAGCGGCAATCTCAATGGGGCTGCCCTTTGCAGTTATACTCCTTTTGTTATGCTACAGCCTGCACAAGTCATTAAAGTCTGAGGATGTATAAACTTATATAATCCCAAATATTTCCCCTCTTATGTACAAATCAATTGATTATGTAGTCAGTAGTTATGGGAATTCTTCCCTTTTTCCCTCTTATAAGCCTGTATCTTATTTTCCGGTCACTTACAGCCCTCTTGAAAACATAACTTCTCAGTACGCCGCAGTAAGCTACCCGAATCCTTCAGAAATTGAAACAAAACTGCAATATTTTAAACCTGAACAGGATGTGTATATGCCTAATGTTTATGTTCCAGAGGGAAATTATTTTACCCGGGCTAAGAATGTAACAGACGGTGTGTATTTTAATCCTGACGTATTCTTAAGCGAGAGCAGAAGTACTGGGAGATTTATCAACTCCACTAATGAAGTGGAAAGCATGGTAAGAGAGGCATTTGAAAAACTTACCGGAAGCGAGCTTGATAATGTTACAATTAAAGTTTGTTCAGGCGAAGAGATGGAAAAACTTCATAGTAACTGGAGCCCGTGCATTCTCGGATTCAGCCTGAATTTTGGTGTTGGGAATATGGTTTTTGTTCTCGAGGATACTCTTGAAAGGTTAATGGTAACAATCGGCCATGAGCTTGGCCATGTCTTTACAAACGCTCTTCATAATAAGCATAATGAGGAGGCTAAGGCATTTGCATTCCAGTTTGCGTGGGTGGATACTATTAAAAAAAATGATATAGGGGGTTTGCAGGGCTCTCTGAAATCAGGTCTTCCTGCTGAAAACGGCCTTCATAATGTTGCATTCAGTTTTGTTACAGACGAGATTAAAAATGGAGCAGATGCGATGGAGCTTCATTTTGAAATTGCTAAAGGGGAAAAGGGCTTATGATTGAAAGTTACGGGTTTGGCAAAATTGTAATTGACGGCAAGGTTTATACAAATGATTTAATAATTCTTCCAGGCAAAATAATAAGCAACTGGTGGAGACGTGAGGGGCATTTATTACAGGCAGAGGATTTGGGTGAAGTTTTTGAGGCAAAACCCGAAAACCTGATTATTGGAACCGGAAGCTTCGGGATGATGCAGGTTGCAAAAGAGGTTTATGAGCTCGCAGAAAAAGAGGGTATTGATGTTGTTTGCAAAAAAACAGCTGAAGCTGTGAAGGAGTTTAATTATGCAAAAGACGCGAAAACAGCCCTCGCAGTCCACCTGACCTGTTAGGCAGGGAGGCTTACAATAAATATGCTTCCGCCTTTGGGGTTGTCTTTTATCCACACACTTCCGTTGTGCGCTTCAACCACTTTTTTTACAATCGCAAGGCCGAGGCCTGAACCCTTGATATGCTTTTTCTCAAGCCTTGAAAACCTGGTGAATATAATGCTTTTGTACTTGTCAGGTATCCCTTCCCCCTCGTCGTAAAAAAAGGTCTCAATCCAGCTGTTGCGTTTTTTCATTACAACCTTTATAGTGCTCTTGCGGGGGCTGTATTTGATTGCATTACTTAATAGATTCTCATAGACATCATATATTAGCTCGTTTGCCTGGGCGGTAAATTTTCCCTTTGCCTGCAGAACAATCTTTTGTTTCTTTTTTGAGCTTTTCTCTTCCAGTGATTTTATTACCGCTTCCATATATCTTTTCAGGTCAATGCTCTTTTTCTCAAGCTCAGCCGTATCCTCAAGCTTTGCAAGTTTTTTTGCATTCTCAATCATATTGACAAGCTTCTCGCTTTCCCTCAGGATAAAGCGGAAATGCTCCTCCTGCTCTTTGTTGTGCTCTTTTCCAAGCGCAATCTGCGCCCTTATTTTAACTGCTCCGGCAGGGTTGAGCATATCATGGCCCATTATATCCACAAAAAGTTCCTTTAGGCGGTGGGAGTCATAAAGACTCCTGAAAAGCGTCCTGTAGGGTCTTTTCAGACTGGTCTCAACTATTGCAAAGTATAGTATTATAAACTCAAGCCCGTCAAACATTCTTGATGCAGTCTTTAGCTCGGCCACATAAAAACAGCTTGAGACAATTGCTGCCATAATAGCCCCTGCAATCAGAAAATAACATGCCTTATCAAACTTGCTTCTTTTTATATAGAGCATGTAAAGCGCGCCTGTATAAAAAAGGCATATCAGAATGCCTGTGAGAAGCCTGATTCCTGCTAGCTCCAAAAGCCCTGAATAAGTTAAGTAAAGAATTATAAGGGTAAGTATTGCATAAACAGCCATCACAGCCCTTACTCTCAGGCCTCTGCCTATAAAAAAGGCTGCTGCAAAAAAGGTGGCCGCCTGCAAAAGCCTGGTTAAGCCCCACAAAAGCCCGGTGTGTTCAGAGTCTGTTAAAATGGCTGAAAGCCGTAGAAAGTCTAGGAGAGCGATGAATAAAAAGGCAATGCCTATGAAAAGTATGTAGTTATTGGATAAGAATTTTCTTGTGTTCCATACCATTGCAAAAATTGTAAATGAGACAACTATCAGGAGGACTTCAATAGAGAGGTCGAAGGGCACAATCCATGAGACTGCTGCCAGCATACTTATTAGAATAAGCGCCCATGCAATTTTGTCAAGTGGAGCTCTTTGCACCATGCATGTGTAATATTATTTATAATATTTAATTATTATTATTCGGGTAAGCCTGGTTTTTTCCAACAGTTTTATATAATTGCTTTTTTGGCTCTAAGTGAGGTGATTGATATGAAAAGAATAATAATAATGCTGTTTATTTTGATGATTGCCGGCTGTGCTTCGCAGCCAGCTGAGAATCCATCTGAGGATACATCTGGCGATGAATTTGATGATGGATTGGATGATACAAGCAATCCTGACTCGCAGCCTGCCTCTTCTGAGGAGGGTGTTGCAGCAGTGGTAAACGGCGAAGAGGTCCACCAGACTGAAGTGGACATGATGCGCGAGCAGCTTTCAATGCAGGGCACCCGCCTGAATGACTCGGCAGTCCTCCAGCAGGTAATAGCCCAAAAGCTCCTTATCCAGAAGGCAAAGGCAGAGGGCTTTGAGGTAACTGACGAGGAGGCTGAAAAAGAGCTTTCAAAGGTTTTGGAAGAGAGGGGCTCAAGTTCTGAGGATTTGAAGTCGCAGATTCCCGAGGGCCAGTATAATGAGCTGTTAGAAAGGCAAAAGGAGCAGATGGCTCTGATGCAGCTTGCACAAGGCCTTGTTAATGTGACAGAAGAGGATGTGCAAAAAGCCTACGAGGAAAGCGACCTTGGCAATGTGAGTTTTGAAGAGGCAGAGCCGAAAATCAGGGATGCGCTTGAAGAAAAAAGAAGGCAGGAACAGCTCTCAGCCCTTTCGGAGAAGCTTGCAGCTGAGGCAGAGATTGAGTACATGAATTAATTGCTCTTTTTATTTCTTATTTTAAAGTGATAACTGACAAATTTTTGGGTTACAGGCTTCACAGCCAAAAAATTGGTGTCAGAAGGCTTCCAATGCCCTCGAAATATGCGAAACATTTATAAATGAAGTCTTACCCAAAGCATTTACGAATGCGTAATTTGTGCTATTTGCACAGTTTTTGCGTACTTTCAAGTTAGCCGAGAAGGAAAAAAATTCCACTTGGAGGTGTGAATTAAATGAAAGCAAAGAAAGCAATAAAAAAAATTGTGGCTCTTGGTATGGGGGCGACAATGGTAGGAGCAACACTGCTAGGTGCTTCTGCAGCAGACCTTGGAAACTATCCAGACCAGTTTGTCAAGGATGGCCAGTTTGATGGTCTTTTAGTTGTAGGAGAAGAGGCAGACTCAGTTGACACCATTGGCTCTATCAACGTAGCAATGGGCCTGCAGGCAGCTTCTGTCTCAGAGACAACTGTTTGTGACGATGAAGATAATGACTCTTCAAGCGTAAGCGTTGAAGACGGCGTTGAGTTTGAAACAAGCAGCGAGAAGTTGTATAAATATAAAACTTTGGGCGACATCAAGCCAACACTTGATGAGACTGACCTGCCTAACCTGTTGGCAGACGGTACATACA
>JBMCCQ010000025.1:0-11415 GCA_048618745.1 Candidatus Nanoarchaeia archaeon
TGAATTCAAATCAGGGGTTCCGGTACAGTCCATGTCCTGTCCTGTTGGCCTTAGCTTACATTGAGCAGCGACATCTTTTTGCATGTCAAAAATCCCAAGGTATGCTAGGATCCCTACAGCAGCTAACACTACAAGAATAGCCCAGCCATAGGTCATCAAAAACTCCATAGCGGCCTGTGCTCTTTTGCCTCTCATGTTTTATCACCTCTTTCTAGTATGAGCCATAAAATAGCAGTTACCTCTTTTTTGGATTAACTTTTATTTAAATGTTTCTATTATATATACAATTATACAAAAAACTATACTCCCTAAAGGAGCTGTTTAGACTACACCGCTTAACACGGCCCTCATAAAAGCAGAAGACGCAAAAAATAAAACAATAGAGACCACCATAAAAATCGGTATGTAATGAGCCCCCTGCTTTACATTCCCATGCTTAATTGTACTTACAATCATTGAAGAAAATATTGAGGATAACACAAGGCAGGTGAATACAAAAAGCTTGTAATCCCCCTGTTCTATACTCTGCGAGCTTATGCTCATAGACATCCCTACGCTTGAAACCCCCGCCATTTCACTATCCTTGGGCTCTGAAATGTCAGTTGAGGAAGTATCTACTGTTGAGCTTATCCCCTGGACTACATTAAGCATCTGCCCTGAGAGGCCAAAAAGCAAGGGAGCCGCGACAATTGCGGCAAATGTAATGAATATAACATAAGTTGTCACGTTTGCAGCCATTTCCTTTTTTAATGTTTTCATCTCCTGCAGGTTAGTCGATATTTTCTCAAGTAATTCGCCCACATTGCCTCCTGCCTTTACCCCCTCGTTTAAAAGATTGACACTTCTTAACACAATATCTGAATCATACTTTTTGGCAAACTCTGTAAGGGCATTTTCAAGGTCTCCCCCGGCTAAAACCTTTTTTGCAACTTCTTCAATCTCTTTTGCCAGGACCCCGAAGCGCGGACGTACTGCAAACCATAAAGCCCTGTCAATAGGCATTCCTGCCCTGATATTTGCTGAGACCAACTGGAAAAAATCAGCCAAAACATCCTCAATTGCAAGCTTTCTCTGAAATTTTTTTATATCAACAAATGAGCGAAAGGCAACATTTAATAAGATTATACTAATAAAAAATCCTGCCCCAAGGCTTATAAGGGATGCCGCAATTATTTTAAAGATAGAAGCGCTGCTGATTATACCGTTTATAAGAAAATATATGCCAGATATGATGCCTATTGTAAGGCTTGCCCTGTTTATTATTAACTCTGCAATTGCGGCATCTATTTCAAAACCGGCTTTTTCAAGATGTTCACCAAACCATCTTCTTCTTTCTGATGCGGATTTTTTAATCCTTTGTTGTACACTTTTTTTTTCCATATTACATCTCAACAGCCGGCCTGGTAGATTTAATCATTGCGAAAAACATAAACTGGACAAAACCCACAAGCCCTGCAATAGTTAACAGGATAGCAAGCCCGATTTCAAAGCCTGTAAAGGTTGAAAAGATTATAAGCATTGTTGTACCAAGCGAAGGCAGGATAACTGCAACCATCATGTAAAACATTGCCATAGGGTTAAGCCTTCTACCGTATTCCTCTACCTCAATCTGCTGCTCCCTTATAATCTGCTGGAGAACAGAGTTAAGTGGCTTGCTTACATCTGCACCAGTATTTATTGTGTTTAGTATCTGCCAAAAAACCTTACGCAGGTTCTGGCTTGGGCAGGTATTGACAACCTCATTTAGGGAATCTTCTAGACTGGTTCCAAGATTAACGCTTTCAACCACTATACCAAAATATCTTCCAATTGCCTTGTAAGTTTTTGATATATTCACAAAGCAGTCATAAAGTGGCACTCCTGCTTCATTTTCAATTATAAGAAAACGGGTTGCAAAAACAATTTCTGTATTAATCTCTTTTTCCTTTTTCCTGATTAATACAAGCGGAGTTTTTAAAAAATAGCTTGCAGCGATAATCAGGACAACCGGAAAAGAGGCTATAGGAATAGTTACCGGTTTTCCAAGAGCCTTAAACATTCCCCCGCCAAAAAGAATCACAAGGACAAAGGAGAGCATAAACGCGCTTAAAATAGCTCTTTTTACAAACTCCTCGGGCTCATAGGGGAGTTCTGCCTGCCTTAACTGATGCTTAAGCCCCGGCATTTTACCGGCAATAACCCGAAACAGCGGATTCGCCAAAAAATCACCTCAATATCTGGTTTTTTCTGATTACTTTCATTAAATTATCTTTATCTGTATAATACTCAGCCATAACACGCCCGACACTGTCAACTGACTTTATTTTATTATCAATAAGATATTTTAGTATCCTTACCTTTTCTTTTATATCCTCGTTGAGATCCTTTTTTGTAAAGCCTGTGTAGAGCTGCAGTGTATCCATCAGCATCCTGGATTCCCTGACTTTCTCAAGCTTATCCTTTTTTGGGTTGTATTGCATTATTATATTAGGTGTGGAATCAGGAAGAATTTCAGCCACCTGAAACGTTCTTCTTTGCCCGGTTCTCCTGTTTCTGAACTGCACAACAACTAAGGAAATGGCCGGAAGCATTGTTTTTGGAACATCAATAGGAGGGTTTGTCAGGCGGTTAACTGTTTCCCCCACACTGTTTGCGTGAAAGGTTGCATAACAACTGTGGCCCGTATGAATAGCCTCAAACAATGTTTCAGCTTCCCTTTGCCTTCGCACCTCCCCAACAAGAATCCTGTCCGGCCTCATCCTAAGAGAGTTTACAAGGAGGTCTTCCATTGAGATTTCTCCCTTCCCTTCTGTATTAGGGGTTCTGGTATTGAAGGGTACCCAGTGCAAAAATTTGGGCAGCCTGATTTCCCTTGTATCCTCAATAGATAAAATCCGCTGGTTAGGGGGGAAAAAGGTCGCAAGTACGTTTAATGTGCTTGTTTTACCTGAAGCAGTTCCTCCTGCAATAATTGCAGAAAGCTCATACTGCATAGCAAGCCAGATAATTGCAGCTGCTTCAAGACTGATTGTGTTGTATTCAAGGAAATGGGTTATGGTAAAAGGCTCTCTTGAAAAACGCCTTATAGTAATGGTGTTTCCCGCAGTAGATATTGGCATAATAGTTGCATTAACCCTGTCGCCCTCATTTAAGTGAGCATCAAGGAGCGGCTCCAGAACAGTGATTTGTCTTCCAACCCTTCTTCCAATCATTGCAGCATAATGCCTTACCTGGTCCTCACTTGTTATATGGATATTGGTTTTTACCCAGCCGTGTCGTTTATGATAAATCCATACCGGCTCCTGGGCAGAGTTTATTGTAATTTCCTCAATATAATTGTCATTCATTAAAATCTCAATCTGGCCCATGCCAAGGCTTTTTTGAATAAGATAAGTTGTTAAGTAACCTTTTACATTCTCATCAACATCGGGAAAATACCTCTTGACCATTACTGAGATAGTTTCTTTAAATTTCTGCTCAATCTGATTGCTGTTTTTTGATTTAGTAATATCAGCCATACCCAGATTTACTTCCCTGATGAGCTTCTTTCTGATCTGCTCCAGAATCATTTCTGTTGTTTTGCTTATTGAAGAAATGGAAACCTCATAAACCGGAACAAACTCGCCCTGCATAGTGTAAACACGCACATTAATTGGCATATTGTCAGAATTAAAACTGTATTGGTCAATAATATTAAACTTAGGTGAAGCCTCTTTTTTGGCCTCATCTGTTTTTTGAGGCGTTTTCTTCTTTTTGGAGGCCTTTTTAACTGAACCCCTTTTTTTTGTTTTTTTGGTCATAAACACCCCTTTTTTAATGAAGCTTACTCATTAAATTCTGAAGCCTCTTTTTAAAATTGTCCCTTTTTTTCTCAATATCCTTAAACTGCTCCTCAAGATTTTTTATATGCTTTTTTACATCGGCATCCTTTGAGGCCAATGAAAACGTCTTTGACTTGTTAATAAGTTTGTTCATCTCTTCTTTCAGATTAATAAGCTCCTTGTCCAGCTCATTGATGGTATTTTCAAGTTTTTCTTTTTTATTCAAAAACTTTTTCAGGCGGTTAAGGGTTGTTTCGCTCTCACCTTTGGTCTTCTCAATGTGCTTTTTCCTCTCCTCTGCCCTCTGCATTATCTGCTCCTGGAGCTTTACAATCTTGTTTTCCTGCTCCCTGTTCTGGCCAATAATATTATCAAGATTTTCCCTGCCGTGAGCAATCTCTGTCTTAATGTTTTCAGCCATTTTTTCAAGACTTTTTAAATGCCCTTCGCTCGTTTCGACCTGCTTGTCCTCATCCTCAATTTTTTTTGAAAGAGATTTTATATTCTCGCTTAGATTTTCAAGCTTTTTATATAATTCCATCTCCCTTTTCCTGAAGTTTTCCGCCTTTGACTCTTCAGCCTTAAGATCCTTTTTTTCCTTTTCTATTTTTTTTAATACGTCACTATACTTTTTTCTTTCCTTTTCAAGTTTTTGGTCCATCTCCTGGATTTTTTTGTGAAAGCTTGTCTGCTGCTTATGAATATCCCTTATGACATCATTTTTCATCCTGTGCAGCTTTTCAAGCTCAGAAATATCATTTTTTACGGAATGAAACTCGTCACCCATCTCTTTTTTAAGTGAATCAAACTGCTCCCTGAACTTTTCCAGCTCCTGGGCATTATGGTCTAGTTGGCTTTTTGCACTCTCAACTTTTCTTACAAAAGCATCCCTTGAATTATAAAATTCCTTGGCTTTTTTTTTTACATCACGCTCATCAAGCTTCTTTTCCTCAAGATAAGTGGTTCTGATAGAATAATCAATGGTGATAAGGCCTTCTTCTTCCAGAAAATCAGCCCATTCCTGTATAACATCCTCACTTACATCAAGAGCTTTTGCTGCTTCAGGAATACTTATCTTTTTCTTTGAAGAGATAAGGTCAACAAGCTTATCAACACCTGTCTCTATAAAGGACTCTTTTTTAGCCATATAAATGATATATAAGTTTGCATTATTTATATCTTTCTATTGGCCGTATCTTGCGTCTCTTACAAGAGAATGGGCAAGCTGCATACCTCCCAGGACTTCCGGGAGAACAATATGCCTTGCCCCTGCATGCCTTAGCTTATTTGCTGTTTTTTCCCTTGTAGCACGGGCCGTCACATTGATTTCAGGGTTCTGCTCTTTTGCGCTTAAAACAAGCAGGATATTATCACCGTCTTCGCCTAAACAAGCGCATAGATGGCCAGCTTTAAAAATTCCAGCTTTTTCAAGCTCGTTTTCATCCAGGGCATCAGCAGTAATGGCCTGCAGCCCCTGTTTTTTAAGAAAATCAACCCTTTCCTTATCCGCTTCCAGGATAATATGGCCCACGCTGTACTTTTTTAGCTCAAGTGCCACATTTTTTCCAACCCTTCCCCCGCCGCAGACAATTACGTGATTTTTCATGTGTTTTATCTGATTCAATATTTTCACCTCTGAAAAAATATTTCTTAGTTTCCCTTCAAGCATAAACTCCAGTATAATATAGAGTATATAAAACTGCGTAACATAACCCAAAAGCACAACAGCTATGTAAAATATACTCTGGCTTACCTCTTCCCTGTCTGTATGAGTAATTAAGGCAACAGTATAATAAACGGATTCTTTAAAGCTGTGCTCTTGTGAGCCTGAGATCTGGGTGCTGTGGAATAATGCTCCCGAAAACACAAGTACTATCAAAATAAGGACAGCAATGCTGATCTTTTTTAAAAACTGATCTTCTGCGGGAATCCTGAACTTTTTCATGCCAATTTAAGAGGAGTTTTCCCCCTTTTAAATCTTTGTTAGTACGCATAAATCAAATCATTAATTTTTAATTAAATTTATATATAAACAAGACAAAAGGGTTTGGTATGTCAAAAAAGAGGGGCCAGGTTAGCCTGGAATATGTATTAATGGTTGGCATTGCACTGATGCTTCTTATGCCGCTGATGCTTATTTATATAAACCATCAGCAAACCATTAAAGATGATGTCAATATAATCCAGTCAAGAAAGATAGTAGAATCTATTGTTGACAATTCCGAGAAACTGCATTTTATAGGAAGCCCTGCAAAAACCACCCTGAAAGCAAGGTTTCCCGAGGAAATTCAAGACATTAACATTACTAACAACAGGGTAATCTTTTTTGTAAGAAACCAGGATACAGTGATAACAGTTTATAAGTATTCTGATGCCAACCTTACAGGAGATCTTGACCCGTCCCCCGGCATGCGCAGGATTGTAATCACTGCAGAGGATAATTATATTAATATTAGCTCAAAATGAAAAGGTCACAGGTAGCAAACGAATTTATGATTTTATTTGGAGTGATGATTGTTGTAACTCTGGTTTTTTTAATAATCCTTAATAACTATGCTGACATGACAGCAACAGATGAGGAGGAAAAGGTTATGAATGATTTTGGACATTATCTGCAAAATGAGTTCATTACGGCCTCAGAAGTTAAGGATGGTTATGTAAGAGAGATTTATCTTCCGCAAACGATAGAGGGTTTTGAGTACACTGTAAGTAATACCAATAGAAGCATCACAGTAATTTCAACAAGGTCTGAAATAGAGTTTTACTACCCAATACCCGAAGTTCAGGGCTCACTTGATAAGGGACACAACAAGATTAAAAAAAGGGATGGCAATGTATATATCGGGTAAGGCTCAAATGTGGACGATGGAAATTATTTTCGCCGTGTTTATTTTTATAGTTATAGTGGGGCTTTTCTGGAAGGTTTTGCCGATCTTTGAAAGCAGTGAAGACAAAATTGATGATGTTTTATTTGAAGCAAGAAGCCTCTCAGAAACATTAATGTCAAAGGGGGTGCCGGAGGAGTGGAACACCTCAAATGTGATAAGGCCGGGAATTATTGAAAAAAATATGATTGCAAGTGAAGAGAAACTCAGAAAGTTTTATAACTTAAGCAATCAGAACTACACTCTTACAAAAAATTCATTTGGCATGAATTCAGATTTTGCGGTTTATATTAAAAACCAAAAAGGAAGTGTGGTAACAATTGAGGGGGAAAAAACAGCAGGTACCCCTAAGACAGGATTTGTTGGTGGAGAGCTAAACATAACAGGAGAGCATATTGTAAAGCTTGAAAGAACATTCATTTACAAAAATGACCCTGTAAAAATGGTGGTATTTACATGGCAATAAAAAAGGGTTTTTTTTTCAGTACAGATGCAATACTTGCGCTTTTTATACTTGTTACTGCCATATTTTCTGTCTCACTAATTTACATGCAGGAAAACCCCACTGAGCAGGTTTACTTTTTAAGCGAAGATGTAGCAAACATAATGGCCTCAACAAGCATTAAAGACATTAACAACAGCTATGCAAAAAAACTTATGAAAAACGGCACGATAAAAGACAACTCTACACCCTTACTTGAGCAGATTGGCACTTTGTGGGCTTCAGGGAATAAAGAGGCAGCTGAAAGACTTGCAAAAAACATAACAGATGCTTTTGAGCCTGAAGGCCATGGAATAAGTGTTGTTATAGACGATGAAGTGCTATACTCAAATAACGCAAGCCCCGGAGAAGAGCTCATAAGCCACAAATCTTTGATTACTGGGATTGAAGAAGGAAAACCATTAAACGGGACAGCAGCCAGGATATATTTTTCATCAATGGGCCGGCATAAAAGAGATGAATTTACTTACTTTGGTGGGTTTACCGGACAGGGAAATATTACTCATACAGTTGAGCTTCCGACTGATTTTGAGCAGGACAATTTTATCAATGCCGAGATGAAAGCTGAAATCCCCGGAGATTTTTATATCTATGTTAATGGAGATTTATGTAGCGGCCTGCAAAATGGCTCAAAGGGTAAGGTTAATCTCTGGAATATAAGCGATTGTAAAAGCGAGCTTCGGGCCGGGAAAAACAAGGTTATGCTTAATTTTGATTCTGGGTTTAACGAGTCTTATATAGCCGGCGGTTATATCAATATTGAATACTACACAGATACAATAAGCGATACCCAGACAAACAAGACAAGATATGACTTCCCCGAAATTGATGGGCTTATTAATGTTTATGATTCACTTTCTGCACAGGGCCTTATAACCAACATAAAGCTTAATGTAACCTTTTACAATGAGTACGACACTTTCCTCAGCCTTGGAAATGAAACAATCTTTTATGCCCCCGGACAAAACGAAACCCAGAATATCCAAATGGATAAAGACCTTACCTACCCGCCCACACAAGTGCCATTAAGAATGGGTGTTGCCAACCTTTCAAATGTAACAGTAAAGGGCGAGGGGGAAACCTCTGATTCAGTTCTTGTAACTGATGTTTCCGGAAGTATGGATACATGCGGAATTGAAGGTGAGGAGGAAGTAACTTACTGTAGTTATGAATATGAGTATTGGTATTGGTGGCGTTATACTGAATGTGAGTATGCAGGTAGCTGTTCAGGAGACGAATGTGATACAGGCTACGATGAAACAAAAAACCATGAAGTATACACAACTAACGAAACAGTGTGTAAAGCAAGTTTTCTTGATATTGCCAAGAATGCAAGCAAGACATATATAGATCATATACTTGACGATTCTTTGTTTCACAGGATTGGTCTTGTAAATTACTCCACGGATGGGAATTCGTTTAGGGAGCTTACAAACACAAGGGAGGTTCTTAAAGATGAGATTGAAGATTATGAGGCCGAAGGCGGAACATGCACATGCTGTGCAATTAACAGAGGCAGAATGCAGGTTGAGGATTCAGATAATTTAAGGTTCATTATTCTTATGAGCGATGGAGAGCCCAACTATTATTGTGACTCAACTGATGACACTACAGGAAGCCATGACACAAGCCTTGCTGAAACTACTGCTCTTGAAGCCGCAGAGAGAGTATGTGATGAAAACATTACCCTTTTTACTGTGGGGTTTGGTGATGAGATGAGTGACGATGGACAAGAGCTTATGAAGGAGCTGGCCTGCAATGAATCAGATTATTATGATGCCACTAATGTAACTGAGCTTGCAGAAATTTATAAGCAAATTTCAGAGAAGATATTGTTAAAGGCAAATTACTCCCACCAGACGCTGGATGTCCAAGGGAATTTTACCAACTCAAAGCTAATGGAAGATTCATATATTGAAATGGAATACATTCCTTATGAAAATTATGAAGAGCACGGCACAGTTCCTCTGGATTTTGTTTCAGATGACTTTGACAATTGCAGTGCAGAGATTTTTATTCCGGAAAATATTGATATTAAGGAGTCATTTGTCACAAGCTTTTCAGGAAACGAGTGGACCAAAAAGCTGAGAGTAAATGGTGATTATGTTTATGACCTTGACACTTACAACACCAATTATTCTATGCTTGGAGACCCTTTCCAGATACAGGTTCCGGCAGTACAGCTTGAGCCCGGAAAAGTAAACAATTTTACTTTAATTGTAGGGGATGAATACAACAACAGCGCATGCTCAGAAAATAACTCTTTTATATATACTGCCTTTGTAGATATATTTAACGCAAGCGCACCTTACAGCAAGGTTTTGCCCGAGGCAGAAGGGTGCACCTGGCATGTTGAAAATTATTTCGGGGACATAATGCAAATTGATGTGCCTTCGGGATATTCGGGAAGCAAAACATGCAATTATACAAACTCCAGTGCACCAAGTTATAACCAGAATGATTCCTATGATGTTGCAATGTATGACTTTTTAAGCTATCTTGACTACAATAATGACGGCAGAGTATTTACTGATTTTGATGAGGATCATTTATCAATTAACATAAAGACAATAGACCGCGTGCCTTATTTATGGGGGCCGGCAGTAGCTGAGGTGAGGGTATGGAGATAGGAAAAAAGAGCGCATTTTTCACACTCATCTCCTTAGTTATGGTCTCAATTTTGTTTATGGTTGCACAGTCTGCCCATATGAACAAGATGCAGCAGGAATCTTTTGTGGTTGAAAAGCGCATTAAATCAGTGGATTATTTTATTGAGGACCTGGAAAGGGATATTGAAAGGGGGATTTACATCTCTACACACAGGGGGCTTCTTGGAGTACAGCAGCATGTCACTTCAAAGGGAAACTTTCTTAATAACACTGATGATGCATTCAATAAAATAATAATCAATGGTACTTATAACGGAACTTACTTATCTGTAATGAATAACAGCGAACTTTCCTCATGGTTTGAAAGGATTGAATTAAAGGCAAAAAGGCTTTCTATTGAACTTGATTATGAAATTAACGAGGTTTCAGTCTATCATGTAAGCCCATGGGAAATAGGGGTAAAGCTGAATACATCCATGAATGTTTCAGATATGCAGGGAACAGCCTACTGGGAAAGGGACAAGCCGCTTGTTACCAACTTAAGCATAATTGACTTTGAAGACCCTCTGTATAACGCAAAAACAAGAGGAAGGGTTGTAAATGTGATTAAGCCCACAAATGTGACTGATTTTGTTGACGGAACAAATGCAAGCGGATTATTGTATCATGTTGACAACTTTTATTACAGGGAAAACAATGCCTCCCCAAGCTACCTTATGAGACTGCGCGGCGAACTTAACTCATCTCCTTACGGGATTGAAAGTTTTGTTGACTTAAGAAGGCTTGAGGATGTGGGTATAAAAACTAAAGATAAAAGCACTATTGACCATATATATTTTTCAGAATTTGACCCACAGGCATGGCAGATAAACAACACTTATGAGTGGCTGAGGATAGACAATGAATCTGAGAGAATTAGCAATTATGAAGCAGAAGACCTGGTTTACTAAAGTTACTGGACCATGTCAAGATGATCGTACATCAGAAAGCTAAGAATCTGGTTGAACTTGCTTGATGCCTTCCACATCTCATACTGGAGTTTTTCACCCTGGCTTTGATGAGGCATAGTTTTATTTCCAAAGCGTGAATTAAGCATCAGTTTTTTCGCATACTCCTTTCTTTCTTTGTAATCCATCACTTCATCCCCCTGCTTTATCTCTCTTTTTTCCTGTTGCAAATATTGTGAGCTTGAAACTGTGCTATTCTCTTCGTTATACATGTAAGAATTGATAAAGTCTTTGTATTTTGAAAAATGTTCCTGATAAATATTAACTTGAGGCTGTTTGTAGTTTGACTGAATTTTTTTATTGTCGTTTTTTGTCTCCTCTTGAATTGTTTTTATCTCTTCAACCAGTTTTTCAATGTTGTCTTTTGCTTCATTTTGAATATTTGTATCCTTTTTATCTTTTTTTTTCGTTTCTTCATTAGAAGAAATGAGGGTTTCGAGTTTTAATTCTGTGGTTTCACTTTTTTTGGCAAACTTTAGCGGAAAGCATAATTTTTGAAAACCAAAGTCATTAGGTGTTTTGGAATCATCCGGCTTTTGGATTGTAAGAACAGGTAATTTGTATTTTGTAAAATCAATTCCTGCTATTATTGAATTCAACATGTATAAAATT
>JBMCCQ010000026.1:0-11296 GCA_048618745.1 Candidatus Nanoarchaeia archaeon
CTAAAATAAATTTTAGGTTTAGGTAGGGGATGGGCTTGCAATCAATAAGCTATCGAGATGACTCCCGGCTCATTACAATTTGGAATCAAATAATGCCAAAAGGAATGGAGTATTATATCCAAATTGTAATAAACCCAAAATTTTTGTTATTTAAGAGAAAGAATTAATCTGCATAATAAATTTGTCTGAAATACCATTTTGCAAATTTGTTATAAATCATATGCAGGGACATAAAAATTACAAGCATTATGCCTATAGCAGCCAAATGATTGGTTGCCAGGGGAACAACTTTAAAATATTCATGTACTGGGGTGTAAAGTACTCCGGCCTGAATCATAAATGAGAAGAAAATGGATGCCCACAGCCAGCCGTTTGTTAATTGCTTAACATTATATTCGTCTCTTATCATAAAAACATGCAGTAACTCATATGACACGATATATGTGAATACAATTGTTTGTGGAAGCATAAGTCCTGCATCCTCAACAGTATATTTTGCCCCTCCATAAATGTAAAATAAAATAAGGGACAGAAATGAGCCTGTAATCCCTACAAATCCTATTAAGGAAAGCTTATCTTTTGGAAGAATACTCATATTTAAGTCAAGTGGCTTCCTTTTCATAATCTGGCTGTCATAAGGGTCTACTGAGAATGCAATTGCCGGAGCACCATTAGCAATAAGATTGATCCATAAAAGCATTACAGCAGTAAGTGGCAGGCTCCAGCCAAATATTATTGCAAAAAATATTACCAGGATCTCGCTGAAATTGCCTGATAGTAAAAGGGTAATTGATTTCTGGATATTATCATATGTCCCTCTCCCTTCCTCAACAGCATTTACAATGTTTGAAAAGCTGTTATTAAGAAGAACAAAATCAGATGCTTCTTTTGCAACATCTGTGCCTGTCCCTATAGCAACACCAATATTCGCTTTTTTCAGGGCAGGGGCATCATTTACTCCATCTCCTGTCATAGCCACTACGTGTTCTTCTTTTTGTAATTGTCTGACAATCCTTTGTTTATCCTCAGGTATAACCCTTGCAAAAACATTGCAGTTATTAACGAGCGCCTTATGAAGCTCTTTATCACTCATCCGTCGAAGCTCTCTTCCTTCTAAGACATTTCCCTTTATGCCTATTTGCTTGGCAATTGCCTGCGCAGTTTCTTTGAAATCACCCGTAACCATAATGACCCTGATTCCTGCATTCTCAGCCTTCTTAAGTGACTCAATGACATCTGGGCGTGGCGGGTCTTCCATTGCCTGAAGTCCTACAACAACAAGGTTATTTTCCCTAAATTCCTCTTTCTTGCTAATCTTTTTATATGCAAAGGCAAGCACCCTTAATCCTTCTTTAGCATACTCCATATTTTTTTGCAGGAGTTCATCCTTCTTTTTTTTCGTTAGATTATAAACACGCCCGTTTGAAAGATAGTATTTTGATTTTCTTAGTATTTCATCAGGGGCGCCTTTAGTGTGCATATATTTATTTTTGCCTTCCTTTACCAGAACACTCATCATCTTCCTGTTAGAATCAAAAGGCAGCTCGTCTAGCCTTTCTCCCTTAGCTTTAATTTTGGCCTTTTGTGCAGAAACTTTTAGCGCTGCTTCAGTAGGGTCGCCTGAAATCCTCCATTCTTTTCCTTTCTTAAAAACTTTTGAATTATTGCACAATTCCCCTATCTTAAAAAGCAGTGGCTCAAGCTTATTATCAATCTTCCCCTCCGGGGCATAGCCAAGTCCTGAAATATTGGCTTCACTGTTAAATGTTGCTGCCTTAATAACTGTCATTTCATTTTTAGTAAGGGTGCCTGTCTTATCTGTACAAATCACATCACAGGAGCCAAGGGTTTCAACAGATGCCAGATTCCTGACTAGTGCATTTTTTTTAAGCAGCCTGTTCACACCCACACTTAAAGTTATTGTGACAACTGATGGAAGAACTGTCGGCACTGCAGCTACAGCAAGGCCAAGTGCAACAAGCGCAAATTTATTGAGATTATCAATTGAAAAACCTTCTGTATATAAGAGCATTAAAAAAATTAAGAGGCAGATGCCGAGAATTGCATAGCTTAACTTTTTCCCGAACCGCTCAAGCCTTCTTTGCAGGGGTGTCTGTTCTTCTTCTACATCTCTCACCATTGCAGTTATTTTGCCAATCTCTGTATCCATCCCGGTTTTTACAACCACCGCCCACCCGTAGCCCTTGGTGACAACTGTAGAAGAAAACACCATGTTTTTCCGGTCGCCAAGATCTACTTTTTGCTTAATTTTTTCATTGAATTTTTTTACAGGTTTGGACTCTCCGGTAAGCGAGGACTCTTCAACCTCCAGCCTGTTTATCTCTAAAATTCTGCAGTCGGCAGGTACAATATCTCCAGCTTCAAGATATACAATATCTCCCGCTACAAGCTTTTTGGAATCAATTGAAGTCAGCTTGTTGTTTCTGTAGGCTCTAGCCGAAATGTAGTTTAGTTTTTGGAGAGCCTTAAGGGATTTTTGTGTGCTGTATTCCTGGAAAAACCCTATTAATGCATTCAGTATTAATATTCCAAAAATTAGCATTGCACTAACTACCTGGCCTATTAAAAGGGAAAGAAACACGGCTATGAACAGGAGATAGATAATAAAACTCTTGAACTGGTTAAGAAAAATCTTTAAAGGGCTTATTTTCTTTTCAGTATTAAGCTTGTTTTCCCCCTGCTCTTTTAGTCTCTCTCTTGCTTCTTCTTTAGAAAGACCGTTATTTTGTGTCTGCAGTTCTTTTAATACTTTTTCCGCATCCTCTCTGTAAAACTCCATCAAAGCCCTATCCGTATTTTTACTTTTTAAAAGTTTGTGTTTGCATTTTTATATTTCAGATGTTATTCCAAAAGCCTGCAGAAAGTTTTTTATAGCATTTCTCTTTATATCAAGAGCATGAGGGTTCTGGCTTTTACTGATATGCATGGGAGTATGAAGGCATTCAAGGCTGTGCAAAGAAAAGCAACAAAAGCAGATATTATACTTTGTTGCGGGGATTTCACTATATTTAGTCATGACCTTAAAAAAATTCTGAATAAATTTGAGCAATTAAAAAAGCCTGTGTTAATTATTCCCGGCAACCATGAACTAGGTGAAGATATTCAGGAATATTGCGAGGGTACAAAGTATCTTTATTTTATGGATGGGGGCTTGTTTGAAACAGATGAGTTGCTTATTCTTGGAGCGGAAGGTGATGGTTTCTCAACAACAGACAGCCATTTTAAAAAGCTCTCCAGAAAGTTCAAAAAGCTTCTTAAAAAATCTTCAAAAAGGTATGTCCTGATGACACATGCCCCACCTTTTGGCACAAAACATGATCTTATTATTGACGAGCATTGCGGCAATAAGCCAATAAGGAATTTTATAGAAGAAACCCAGCCTTTATATGCATTCTGCGGCCATATTCATGAAAACCAATATTCAAAAGATAAGATAGGTAAAACTGTTACAGTAAATCCGGGGCCCGAAGGAAGGCTGTTTAAGGTTTAATTCTTGCTGTAGCAATGCTTTAAAATTTTGTCTATTATGTTTGCATCAACCCTATAGTGTTTCTGAAATACTTCTCTGCAGTCGCCAAATCTCTCCTTTAGATTGTCAAGGTGTTGGCGTTCTCTTTGTGGTATCAGCTCAATTGCCTTCTCCAGCTCGCCGGCGTGTGCCCTGTATGTATTTGGAATATTTTTTTCCACCACCTCAGGCGGGAGGCCTTCATCAAGTAGGTAAGCTGCTCCGTATTCTGCCAGCTGCCTTGCTGTTTTGTAGTCATCCATATAGAACAATAAATTATGGGTTTTGGAATTTTTATTTTTTTCCATGTCTCGGCCGCCCAATTCTGATTAAATTTATATACAATCAATGCCTTCAGAAACACATGCTGCAGTTAATGAAGGATTATAATGAGCCTGCCTCACTTCTATCTGAGTACTGGCAGGAGAGAGGGATGAGTTATAATAAAGAGTGGGCGAATGAATATTTAAAAGAAGGGCATAAAAAGGAGATTAAGGAGGACTTATTCTATACATATAAGGAAGAAGACAAAGTTATAGGAATGGTTTCTTTAGTTATTGATGTAAGTGGTGTTGCAGAGCTCAGGGATTTGGTTGTAAATCCTGAATACAGGAAGAAGGGCTATAGCAAGCAGATTTTACAGGAGCTGGAGATGGTCGCAATTGAAAAGGGTTTAAGAAAAATTTTTGCTCTAGTATTTCCTGAGCTTCAAAAACTCTTTTCAGATTCTGGATTTAGTGAAGAGGGATTTCTGAGAAACCATTTTGCAGAAGGGGAAGACTTAATAATTATGAGTAAGTTTATTTGAGTATTATTCCCAAAAATTATTTAAACAAACGCTAAAACTCAGTTTCTTATGCAGGCAAAAGAATATATTGAGAAAGTTAAGAATTCTCCTGTTTATACTGACTGGATAAACACCAACCCTGATTACTATCTGGTGCATGTCTTTTCAATGACAGGAGAAAACATCCAGGTGGGTTTCTACAACAAAACTGAAGACAAGGTTGTAACCTTTGTTATAGGCGATGAGATTACAATGAGCGGACCTGAGGAGTCTTTTAAAGAGTCTGGAATAATTCAGCCTTTGGAAACCGAAAGGGTAAGCGTTGATATTGAAGAGGCTTTTGAGCTTGCAAAAAAACTGCAGGAAAGCGAGTATCAAAAAGAAATCATTGATAAAAAAATGATAATACTGCAAAACCTTGAAGAGCAGCCTGTCTATAATATCACTCTCATAACAAAGGCGCTGAATTTTATAAACATTAAACTGAGTGCAGTTGATGGCTCAGTTATAACACATAAGAGAAATTCTATACTGGATCTTAAACAAAGCGAGGGTGAAGATGGAGTTGAAAATTAAAAGACTGGATAAGAACGTTGAAAAGCCCGGTTATGCTTATGAGCATGATGCTGCATTTGATTTAAGGGCATCTCATAAGGAGATTATAAAGCCAGGAGAAAAGAAGGTCATAAAGACAGGTCTTCAGATGGCAATACCTTCGGGGTATGTTGGTTTGATCTGGGACAGAAGCGGGATTGCTGCTAAGCATTCCATACACACGCTGGCAGGAGTTATTGATTCCGGATACAGGGGCGAAATCGGTGTAGTGATGGTCAACCTTGGAACAGAACATTTCAACATTGAAAAGAACATGAGGATTGCCCAGATGCTGATTCAGCCCGTCGCGCATCCTCAGATTACTGAAGTAGAAAATCTTGAGGAATCAGAAAGAGGCGAAGGCGGCTTTGGAAGCTCGGGGCATAATTGAAGGCCTCTGTGCCATTGATGATGTTTTTGACATAAATTAGAAAAATATATGCTGGGTTTTACTCTAGCATTTTTTAACTTTTTTATCCAATTAAGAAAACAATTAAAAATTAATTCTTTTTCTTAACTAAGAATGGAATGTTATATTGAGAGTGTAGAAACAAAAGAAAACGAAGGTAAAAAGTACGTTCAGCTGAATTTTGCCGGCTGTAATTTTAACTGCCCATGGTGCAACACCCCTCATCTATTGCATTCAAAAGAAGAATTTCTCGTTGCACTAAAAGAAATAAAAAAACAAATTACAGAAAGCTCAGTTGAAGGCGTTTTAATAACCGGAGGGGAGCCTTTGTTTCAAAGACTGGCATTAATTGAACTCTGCAAACTTTGCAAAAGCATTGGGTTAAAAGTTGTAGTACAGACGAATGCCTCAAAGCCAGGGGGGGTTCAGGCTTTGCTTTCTGAAAATCTGGTTGATGCCTTAATTATTGATTTTAAAACTCCATTAATACCTTCTGCTTTTGATAAGGTTACCCGCTCAAGCACTTTCTTTATAAAATCACAGCAGATTATTGATGACTTTAAGGCGTCTTTAGATATAATTAAAAAATATGAAAGAGAAATTGAGATTGAATTTGTAACAACAGTTATTCCATCTCTTGTATTCAGAAAAGAGGATTTCCTGGCTATAGCCAATAACATTCAGGATATTGAATGCAGATGGCGCCTTACAAAATTCCAACCAGGAGATACGGTGTCAAATAATTTCAGCGACCTAAAACCACCAAGTGACTTATTTTTGCAAGACCTTAAAGAAAATATTCAAAAATCTTACCCACAGCTCAGGATTGACCTGGATTAGTCAAGATTTCTATTGCTCTTTTTTTTGTATCTTCAACAGTTGCTGGCGGGTTAGTATCCAGGTAAACCAGTCTGCTGTTGTAATGTGTAAATAACTTTTTTAGCCACTCGCTTTCAAATCTGTACTGCACTTTTCTTTGAAAGACAAGGTTTTCAAAAATCGCCTGATCCTTTTTTTCCCGTGCATTAAGCCTTTCAATTGCTGTTTCTGGTGTAACTTTCACAATTATCAGTATATCTGGTGCATTTTTTATTGCAACATGGTTTCCGGGTATTTTGATGATTTCTTTTAGCTGAAGCTTTTCATTCTGAACCGGCTGATAAACCAGTGATGTCGTAACGCCCCTTTCCTGTAGAATAATTTTTCCGGCCTTTTTAGCAGGTATTATTAACTTTTTGTACAATATTTCGCGGTCAAGAGCAAATGCCTGGGCAGTTGTCATGCCAGAATACTGGCGTTGGTTGGTTCTTACAATCTCTTCTCTGATAACTTTTCCAACCATTGAGAATGTAGGCTCAGCCGAGCAGATTACGTCATAGTCCATAACATCTTCCACTTCAGGGATATCATTCGTATGCTGCCAGTATTCTCTCAAATCAAAGATTTTCTTCCCCTGGCTTTCAAAGTGCTCTTTTAGACCTGTGACTGCTGTGCCTTTTCCACTGCCGTCAAGGCCGTCAACCATTATAAACTTGCCACTGCCCATAACCATTTGATTGTTTTTTTATTATATATAGTTTTTGCTAAAATGAATGGCTTCTCAAGGCCATTATGGCAGGAACTTTATTTTAACCTGCAGGAGAGATTATGGGAAAAATATCAGACATGTTTAAAATCTCTGCCGGGATTTTCAATAATAAAAAACTTTTATAATAGTGAAAAATTTCTCAGGATTTCAATGGACGCAGAGCACAAGGCAATTCTTGAAAAACAGCATAATTACATCACTGGCAGGCATAGTGCTGTTAAGGTCTGCACATGGACTAAAAAGTCCCTAAAAGATGAAGGGAGTTGTTACAAAGAGCAGTTTTACGGGATAAGAAGCCATTTGTGTGCTCAGGTTTCAACAACTGTGGGGCATTGTCCCAATAGATGTATATTTTGTTGGCGCCCTATGGAATATACCCAAACAAAAGAGATTGACGAGCCGGATGAGCCTGATAAGGTCATTGAAAACTCTATCAGGGGCCAACAAATACTTATTTCTGGACTTGGGGGGTACGAAGGGTTAAATAAAGAGAAGTTTCAGGAGGCCCAGGAGCCCATGCATTTTGCCATTTCATTAACAGGAGAGCCTTTTATGTATCCAAAGCTTGGAGAACTGATAGAGAAACTGCACGCTAGGGGAAAATCCACTTTTGTAGTAAGTAATGGTATGTATCCTAAAAAAATCAGGCAGCTAAGAACCCTTCCTACGCAATTGTATTTGTCTGTTGATGCGCCTGATGAAGCAATATTTAAGGATGTTGACAGGTCTACTCTTACTGATGGATGGCAAAGGCTGAATAAAAGCCTTGAGATTTTAAGTGATCTGAGAGGTAAAACAAGATCCACGCTGAGGCTGACAATGATAAAAAATTTCAACATGCATAATGCACAAGGATGGGGGGAGTTGTTAAAAAAGGCCAATCCTCTCTTTGTTGAAGTAAAAGCGTACATGTTTGTAGGTTATTCAAGGTTAAGGCTTACTATTGAAAACATGCCGATGCATTATGAGGTTAAGGAATTTGCTCAAAAAATTGCTCAACATTCAGGGTATAAAATAATTGACGAGAAAGAGGGAAGTAGAGTAGTTCTTCTAATGAAAGAAGATTATGATGGCAGGGTTATGAAATTTTAGGATTTAAAATGGCCTACGATATTATTTTCATAACAGGCGAAGAACACTTCGATCACCCTATGTGCGGCACAGCCTTACTCAAAAGACTCCTTGAAAAATACGGCTATTCTGTTGCAGTTATTGTCAAGCCAAAAAAACCGGTTGAAATAAAAAAATACGGCCAGCCAAGGCTTTTTTTTGGCATAACTTCAGGTTCAATTGATTCTATGATGCGTAATTACACGCCCCTTAAAAGAAAAAGGGAGCTGGATTATGTCCCCGACAGGGCTGATATAGTATACTCAAATTGGGTAAAGCAATTCTATAAGGATTCAAAAATTGTTCTTGGGGGGACTGAAGCAAGCCTAAGAAGATTTGTCCATTACGATTACTGGGATAATAAACTAAGAAAACCAATCCTTTTTGATTCCCGGGCAGATATATTAACTTATGGCAATTCAGAAAAACAGATACTCTCGATTGCAAAAAGAATTAAGGATGGCCAAACTTTAGAAAATATTCCCGGGACATCAATTATTAGCCACGAAATTCCAAAAGGATTTATTGAACTCCCTTCATATGAAGAAGTAACAAGCTCAAAAAAAAGATTTTGTGATATGCACGTTAATTTAAGCAACTGGGAAAATTTAGCCCAAAAAATAGACAACCGTTATGTTTTGCAAAACAAAAGCCCAAACTACACTTCAAAAGACCTTGATGAGTATTATGAATTGCCCTTCACCCGCAAATGCCCTCCAGAAATTCAGGGGTTTGAATTCAGCATAATCACCCACAGGGGATGCATTGGCAATTGCAATTTCTGCTCAATCCGCTTAACTCAGGGGGATAAGATTATTTCAAGAAGTGAGAAGTCTATTCTTAAGGAAATCCAGAGGATTACAAAAATGCCTCATTTTAAGGGAATTATCGATAACCTCGCAGGACCATCCGCTGAAATGTATGGAATGGACTGTCATAAGTGCAGCAAAGAATGCATTGACTGCTCAAAATTAGACAAAAGCAACAAGCCATATATTAGTATTCTGAAAAAGGCAGGAAGGGTTAAGGGTGTAAAAAAAGTCTATATAAGAAGCGGCATAAGATTTGATTTAGCAACTACTGAATTAATCAGGGAAATTGCAAAAAACCACACTCCTGGCCAGATAAGAATTGCACCAGAACATGTGAATGAAAAAGTCCTGAAATTAATGAATAAAAACAGGGGCAACTGGCAGGAGTTTGTAAAACAATTCAACAAATATAATAAAAAGGCACAGATTGCATATTACTTTATCACAGCCCACCCTGGCTCAGGGATGAATGAAGCAAAAGAATTAGCTAAAAAGATAAAACATCTAAAAAACGCAGATGACGTGCAGGTATTTACTCCTTCTCCCATGACATACTCCACCTGCATGTATTATACATCAATGGAGCCAAAAACCAAAAAGAAAGTATATGTGCCATATTCCTACAGGGAGAAAAAAATCCAGAAAAGGATTTTGTATGAATGAGTTCTGTTAATTTTTAAGCGTAACACAAAATAATGTAATAACTTCAAAAAGCTTTTAATAATCCAGTATCTTTAAATAATATTTAAGGAGGATTTAGTCTTATGTTAAAGGAAATTTTTAAACCTGATTCAAAAAAACTTAATTTATGGGCAGGCATAACAATTTTTGCAGCAGTACTCTTATTCTTATGGTTGTTTGAAGGATGGTTGTTTGAAGTGCTTCATATTACAATACTATGGGAGATATTAAAAATAATTGGTCTTCCTCTTCAGATAATATCCATGTTTGGGTCATTGGATATTTTGATTATCCCTCTGTTTTTCCTGACTCTGTTATATATATATATACTCTCTTGCCTTTTATTATATCTTGTTAATAAAATAAAAATAATTAAATGGGATGCAAAAAAATATGCTATTTTATTCATAATAGTAATCCTTTTGTTTGTTGTTTATGGTTTCTCCAGCCTGGGATGGAGTGATATTTTTGTTCCAACAGCAGATGACAGCGGTGCAACAACCGAGGGTGTTAATGAGATAGTTGAGGCTAACAATAAATTTGCAATTAATCTTTATTCAGAAATTTGTAATGAAACCAGTAAGAACATATTTTTTTCTCCATGGAGTATTTCAAGTGCAGTGGTAATGGCCTATGAAGGATCTGGCGGGCAAACTGCCAATGAAATTGCAAGCGTCTTTGATTTTCCGGCAGAGGATAATTTAAGAAGGTCTTCATATGCAAGGATGTTAAATACACTAAATAAGGCAGGAGGTAAATATCAACTTAATACTGCTAATGCAATATGGCTGCAAAAAGATTATCATTTTTTAAAAGACTATAAGGACACAATCAGTAGATATTATTTAGGGGAAGTTAACAATCTTGATTTTGTAAATAACCCGGGTGATGCAAGCTCTGAAATCAACAACTGGGTTTCAAAAAATACAAACAGCAAAATAAGGGAAATAGTCTCCCCTTCAATGTTTAACAAAGAGTCGCGTGCAGTTCTTACAAATGATATATATTTCAAAGGAAAATGGGTGAATAAATTTGACAGAGACGATACAAAACAAGAAAATTTCACACTTACCTCGGGCGAGAAAACAAAAGTGCCAATGATGAGGCTCGAAGATGATGATTTGGATTTTAATTACGCTGAATCTGACGGCATACAAATACTTGAGATGCCATACAGGGGAAATAATGTCTCTATGCTTGTTCTTCTGCCAAGAACAGAATTAACTGATATGGCCAAAAGAAAATATGAAATGAAAGGAAAAGAACCCCAAACATCAAATATAACTGAGTTGGAGGCAATGCTAAGTGCTGAAAAACTAGATGATTGGAGAAGTCAACTAAAGCCGGAGACAGTATATATTTACATGCCTAAATTTACCTTTGAAACTTCTTATAATTTGTCAGATTACCTTAAAAAAATGGGTATGGAATTGCCCTTTACGAGAGGGGCAGATTTTTCAGGGATGGATGGAACACAACAGCTTTATATTGACAATGTGTTACATAAAGCCTATATTGATGTTTATGAAGAAGGTACAGAAGCGGCTGCGGCAACATCCATGGGTATGGGGCCAATTGGCATGCCTGAATATACTGAATTCAGAGCAGACCATCCTTTTATTTTCTTAATACAGGAAAAGAGTACAGGAAATATTTTATTTATGGGAAGAGTAAATAATCCTTCTTAACAATGGGTGAAATTCAATATTTCGAATAATAATCCAGAAACAATTCAAACCTCACTCACATACAAATGTCCTGAGAAATCAGTTAAAACTACTGGCCC